>CAIYHQ010000066.1 GCA_903926075.1 uncultured Methanomicrobiales archaeon
AAAATAGTCAATCCCCTTATTCAAATGGTGGGCTGCCCTGCTCACGTTCCGCATGAATTATGATATAACAGTTGAGTACTTCATTGTTTTGATATGTTATCACCGCCGTTCAAATTCACTATCTTTCTTGAACTATTTCAGGGTAATGCATGGCAATTTTTGCAATATGCCAGTGATCGCAATAAGAAATATCTGCCCTTATGACTCATGATAGCTTATTATGAGGTTCTTCAATACAGCAGGGCCGGTGAATTGTCAGGATCACTACTGTCTCCCTCCGCTTTCACGGTTTGACCTGGTTGAGATCCTGTCCCTCATCGCTCAGAAGAAGTACTTCGTCCTCCATGCTCCCCGGCAGAGTGGAAAGACATCCTGCCTGCTTGCCCTCCGGGATCACCTGAATCGTGAAGGAAACTACACGGCACTCTATATTAATGTTGAGTGCGGCCAGACGGCCAGGGGCGATGTCGGGAGGGGGATAAAGGCAATACTTAGCGAACTTGCCCTTCAGGCAGACAGGACTCTTGGAGATACTACTCTGCGGGGCCTCATTAATAGCAGTCTTGAAGCGTATGGAGAGGATGCGGCCTTAAAAACAGTTCTTTCAGACTGGTGCCTAAAACTGAACCATCCACTTGTCCTCGCCATCGATGAGGTGGATGCCCTTGTCGGTGATACACTTATCTCCCTTCTTCGTCAGATTCGTTCGGGCTATCCTGAAAGGCCCTCATCATTTCCTGCTTCAGTTATCCTGTGCGGAGTCCGTGATATCCGTGATTATCGGATCCACTCAGAGAAAGATCAGGAGATCATAACCGGGGGAAGTGCCTTCAATATCAAGGCAGAGTCACTTCGGCTTGGAAATTTTTCTGACGAGGAGGATAGAACACTGTGCCTGCAGCATACTCGGGAGACTGGCCAGGTGTTTAGTGAAGGTGCTCTTGCAGCTATCTGGCATCTGACCTGCGGTCAGCCTTGGCTCGTTAATGCTCTTGCGTATGAGGTCTGTTTCAAACTTGAGGAGGGAAGGGATCGCACGAACCTAATCACCATGTCTCTCGTTATGGATGCAAAAGAGCGTATAATACAACGGAGGGAGACGCATCTTGATCAGCTGGTAGACAAGCTGAAAGAAGAGCGTGTCAGAGGAGTTATCGGACCGATTCTTGAAGGTACCATGATTGAGAATGCTGTAAGTGAAGATGATATTGGCTACGTACAGGACCTCGGTCTTATCACGAGAAGAAGTGAGGGTTTTGTGATTGCAAACCCCATCTACCAGGAGATTATCCCCAGGGCGATAACGTATATAACCCAGTTAAACCTTGAACCCGCGGTAAACCCCGCTTGGTTTATCGGCCCCGAAGGGAGACTCGATATAAAACACCTACTTTCTTCTTTTCAGCAGTTCTATAGAGAGAATTCAGCGAGTTGGACCGATATCGCAAACTACAAAGAAGCTGGCCCACAACTTCTGCTCCAGGCGTTTCTTCAGAGGATCGTTAATGGTGGCGGGCAGATAACCCGGGAATATGGCCTTGGTATGGGAAGGACTGATCTCTTCATTCTCTGGCGTCTTCCTTGCGGAAACGTTCAACGGTTTGTTATCGAATGCAAGGTATTGAGAGGTTTGCGCGAGGCGACAATTACCTCAGGGGTTACCCAGGTGCTCAAATATGCTGACTCCTGCGGTGCAGATGAGGTATACCTTGTCATCTTTGACGAGACTAAAAAGAAGAGCTGGGATAGGAAAATATATACTGAGACCCGTGAGCAGGGGGGAGTGACAGTAACGGTGTTTGGGATGTGATGGCGGTACTCTGTTGAAGACTTAGACCCAGCATCGTTTGACCACCCGCCTTTTTGTCCTGGACTTCACGTACCTTTTTCTCTCTCGTAATGATGAGTGATCATTTTCAATCAGATAAATATCCTCCCCTCTTTAATTTCCGTGAAAGCCAGACAGAACTGTATACCATGTTTTTAAGGTCTTCTCCAATGTACTTATTATTCTCAATCTGGCCCCAATCTTTAGTTGTATCTTCATCATTCTCTCCCACCCATGATGCAATAGCAACTTCAGGAGTATGAAATCCAAGCCACGAGAAAAAGTTAAGAAGGTTTCCTGCTACGTGCTGAATACCATCCACATGACCTATTATAATAAGGCCAATTACCTTATTGTGAATTAGACGGTTCCCAAACCAGGAATACTGGTTCTCAATGCAGTTCATCCTCTCAATAAATTTCTGGACCAGGGCTGTGTGATTGTTCCACCTGATGGGGGTTGCGAGTATGAGAATGTCTGCTGCAAAAACGGCGTCATAGACTTTCTGCATCTCGTCATCTTCATATTTCAAAGAACTTTGACATGGATAAGTACAATATGAGGGATTTTCCGAATAATTTCCTTCGCAATCATAAATTTTTAGATCTTTTACGCGGATAAATTCTGTATCACAACCGAATGATGAAAATATCTCCAATGACCGTATCAGGAGCTTTTCAGTTTTGCTCATGCCGGAAATCTGCCTGCTTGAACCGGAAATTCCAAGGACTTTTTGTCCAATTCCAGTATCTGAATCGGGTACACGGACAGAATCGTAACCTAATTTATGACCAACCAAAGGTGCAGGCATAGAAATAGTATTAGAGGGAGAACTTTATCACTTTCGTGGTCCCTATCATAAAATCAGGATTCCATGGAAAAACAGAGTGAAAAGATCTGTATATGTTCAGAGTGTCCGACATATACACTTTGTGCAGCAGAATGCGGAGAGCTATTTTATTGTTATGAAGGAAATAGCCCGAACTGCATATCGATTATGCAGGTCTGTATTTGTCCAAACTGTAATGTATGGAAGGACGACCTGATGAAAAAGGGGTACTATTGTGTGAAAGGGAGTGAAAGTATGTTAACAGGAGATAATGCCCTCTAAACAAAATCATTATCCACAATCATAACGACTTATTATTAGAATGAACAAGAATAATCTCCTTATTTTGATTATAGCATTAATCGCGGTTATTTGTGTAGCAAGCCTTGCCATGCTTGCAAAAAGTCCGGATATCAGCTCACCCGCAACTTCTCAAAAAACTGGACCAGTAAGTGTTCCCACAGCAACCCTTTCGCAGACCGGGTTGAATGGACCAGATTTGACATGGCTCCATGCCAGGATAACTGATGTAAATACTGGTGGTGACTTCACACTGGGGGATAATTTTGGAAAACCAGTACTGGTATTACTATTTACACTAAGCTGTCCAATCTGCGTTGAACAGCAAAAGGCGATAATGTCGCTTAAAAAAGAATATGGAAATGATTTTATTTTTGTTGGCCTTGTCGCGGATCCGAATGAGAAACCTGAAAATGTAAAAAATTATCTGAAACAGCATAATTTTGGTGACAGTAAATATGCAATAATGAGTTATGATTTAGGGCAACCTATGGTAGATGAATATGGGATTGGGATTGTAACTCCGGCTAATGCACCCTTGATTGTAATTTGCAACGGAACCAAGGTGAACAGGTTCGGATGGGGTATAAAATCAGAATCAATGATAAAAGAAGGTCTGTTTTCAGTCTGCTAGTATGGATATAATCTCAAACTGGGCCCTTTCTTTCCTGGCAGGGCTCCTTTCCCCTCTGGGTGCAGTCTGTGTCCTTCCTTTATACCCGGGTTTCCTGAGTTATCTTGCGGGTTCAGAAGAAAATGGAGGACGTAAAGTAAATCCATTACTGCTTGGGATTATTATCACGGCTGGAATAATGACTGCAATGCTCGCTGTTGGATTTCTTTTTGTATTTCTTCTTAAAGAATCGCTTTCATCAGCTGCTGGAATAATTTCGAGAGCTGCTTTTATTCTCCTTCTTATAATCTCAATTTTTCTTATAACCGGCATTTCCATACCTAATAAATTTCCATCCCTTCCACTACCGAGGTGGAGGAATAAATTCGCAGGTGCTTTTTTATATGGCATTCTGTTCGGATTTATTATAATTCCGTGCAATCCTGCACCAATGGTGGTAGTTTTTGGAATGAGTACCACCGTGTCATCATTTCTTTCTAACCTGGTAAGTTTTTTTTTATTTGGGTTTGGCATGGCATTGCCTCTGCTTGCAATAGCCGTCATTTCTCTTGAAAAGGGGCAGATGTTTACAAAATTTTTAATAACTAGAAGGAGGGCGCTAAATTTTGTAACCGGTATTTTCATGGCTGTTATTGCACTTTATTACCTCTTCTTCGTCTTTTAGTCTGGTTTTTTTTAGTGACTAATTTTCTTTGTGAAATTATACAAGTTCAGCTTAATCAGATATGCAGGACAACATTATCTATCAATAAATAAAACGATTTAACAGGGAGTTAAGGTTGTGAACTCTGAAAAAAAGTCGGGCCTGGAATGGGAGATGTACAGGCTTTTAGGGACTGATGTGCTTTCTTACAGATTTATAGTACCCTATAATGATTCTGTTTTTGTGGGCGATATTTTTAAAATAATGGATAATAACCAGAATTATACTTTCTTTGCCAAAGTAACCGGTATAAAACATGGCAGTTCTTTTCTGAATCTCGAAAAGGATAGGGAAATTTCAGGTATTCCCACCTTTAGTGCGAAAGAATCATGGCAGTCAGTTGAAGCATATCCATTAGGATTTTTTGATAGTTCCGGGAACTTCAACCTTCCCAGGACTCTTCCTGCAAGGTGTTCGAAAGTTGTTCGTCCAACCCAGGAAGACCTGATGTTTCTTCGAAAAGTCATGGGAGGAATTGAGATCGGGACAATGATCTCCGGGTCCGGAGTAATTAAAGACCTCACTGTTGCCCTCCCTGAGCGGGTACTAGTGCAACATATGGGCGTTTTTGCTACAACTGGTATGGGAAAAAGTAATTTTATGAAGGTTTTTTGCGCATCTGCAATGAAATCCCGTAAATTCGGCCTGCTTATTGTTGACCCGCACGGTGAATACATCGGTGGTTTAAGGGGGATATCGGGTGAGATAATGCAAGGACTTTACCATTATGAAAAGGGGAGAGATGGCCTTGATATCTTCTCTATTCGTCCCCAGCGTGACAGGGAACAGTATGGGATGAAAGAGCTTTTCATTGAGTATGATGATTTCAGAATGACTGACCTGGGTCTCTTGTATGAATTATCAGGTTATATTCTCGATATTGTTGAATCCCTTGATACATTTAAGGGTAGCGACATTATCGATTTTTTTATGAATGAAGGTATGGATTCACTTCCTTCGGCTTCAAAGACTACGAGCGGAGTGAGTTTTCATCCTGCTATTGCTGATATCATAAGAGGTTCAAACCCTGGTGCCGGCAGAGTCATTGAAGGAAGAGTAAAAAATTTACAAAGAACAAGTTCCCGTTTTTTTAGAAAGAACGGTTCTTCCATAACTGATATTTTAAAAAGTCTTTATCAGAACAAGGTGGTTCTGATTGATATCCCAGGTTTAGATGAACGCAGCGAACTATTTTTGCTCTCTGCTATCGTCAGAAAAATCCTGTATTTCCATGAAGAAGCTGCAAATCAGATGGGTGCAGACCTCTGGACTGTTGAACCAAAACAGGTTCTTATTACAATTGAGGAAGCCCAGAGAGTGCTTGGCCCAAAAGCACCTGACACCGGAATTTTTCGTGAATGTGCAATGGAGGGGCGTAAGTTCGGAGTTGGTCTGTGCGTTATAACACAACAGCCGAAAAATATAGATCAAAGAATCCTTGCCCAGATCAATACGTTTGTTGTGATGGGCCTGTCCGATAAAAAAGATAGGGATACAATTGCAGAGAGCGCAAAGCAGGACCTTCACCACCTGGATACAGAGATTCAGACTCTGGGGAGAGGAGATGCAATAATAAGCACCATAGGTATTCCTTTTCCGATAAGTACAAGAATACATCTTTTTGAAAATTACCTTAAAGAGTTAAATAAAAAGGGATGATGAGAATTAAACAGAGAGAAATGCTTTCTTCACGTTCTCAAATATATTTCCATGACCAGGTATTATGTAATCTGCAACTTTAATAATTCTCATGTAACTGTCCATTGAAAGGCTGTGGGAGAGAAAATCCGGATTAAATTCCCAGAACTTTTCAAGATAATAGTATACTGGCGTTACTATTGCATCTCCTGCAATCACCACTTTAATGCAATCATGAAATAACTGAAATTCACGCGATTTATTTCTTACAAAACTGTCGGCTGGAACCAGTTCAACTATCAGTGATGAATGGTCGCGTGTGTGTCCAGGTGTGGAGATGACCTGAACTCCTTTTGTAATTGTTTGTCCATGTTTTGCCCTTGTAAATTCAAATGAACCTATCTCATTTTTCTGTCCACCCATTACAATTTCAGCTGAAGAGAAGAGTTCATGGTTATTAATATGATCTCCATGGGGGTGTGTTATAAATAACAGATCAATATCTTTTGGTGATAACCCAAGCAAATGCAATGAGTGAGTAAGAGTGCGTTTATTCTCACGATAATTAGTCTCTTTATCAGTGTAAAGGTAATCAAAACCAGTATCAACGACAATTCTTATATCTGATTCAATATAGGTTACAGTCGAACCCCCGCCGGTTCCGGATTCATGTTTCAGGGTTGAACTCCGAAAGTCACCACTTTCAAATCCTTCTATTGTGACATTTCCCTCCTTTAAAATCTTTAAAGACTGAACCGCCATTGAAATAAATCTACCTTTTATTCATTAGTGATTGAATTAATGAAATTCTTTGGAAAGTCCAATAATTTTCTTTTGATTTATCAGGGCATCGGCAAGTACAAGTGCAAGCATTGATTCTGCAACAACAAGTACGCGGGGAACGATACAGGGGTCATGTCTTCCACCAATTGAAATTTTTTGAGATTTATTATGGATATCAACTGTATTTTGCTCTTTATCAATCGAAGGAGTCGGTTTTATTGCAAGCCTTGCAATTATATCCTGCCCTGTACTGATTCCACCCAGGATTCCGCCAGCATTATTTGAACAAAACCCCTCTTCTGTAATCTGATCATTATTCTCACTTCCTAATAGTTTTGATGCGAGAAATCCATTCCCTATTTCAACACCCTTCACTGAGCCGATACTCATCATCGCCCAGGCAATCAAGGCATCAAGTTTTCCAAAGACCGGGTCACCAAGACCCGGAGGGCACCCTCTCGCTTTTACTTCAATTATTCCCCCGACTGAATCCCCTTGTTCCTTTGCTTTGATTATCTCGTACTGGAACCTCTTTTCATCAGAAGTTCCATGAATTTCGCAAATTTTGCTCTCAATTATTATTCCATATCCTGAAATACACCGAAGTGCTACTACCCCGGCTGCGACACGGGCTGCAGTTTCCCGTCCTGAACTTCTCCCGCCACCTCTGTGGTCGCGTATCCCGTATTTATGATAATATGTGAAATCAGCATGTCCTGGTCGAAAAACGGTCTTTAATAAATCATAATCGCCTGGATTCATGGAATTGTTTCTGATTATCAGAGCTATCGGCGTTCCAGTAGTTTTCTCTTCAAATACACCTGACGCGATAATAACCCGGTCCTCCTCATTCCTTGGAGAGACGAGTGGACCTGTACCTGGCCTTCTTCTGGACATTAATTCAATAAAATCTGTTTCTTTCAGGGAGACTCCAGGTGGACAGCCGTCAATGATAACTCCAAGGCATGGTCCGTGACTTTCCCCAAATGTAGTAACCCGAAAACTCGTTCCAAAAGTATTCATGTTAATATTTCCTTTATCCTTTCAAGAGGGACATCTATTCCAGTGAAGAGTCTGAACTGGTGTTTCGCCTGAACTGCAAACATCTCTGTCCCTGGAATCGTTTTAGCCCCTCTTTTCATTGCTTCCTTAATAAGGGGAGTTTCTTTTGGGGTATATACCAGATCAAAAACTGTCATCTCTTCATTAATAATATCAGGATTTACCGGTATCCCCTCTCCGTTCATTCCCAATGGAGTCGAGTTTATAAGCAGGTCAGGTTTGATATCTCCAATTTTTGAAATATCTGCCGCTTTACAATGGAACTGGTCGCGAATTTTATATGCTTTCTCAATTGTCCTGTTCACAACTGTAACATCAATACCCATTGAAAGGAGCCCGTATACTGCTGCAACTGCTGCCCCACCGGCCCCGATTACAACAGAATTTGCACCTTCAAAAGAGGAGAGAGGTTCAACAATACCTTTCCAGTCTGTGTTGTGACCAATAAGGGAATTTTCACACCTGACAATACTATTTACTGCACCAATCTCACGGGCTTCTTTACTTAATACATCACAATATTTTACAGCCGTGTTTTTGAATGGAATAGTGACAGTAAGTCCTTTCAAAGGTAATTTGAAAACATTTTCGATTATACTGTTAAAATCGTTATTTTCAAACCTTAAATACCGATAAGGAAGTTTGTATAGAGAGAAAAGCTTGTTGTAAAGCTCCGGGCTTCTGCTATGTCCGCATGGGTTGCAGGCAATTCCGCAGATACGTTGAACTGGGGAAAGTTCCTGCATAATCTTCTCAACAACCTGATCAGGAGTCAGATCGTCTGTATTTATACAGATATCTGAAAAAGCCTGGTATAGGACACATCTCTCTTTCAGGACTTTTTTAATTTCTTCAAGAAGAGGAAGATCTGTCAGTTTTGGACGTGAATTGTCATTGGTTCTTGATAATATGGTTTTTGTTCCTGCAGTAAGCAGAATCACTATCCCATCTTCTCTTAAAACCTTGATATTTTCAGGTGAGAGGACTACACCTCCACCAGTACTGATAACACCGTGAAATGTCCTGAGTGAATTAATTAATTCTTTTTCTATAGTTCTGAATGCTTCTTCTCCTTCATTTTGAAATATCTCATGTATTGTGGAACCAGTTTTCACTTCAATCGCGTTATCCGTATCTAAAAAATGGAGTTTTAAGTTCTCTGCAAGCTTTTTTCCAGTCTCAGTCTTTCCGACTCCACGGTATCCGGTCAGGACAATCTTTGGCAAAGGCCTCGTTCCTCCAGCAGAACCCAGAAATCAGGGAAGGATTTTTTTACACACTCTGCGCTCCTGATAACTACTTCTCCAGAAATAAAACCCATAACTGCAGAGCTCATTGCAGTCCGGTGGTCGCCCTCAGGATCTATATCCGCGGGTCCGGGTTTTCCAGGTTTTATTGTTATTGTGTCTGCCGTAACTCTGGTTTCTATCTCCATTGACTGGAGAATTTTTGCCATAACCTTTATCCGGTCGCTTTCTTTATATTTTAGATGATGGATTCCTGAAATTGTTGTCTCTGTGTCTGCAAACGGTGCAATCGCACAGACTGTCTGAACTGTGTCCGGCGATTTTGACATGTCAACCGAAACACCGGTCATAGGTCCATCCCGGGTGACCCTGACTTTATTTTCATGATATTCTACTTTACAACCCATCTTTTCCAGTATGTCAAGAAATTTTTTGTCTCCCTGAAAAGAATCTTTTGAGAGCCCGTTTACTGTTACCGACCCTCCATTTACCGCTGCAATTGCAAAGAGATAGGAAGAAGAAGAGAAATCACCTTCAATCTGATATTCTCTGCAACTGTACTTACTCCTGCTGTCAACTGAAAAGTGGGTATAAGAATCATTTTTCACATTTGCACCAAAGGAACGCATCATATCAAGTGTGATGTCGATATATGATGCAGAAACCGGTAATTCAGGAAGTTCCAGTTCAACATCTGTCTCTGCACAGGGTGAAGCAATCAGTATAGATGAAATAAACTGGCTGCTGACAGAGCCTGAAAGAGTAGTAAAACCACCGGAGAGTTTACCTGATACATGAACTGGCGGAGTCCCATTTTGTGCAGAAATATTTCCTCCAATCTTGTTAAGTCCACTGACAAGGGGTCCGATAGGTCGTTCCTGCATTCTCTCGTTTCCGGTAAGAGTGACGGGTCTTTTAGTGAGTAATGAAAAAGCGGTAAGCAGCCTTAAACCCGTCCCATTATTATCAAGATTTATTTTGACAGGTCTTTTGCGAGGAAAAATCCCACCCGTGCCTTCAATAAAAAATTTTTCATTTTTCACACTGATCCTGACACCAAGCCTTCGAAGAGATTTAAGGGTCAGAAGAGTGTCTTCAGCAAATAACGGGCGGGTGAGGACTGAGTCTCCGGTGGCTAGTGATGCTATAATAAGTGCCCTGTGAGTGTAACTTTTTGACGCTGGAGCATCAAATATTAAATCTACTGGCCCTGTCTTTAAGGTCCTGACTCTCATTCAGATTCCTCCGATACTTGAATAACAACCAAGTTCCCTGACAAGAGCAATCTTTCCTACTTCGTCAATTACTTCACAAAGAAAATTTGTAGATGAACAATCGATAAAAAAAAGATAACTTCCGCGTCCCCGCTTTGAAGGGCGGGATATTATCCTTGATAAATTAATCCCTCTTTGAGCGAAAGGACCTAGAATTTCATAAAGTAGTCCGGGTCTATCAGTTTCAGGGTCTATTATAAGACTGCATTGAGTAAACGGACTACTTCCTTTTTTTCTTTCTTTTTCAAGTGAGACAAAACGCGTGGCATTATCCTCGCTATTCTGGACGTCTTCTCTGATAATTACTAAATTCTGCAACCTGGCTGCATTTTCGGTTGTTATTGCTGCAGAACCCTGATCTTTTGCTGCCAGTTCTGCACTGACTGCATTACTCTCGGTATGTATTACAGTGACACCCAGTTCCTCCAGGAACTCGCTGCACTGTTCATGTGCCTGGGGATGGGCATAGACTCTTTTTATGAACTCTGTTGAAGTAACATTTGAGGCAAGATGATGCCGGATTCGAAACCATGCTTCTCCTGTGATAAATACCGGGAACTTGTTGAGTGCATCCAGCGTCAGACCTATGCTCCCTACTTCACTGTTTTCTATTGGGACAACTCCGATAAATTCACCCTTGTAAACACCCTCAACAATTTTTTTTATTGAAGGGAGAAGCAGAGGTTCTGTTCTAAAAAGTGATGCTGCGGCCTCATGACTGAATGTTCCGCGTGGGCCTAGTGCCGCTATCACTTTTTACCTCTCCGCGAGGATCTGGATTATATGATTAGTCTCTTCCATGGCAGATTCAGAAAATTGGCCAAAAAATGCTTTATTTAGTTCAAATAATGAATTAAACCCTGAAAAATCAGAGTCAAGGATAATCTTTGAAACTTTTTCGGCGGCTTTGTTATAATTCTCCAATATTTGCCGGAAGTATGGGTTCATCTGGAGAATATCCCCATAAAGGGAACCGTCCTGAGCAAGAAGTCTTCCAACTACACCCATCTCCATTCTATAAACCGGACTTGCGTATTTCAGGAGTGATTCGGGCTGGACACCCATCATATGAATTGTTTCTGCAATCAGAAGCGAAGAAAAGTGCATAAGCCCCTGGACAATTGCCATTGCTTTATCGTGAGATTCAGGGGTAGTCATTGTAATGCGTGCTCCTTCGGATTTAAAGATATTTAATATAAATGAGAGAGTCTCGTCACTACATCGTGCAGGTGTTACAATAATCACCTGGTTTTTTAGAGACTGTACTCCTGGGCCAAACATAGGGTGAAGACCGATCACCTGCGCGTCTGAACGAAGCATGGCTTCAACAGGTTCAACCTTCAGTGAAGTCAGGTCACAAATTATTTGATCTTTTCTGAGAAAGGGTGTAATCTCCTCTATTACCGGGATAGTCATCCGAATTGGGACAGATACTATGACCAGGTCGACTTTTTCTACAAGAGATAAAGGCCTTATTGGTGTTGTCTTCCCTGCAACGCTAACATCATGCCCGTTTTCATAGAATAACTTGGCAAATAACCGACCCATGCCACGGGTCCCACCGATTATCCCGACTTTCATATCAGCGCTCCAGAATTGACTCGTTTATTGCGTGACCAAAATGTCTTGCTTCTTCCGAAAGGACACCATAAACCCGGTCTCCTTGTTTTAGCGAAACTACAGAGATCCCTTTACCACCTTCTCCCAAGATTCGGACAGTCTCTGCATTCTGTAACATCACATGAACCTTTATCCCTTCACAAAGAGCTTCCACAAGGAGCATCGGGCGTTTCTCAATCTTAAGTCTTCCTACAGTAACTTCTTTTGAGTTACCTTCATGATCAATTAACAGCAATCTGTCACCAGAATTGAGGTCTGAAAGATATGCTGTTTTTTTATCAGGCTTCAATATGTATGCATGTACTGCCCCGGCATTTACCCTGAAAGGTCGTGGAGCTACATAGGGATTTTTTAAAGTTTCTGCATTAACAAGAAAGAAACCGTGTGATGTATTTCCGACAAGCATACCCTCTCCTTCATTAAAAAGAGTTGTTGTATCAACACAGACCCGGTCTCCTATTCCTGCAGGAGTTATACGGGTTATTGTAAAAATCTTTAATGAAAAGTTTTCAGAAGAATTTCGCATGTAACTGCCTGTATCGCGAATAACAGACGCATCATTCGTTGAAAGGAGTATTCCTGCTACTCCGCTTTCCAGGATATTAAGCGCGAGCTCAGCCTCCTCCTTGTTTTTTACTGATGCGATGACTGACCTGGACTGGGCAACAAGATTTTCAAGAGGAATAACTGTCCAGTCCTGGGTTGTAACCACGACCCAGCCTTTCCTTGAAAGTTCTACCGCATTCTCTTCATCCTCTTTACCTGATATTGTGACAAAATGCAGATCTCTTTCAGGTACGAGGTCACCTCCTTCTCCGATCACAGTCACACGGGCTAATTCTTTGGCCTTCTCTGGTTCATCTGTGAATATTGCAGTAGCTCCGGATTCGAGTGCGGTTGTTGCAAGGTTTTTATTCCAAGGACGAACCTCAACCCAGAACTCTTTCATACCTTATTGCTCCAGATTCCAGGTCTGCTCTCTTTTAATAGGGCATCTTCAGGGGCAACACGATCATGGACCACCCGGGAGAGCGCCCTGACGAATTCCCTGGTGTTATCCCTTTGAAATGCATTTCTTCCTGCACAAACTCCGGCTGAACCTGCACTTACAGCTTCATTTATTAACGAAAGTGATTCGAGGTCGCTTGTTTTCTCTCCTCCTGCAATGAGTACCGGTACTGAACAACTCGCAGAAATATCCTGAAACGATTTTTTGTCGCCAGTATAATTTGTCTTGATAATATCGGCTCCGATCTCTTCAGCAACCCGCACACAATGACCAACCAACTTAGGTGAGTAAGGGTCAATATCTTTGCCACGGGGGTATATCATCACAAGGAGAGGCATTGCCCACTTCATACAATGCCGTGATATGACTCCTGCCTCTTCGAGCATCCTTGACTCCTGGGGTGCTCCAAGATTGATGTGAATTGATACAGCATCCGCTCCAAGAGCGATTGCTTCTGCAACCGTACATATTGTTACTTTATCGTTAGGGTCAGGATTCAGCTGTGTACTTGCAGAAAGGTGAATAATGAGTCCGATATCTCTACCTGATCCTCGATGTCCACCTTTTACAAGCCCTTTATGAAGAACAATTGCATTTGCACCACCATCACTCACTTCAGATACGGTTTTTTTCATATCGACAAGCCCTTCTATCTGTCCGAGTGTGAATCCGTGATCCATTGGAATGATGACAGATCTGCCGGTGTTCCGGTCCATTATACGTTCAAGACGGATCTCTTTTCCTATCATTTGTTTCCCTCCAGCATTGCAATTGCTTCATCGGCGGTCCCGTTATGATGAACAATGTGAGATGCAGCTGCTACAAATTTTGCTGGGTTGGAAAACTGGAAAGCGTTCCTTCCAATTGAGATCCCGGCAGCACCTCCCTCTATTGCTCCTTCTATCTCCTTCATTGTTGCACCTGTCCCTTTTTTAGATCCTCCTGCAATTACAACCGGGACCGGACAGCCCCTCGTTACAGTCCTGAATGAATCCGGATCTCCTGTGTATACTGTTTTTACCATGTCGGCACCAAGTTCAGCAGCTACTCTTGCCGCGAGGGCAACATGTTCCGGAGAATTTTCCTTATCTATTTTTCTTCCTCTTGGATACATCATTGCAAGGAGCGGCATTCCCCATTCCATACATGATATTGCAACATTCCCTAGGTCTTCAAGCATGGAAGCTTCGGATTCTGCACCGATATTGACGTGAATTGAGACTGCGTCAGCTCCCATCTTAAGGGCATGAGTCACTTTGTTCACAAGTACTTTTTTATTAGGATCAGGCCCCACCGAAGTACTTGCCGAGAGGTGAAGAATCAGACCTATATCCCTTCCATGCATGCGGTGTCCGTGAAGAGCAAGACCAAGGTGGCCAACTACTGCATTTGCACCGCCTTCCGCTACCTGGTCAACGGTTTTTCCCATATCAATAAGTCCTTCAATAGGACCGAGTGTAACTCCATGGTCCATCGGGACAATAATTGTCCTTTTTGTATTTCTGTTAATTATCCGTTCAAGCCGGATCTGTTTCCCCATCATGATACAAACCAACAAAATTTTTTTAATAATTTCATACCACGCAGAAATCTGAAGAGTTATCGCGCGGTTATTAAAATCTATAATAACTAAAACGGTATGCAAAGCTAAAATCAGAATAAGGTTGTCCGAAATTTCTTCGAACTAAATTTCTCCATGCATTAATGCATGTAGAACCTTGCATAGTATGCTATATGTTAGCATGGGGCATATATAGTTTTGCTGCATACATTGGAAGTGTGAAGATAGTTCTCTCTCTTTTCTCATATAAATCTCAAAGTGAGCTTATTGAATCCGGACCAGATTTGCTTGAATTGAGGCTGGACAAGTGGGTCGGAGATCCAGTACAGTTTATACGTGAAAAAAAAGGGCATGAGACACTCTCAAAAATAATTACGGTCAGGAGTGAAGAGGAAGGAGGCTTTTTTAAAGGAACACCGGAAGAATGGGAAGAGATGGTAAATCCGATATTGCCATATGCCGATTATATCGATATTGAACAAAAGTACAGCAGGTTTGCTGAGGCTATAAGGGCAAAAGGAAAAAAAGTGATTGCATCTTATCATTCTTATTCAATGGTCCATACACCTCAACTCAGGGCATTAGAAGCAAATTTAAGGCGATATGGTGATATACCAAAAATTATTGTCACACCTGAAAGCCATGATGATGTTTTTTCACTAATTCAGTACCTCATTTCCAGCACATCACCTATCTGTTTAGGTGTAATGGGTGAGGAGTTCAGATATGCCCGCGCACTTTTTGCTCTATTTGGTTCTTTTTTTGTATATTGCCATGGTGGAACGGCGACAGCAAAAGGCCAGTACAGTGTAGGTGAAATGAAAAAAATTTTAAACCTTCTTAGAAATTAAGAAAAATCTGCCCTGTTTTGTCATCTTCTGTACCCGTCAATTTTATATTGCATACTTATTTCCATTTCCTGGGATTATGACTCACTGATGTACGCTAAAACAATCCATCTGAAGACTGACGGAGAAGGATCTGTAATCGATCTTACACGGCATATTGAGTCAGCAGTTACTGAAAGTGGTGTAAAAGACGGGCTTCTTAATGTATTTGTAAATGGTTCCACAGCCGCTGTAACAACCATCGAGTATGAAGATGGCGTGCTTCGTGACCTGGTTCAGTCTCTGTCGATACTGGCTCCGGACAACCATCACTATTTACATGATGCAAGATGGGGTGACGGAAATGGCAGATCTCATATAAAATCAGCAATAGTAGGTCCCTCTATCACAATTCCTATTCATGAAGGGGTTATAGCCACAGGTACATGGCAGCAGGTTGTACTTCTGGAACTAGATGTCAGACAAACAAGGGAGAGGACTGTTATTATCTCTGTACTCTCTTGATTATCTTTTATTTTTAGAATTGAATCAATCGAGAGGTATAGTCTCGAGTTGGGATACTAGTTCCCAGATACGCGTCCTTGCATGAATTGGCATGTTAGGGTCATTACTAATCTCATCAATTTTTGAGATTGCTTCTGCAGCCCGAAACCCGGTTGGCTTTGAGGTGTTATTCAGAAGTTTAAGTGTTTCATCTGCTACTTTTCGTATATTTCTTGGTATTGTGTTGTCATTCGTGATGTTTTCCAACATCTGAATACATTTTTCTATCTTTGCATCCGGGGCTGTCATGCTATCTCTCCAATGTTTCCGTAAAATGTACTTATATACTCCCTTATACATTTTGATATGGGTATAGTGTGAACAAACAGAAAAGTGATGATGAGATAATGGCAGAACATTTGCTAAAGGGTCATAAAATGCTCCCCAATTCGTGTTCTGTCTGTGGAAATCCGGTTTTCTCTATAAAAGGCGAGATTATCTGTGTTGTTTGTAAAGACAGAGGGGACATCGTCGTGCAAAAAACTGATGAAAAAAACGATGAAAAACTACCAAAAGACATAGAAAAGCCAGAAAAACTTGTGAGCGTTTATGAGTTAAATGAATGCCTGCGTGCCACATTGATAAATCTGTGTAAAAAAATAGATTCATCTGAAGATGCAGAAAGGTGTTCCAAACTTATGGGTACATTGAAAACAGGTATTGAAGCGCTTGTAATGCTTTATTGAACATATGGGTGGCTGGCAAGTTCACAGATTCTGGCTGCACGTTTCTCTCCCATCCCTTCAATTTTCAATATTTCTGCTTCGGTTGCATTAACTAATGCCTTAACAGAACCAAAGTGTACCAGGAGTTCTTTTGCTGTTTTAGCGCCTATACCTGGAAATGCCATAATGATCTCTTCTTGTTTTTTACTAACAGGTGTATGGTGAGTATTGCGATGGACAGTACTTTTTCCATTTCCTGGGTGCGCATTTGATTCTCTTCGTGCAAGTGTAATGAGAAGTTTTGCAGTATCTGTTTCATCTGCTGTAAAAAGTACTGGGACTCCAAGATCTATTGTTATTGCTGCAAGTGCCCCACGAATTGCATTTTCATGTATATTTCGTTGAGAATAAAGGGAATTACCCTCAATAATCAGGAGAGGTTTCCATACTTCACCCGCCATTGTCCGTATCTGTCCTATAAGGTCACGGTCAATTAGACTATCTACAAAATCGCGTGATGTCTTACGTTCAATAAGAATTTTTTCACCGATAGAATAATCTCCATATGGAAGCCGGGTAATTGTCAGGCGTGCTCCAAGCGTTGACAACTCAGAAACAACTGCTGACGAAGTTTCACGGTCATCGACAAGAATCGGAATTATATCTGAAAAGGCATCAATTGTTGACTGCTTTTTTTCACTTGCAAAAACGCCTGCATTATCATCAGTTTTCCTGTATTGGAGGTTTTCAACCTTGTTTACCATAACTTTTTCACGGTTTTGACTTACAAACCTGAAAGTTTCGTCAGTAGTCCCTTTTGTCACTAACAATATTACTTTTCCAGTGCAGTGACGCCCAGTTCTTCCTTTTCTTTGAATACTGCGTATTTCAGAGGGTACAGCTTCATAGAAGATTACAAGATCGGTAGAAGGTATATCAAGCCCTTCTTCACCCACTGAAGTTGCAACAAGGACCTGAAAAGACCCCTCCCTGAAACGTGTCAGCGCTGATATCTGCTCCTTCTGCGTGAGTCCTTTCTCCCCTTCTTTTTTGGTCTGTCCTACAAATCGTTCTGAATGAATTCCTGCACTGTTCAGTTTTTCCACTATTTTCTGGACAGAGTCCCTGTATGTGGCAAAGACAATTATTCTGCTATCTGGTTTTTTTGAGAGTTCATGGGATATGATTGTTAGAAGTACCTCTAATTTTGGATGACACTCCTCTTTCCAGCCTTCCGATTGTTCAAGCAGTTGATTAAAATCAGGATCTCTTACTAGATTTTTCGAAGCTTTTGTGGCATTAGGAGAATTTGATTCAGAAATAAGTTTCGCGAGATAGTTTTTGAGTACTTCACTTCCTTGTGACTCGGCCAGGGTTGTTGCATGCCTGACCTTCATTATCTCTGCATATATCGAGGCTGCGGTATAGCCTCCTGAATCCTTAAGGGTGATTTTTCGCTGGATCTCGGCATTGAGGTTGTTTAAGCTCTTCATTGTCAGTTGTTCACGTTTAGGTACTTCAAAACCCATCAAATGAAGATTCGATAACCGTGATTCCAGTATTGAAGAAAGTAAAAGAAGTGCCTGTTTGAGCTCAACTGGCAATTCTACATTAACTATTTCAACTTCTTTGTCATGGACATATGGCGCAACGTCTGAATCCGAAACAGACCTGGTCTCAACAATTTTTATACTTAAATTTCTGCAGATTTCGTCAATCTTCTCACTTTTTCCCCCAGGGGAGGCGGTCATACCAAGAATAAGTGGATTCGATGCTGTTGCCATGTAACGCTCTGCAATGAAGACATAAGCATAGTTACCTATTGCGCGGTGACATTCATCAATTACAAGGAGTGAAACGCTGGAAAGGTCGTATCTGCCAGAAATAATGTCGTTTTTAGTAACCTGCGGGGTAGCCACAATGAATGCAGTATTTTCCCAGGTTTTTGCCCTAATTTCGGGGTCATCATCACCTGTGAACATTTCTGAACCTTTATTCTCACCTTCTGGATTGTCAACCGCGAGAGTGCTTCTAAAGAACTGCAGGTGTTGTTCCACGAGAGGTCTTGTAGGTGCGAGCAGCAACACCTTTCCGCCATAGTTAAACAGACGCGATGCTGCTGTAATCAAAGCCACAACTGTCTTACCGAGACCGGTCGGAAGGACTACAAGAGTATTTCCATCGAGTGCATGAGTTCCTATCGAAAGTTGATAGTCACGTGCCTGAACTAAATCCTTTTTTATCAGAGGGTGGGTTATGTACTGCATTACAATAGGGATTCAAATTGAATTTTATCGTGGATAAGCCCTGGGATCAAGGTCTCAAGTTCGTCAATATTTACTCTTACCTGTTTCATTGAATCCCTCTCCCTTATTGTCACAGTTTTATCTTTTATTGTATCAAAATCAAGGGTCACAGCGAATGGAGTACCTATTTCATCGTGTCTCCTGTACCGTCTTCCAATGGCGCCTGAGTCGTCATACACAGAAAATATAGCATTTGACCTTAACCGTGAATTCAATTCAGATGCAAGTGAATCGAGCCCTTCTTTATTCATAAGTGGTAGTACTGCTACCTGGACTGGTGCTATCCTCGCCGGAAGGCGTAACACTTTCCTTGTTTCACCCTCAACCTCGTCCTCATAATAGCTGCATTCTAGAACCGCATAGATCATCCTATCAATTCCATATGATGGTTCAATCACATGTGGTACGACTTCTTCGCCGCGTAACTCAATTATCTCTTCTTTCATCGAAAAAAGAGAATTGGGAACTTCATATTCTTCTCCTTCTACAATAACGCGGGTGCTAGTTTCTCCAGGAATTGCATCCTTCAATGCGTCTGCAATCAATTTTGCTTTTACTTTGAACAGGGGTCCCAATTTTCCCATATCAGCTGAAATTTTCAGTTGTTTTTTTGTTTTTGGAACATCGAAAGGGACAAAAACCTTGAACTCTTTTCCGCTTTCTTTTGCATGGGCATTTAGATCATAATCCGTTCGGTCTGCAATACCAACTGTTTCAACCCACCCGAACCTGTCTGAATAAATCTCAGCATCCCAGCAGTCAGATGCATAATGAGCCATTTCATCGCGCAAATGCTGTCTGAATCTCATGCGTTCTTCTTTTATGCCTAATTTTGTCAGCAGTTCATGCGTAAGTGCAATGTAATACGCAACATATTCATTAGCTATAATATTGGTTTTTACTGCTGCGTCCATTGTATGTTTTTTTGGGGAGAGTCCGTTATTTTGTTCGTTCATGCTATAAAGAGGGACGATATAATCCCTGTACCTTGAGAATTCAGGATGATTCTTTTGCATTGGGTGAACAAATATCTCAGCTTCTGCCTGGTTGAACTCCCGAAGGCGTATCATTCCCTGTCTTGGGGAGATCTCGTTTCTGTATGCCTTCCCTATCTGGACTGCACCAAAAGGCAATTTATCGCGATAAAAGCGTAATAGTCTTTGAAAATCGGTAAACATACCTTGCGCGGTCTCAGGTCTAAGATATCCAGTCCTCTGCGTTCCTGGTCCTATAGCTGTTTTGAACATCAGATTAAACCCGAATACCTCTACTGGCCCGAATATTTTCTCACAAGACGGACAGGGAAGTGACATAAGGGTTCTCGCCAGTATTTCAGAACTCATAGTCTGAGCATTTGGTGTTTTGTGAGCTTCTGCAATATGATCTGCCCTTAAAAATTCCTTGCAATGAGGACACTGGACCATTTTATCTGCAAATTCCTTTACATGGCCTGAGCCGATGAATACAGATTCCTGTGCGATTGTGGGGCACTCTATCTCGTAGTAACCCTCCTGGTAGACGTAAAAAGATCTCCAGAGGTCTTCTACCCTTCTTTTAAGCATTGCTCCCAGAGGGCCGTAATCAATAAACCCTGCAACTGAGCCATAACATTCGGAAGTAGGCCAGATAAATCCCCTCCGCCTTGTCAAATCGATTATTTCTTCATATATATCATACATCAGGACCACGATTCCCTTTACTATTGTTTACCCCCCAGAAAAATGCTTTCTGAAAGGAGAGACATCCCTCTTATAGTTTCGTATTTTGCAAGATATGAGAAGTATTTTATAATTTGTCAGAAATCTACTACGTAGTCCAGCATGAAATCACCACCGCCAGGGGGCCAACGTAAAGATCGACTTTTAGAGCTCTTCGCGAACTTAACAAGCAAGACGAAGATTGTCGAGCCCATGAAACAGATCCACGGTTCACTCCGTGATCATGACGCAGTAGAGCGTGAGGTCGCCCTTGTGATGAGGGAGATCCTTGATGGCGGCTTCTTTAAGACTCGGTTAAAACCTATAGAACTTGCAAAACTTGTATCCCTATATTATGAAGGAAAAAATGACACAGAAATAGCAAGGGCGCTTGGAGATGAAAATCTTTCAAAGACTGTCGCAAGAGCACGCGTGAGGCTCAAACTTTACCGTGATCTTGATTTTAAGATGCCATTTGACAGAGCCAAAATGGAAGGGCTGTTAAAATCCGGACTTACGATGAAGCAGGTGAGTGAAGAGCTTGGGATAAGTCCGTCAACACTTAGGGAATACCGCCATGTCATTGAGCAGAGAGATGATAATACATTAGAACATTTCCTTGAACGAATTAAGGATGTTATGGAGGACCGCGACCTTCAGGAACAGATGACTACAAGCCTGACAAAAGACTCACTCGGCGAATCAATTGATATCACTGAGGCAGAGTTAATTGATGTCAACTAGATCAAAAATTTTCAACTTTTTCGTGAATAACCAATTCTTATTATGCAATTGAAGTTTTTTGGGCACTCTGCTGTGCTCTTATCCGGGTCAAAAAATATAATTATTGACCCTTTTTTCAAGGATGGCAGGGCACCATCCGGTATTGACCTCGTTGCCGTAACGCATGGACATAGAGATCATCTGGGCGAAACAGTTTCGATAAATAGGCTTACAGTCGCAGGTAATGAAATTGCAAAGTACCTTGAAAAAAAAGGTCTGAATACTGTTGGTCTCAATATCGGTGGAAGTGCCTTCGTAGAGGGGGTCTCTTTTATGATGACACCTGCTCTTCACAGTTCCTGGATAGAAGAGGCAGGGCCTGGTGTATATGGTGGTGTTGCAGGGGGATATGTAATTGAGATGGATGGGAAACGAATCTATCACGCAGGAGATACGGGTCTTTTTTCTGACATGAAACTTATTGGAGAATATTTGAGACCTGATATAGCACTTCTTCCAATAGGTGGCAAATTTACTATGGGCCCTGACGAAGCCATGATAGCCGCACAATTTATCGGGGCCAAAATTGTTATTCCGATTCATTACAATACATGGCCGGTAATCGAACAGGACCCAGGCATGTTTAAATTTGCACTAGAGCGCACAACTGACATTAAAGTGATAGTTCTTAAACCCGGCGAAGATTTTTTTGTAAATTAAGTCTGGTTCCAATCCTGAATACATAAAACGTAAATCCTAAAACAGAATAGATTAAGTGAATAAAATTGTGATTTCGGTATTGTACGTAGATGATGAATCAATTCTTCTTGATGTGACTAAAATTTATCTCGAACGCGACCGCGATTTTTCCATCACAACAAGCAACTCTGCCGCAGATGCTCTTACCCGCATCAGTGCTGAGAAGTTTGATCTGATTATTTCTGATTATCAGATGCCTGAAATTGATGGAATTGAATTTTTAAAGATAGTTCGTAATATTGATCCCAAGATCCCTTTTATCCTGTTTACTGGCAGGGGGCGCGAAGAAGTCGTTATTGAAGCAATCAATAGTGGTGCTGATTTTTATCTTCAGAAGGGTGGAGACCCGAGAACCCAGTTTGCCGAACTTGCGCATAAAGCCCGCCAGGCCGTGAATCGTTACCGTGCCGAACATTCACTAAGAGAATCTGAAAAGAGACTTTCTGATATCATTAATTTTCTGCCGGATGCAACATTTGCTATTGATCTGGACCGAAAGGTAATTGCCTGGAACAAGGCAATTGAGGAGATGACGGGTGTTTCTTCTGAAGATATTCTAGGGAAAGGTGATTATGAATACTCTCTTCCATTTTACGGTACCCGCCGGTCGATTCTTATCGATATTGTCTTTGAATCCGATGAAAAAATATTAAAAAATTATAAAGATATCCACCACGTTCGTGACACTTACATTGCTGAAACTGATCTTTCTCATCTTCAGGGAAAACATAGGACCTTAATGGCAAAATCAAGTCCTCTTTATAATGAAAAAGGTGAAATAACTGGTGCTATTGAAAGCATCCGTGACATAACCGAACAAAAAATGGCTGAAGAGGAGCTTCGTGCCGCAAATCAGGAGCTTACCGCGACAGAGGAGGAACTTAGAACCCAGTATTATGCACTTGCACAAAAAGAACAGCAGATACGCGAAAGTGAGAACCGTATAAGGCAGATTACAGAGACAGTCCCTGGTGTTGTTTACCAGTTTTATGCAAAAAATAACGGAGAACTTGGATTATACTTTGTAACTGAAAGATCAATGGACATTTTTGGCATTAAGAATGATCCCGATGATTTCTTTCCCAGGTTTTTTGAGCATGTTCATCCTTCAGATAAAAGTAAATTTTCTCTCTCGATAGATAATGCAGTCAGATCTTTATCTTCATGGGATTATATCGGACGTTTTGTTAAATCAGACGGGACACTGATCTGGTTTCATGGTAAATCTGTACCAAATAAAAATAAAGATGAAATAATCTTCACTGGTGTAATTACAGACATAACTGAACAAAAAAAGATGGAAGAAACTGTTCACTCAAAAGAGAGCATGTTCCAGGCAGTTTTTGATTATACAGAAGCCGCAACAATCATTATTGAAGATGATATGACCATCTTTCTTGCAAATGATGCATTTTCCAAGTTACTGGGCAGGCCAAGGCAAGAGATTGAAGGTAAGCTCAAATGGACCGATTTCGTATCTGAAAAAGATATTGAAGTGATGAAAGACCGGCATTATAACCGACGTCTGGGAACTGAAAAAATTCCTAACATTTATGAATTCGCTTTTATTGATGTTAATGGGAAATCACATGATATACTTACTCATGTAGGTACTATACCAGGTACAAAAAGGAGTGTTGCATCTTTACTTGATATAACTACAATTAAGAGAAGGAATTAATTTTATCCGGATTTTAACTGGCAAAAAAGTAATCAAGGTTTTAATATAGAAAAAGGACTCGCATGGCTTTGTGCAAGAGCCAGGAACCCTAAGATATAAAGAGTCACAACAAAGAAAGCGGTACTAAATAAGCTCCTAATGGCACGTGCCCTGATTTCAATGATGCATACTGCTTCATACGCATGTAGGAGAAGGGCACACAGCAGATAAGTACCATAAGTAATGAGACTGATCCCACAAGCGAGCGACCCCCAGTTCAGTAATGATGCTGATAAAGCCACAAGTCCGATAGCGAGATTTGCATAACCAACCTCAAGCTGGAACTCTGGTCGATCCTGGGTCCATCCCATCCTTGCCTGGTCTGACAGGTAGAATACAGAGTGCCTTAGAAAACTTAGTATTCCTACAATGCCGACAAGGATAACAGCAGCAATTCTGTAAGCAAGATCAGGGGAAATAAAAAAGAAGTAAATTGTTATAAAAATACCAATAATTGTTGACAAAATAGTTAATGTAAAAAGTGAGGATGCAATTGCGGGGCTTATTTTATTTCGTACCATAATATCTAATAATGGTTAGAGAGTTCATAAAACTTCTATTATGCGCTCTCATGCCTTATCACCAATGAAAAAAATAAAAATGAGCGAAATTTCTATCCAGAACTATGAGCAGGAGGCATGAAAATGGACGAAGATTTTGAAGATATGGCGAAAAATCTTAAAACATTCAGCAATCAGATGGTGCAGAACCCTTACTGTGGAATCCCAACATTCTTTGGTATACCCTTCCAGGAAGAACTAATAGATCTGGATATCGCACTTGTGGGAGTACCCTTTGACCTCGGAGTGACGAATCGTAGTGGTGCACGCATGGGACCGAGGGAGATACGCAACCAGTCAAGAATTGTGGGCGCCTACAATCATCACACGTTCATGACGCCATGCGCCGAATACAGGATAGCCGATGTAGGCGACTTACCTTTCCGGACGGTCTATAACCTGAAGGAAGCCTTCCAGGACATTGAGGTATTTTATAGGAATTTATCCTCTGCCGGAATTGTTCCCATTACTGCAGGAGGAGACCACTCAATAACATTTCCTATCCTAAAATCCATTGTTAGTAAAAATAAAGTCGGTCTTGTTCATTTTGATTCTCATTGTGATACTGCCCCTCCGATTCATGGGAGCGAGTTGCAGCATGGTTCACCCATGCGCAATGCTGTTGAGGCCGGGATAATTGATCCTGAACGAACCATCCAGATTGGTATCAGGGGATCCAGTGAAATATTATGGCAGTTTTCATACGAGAACAACATGAGGGTCATGCATATTGAAGAATTCTATGAATTGGGATGGAAGAACGTAGTCCGTGAGATCCAAAACATGATGGGAGACGAGCCAGTGTATGTCTCGTTTGACATAGACTGCCTGGACCCGGCGTTTGCCCCTGGAACCGGGACACCGGTAGCAGGCGGCATGACCACGTTTGATGCCCTACAGACACTTAGAGGACTCAAAGGACTGAATATTATTGGTGGAGACCTGGTAGAGGTGTCCCCGCCATACGACTCCATGGGAATCACTGCCCTTGCAGGGGCTACTATCATGTTTGAGATCCTCTGCCTGGCTGCGGAGTCCCTGACTTTAGGTCGTTCTTGTTAAGTAAGGACAGTAACCAAAACCTGAAAAACGGTACCCGGTGGTATGAGAGGTGGGGCTGGAAGCAAATTTTCAAAAAAATATTGATTTATTATTGGGAAAAATATATTAACTGATTAGAAATCGGTCATAACCCTGAACTGGTCAATCTCGTCTTTGTTCATCTCTTCAAGGAACGCTTCTGCAGCATGGCGGACATCTTTTGACGCAGTAATTGCTCTTCCGACAACTAGAATGTCTGCACCTGATGCCAGTGCGTTTTTCACTACAGGTATGCGAATTCCGCCCGCAGTAGCAACAAGCAATCGTTTTCCTGCTGAATCCTTCATTTCCGGAATTGATCCCCAGGCATGCTCGCTTGATTCGCTGTCTATGGCCCTGTGAAGTTCAACAATATCAGGTTTTACTTTCAGCGCCTTAATAAGAGCAAGCGGGTCATTTACATTGAGCATATCGACAACAGAATATATTCCTGTTTTCTTTGCCTCATTTATCGCTTTTTCAAGAGTAGATACAGGTGCAAGACCTGATATCACAACAGCGTCGGCAGAAGCATCGGCGGCCATCCGTGCTTCAAGATTTCCAGTGTCGAGAATCTTGAGGTCAGCAATAATAAATGAATTCTTCCTGATTTTTCGTATTTCTGATACGATAGAAAGGCCGAATTTCTTAATGAGCGGAGTACCGGCTTCAATTATCAGGTGATCATTTTCCGGAAGAGACGAAAGAACCCGTGAAACAACATTCATATCCACAAGGTCAAGCGCAATCTGAAGATATGGCGGGTCCCATAGCCGTGGGACTTTGAAACCCATAACCCCGTGTGCAGCCCTGTCTTTTTCATAAATAAGTGTTTTTTCATCTGGAAACTTAGAAAAAGCCCGTTCTATTGCCAGTTTGGTTGCTCCATAGTTATAACGGTAAATCTTGTTGTAGTCTGAGGCAGACGGGTGAAGAAATGCGCTTGCAAGGATAACAAAGTCGTCAATATTAAACCCGTTAAAAATCCCTTCTTCAAGAGAATCTGCAACAGCTTTTGCGACAGCTGCCTGAACCGGACCAAACATCTGGTTCACCTGTCCTTCTTTTTTCAGGGTTACTTTGGGAATCACGATCGTTGCAGGTTTTGCAAGAAGATTTGGCCTGACTACTGCAAGGAGTGGCGTATGCCCTGCTGAAAGCTGTGATAACGAATTTGCAAATGCATTACCGATAGGTCCGTTTTTATCGCCTATCAAAAGATCAATATGAGCAAGCTCTGCTCCGTCTCCCATGAGGGCTTCTCCGATTAAGTACATAGAGCTATCCAACGTACCTATACCGTCTGTTTTCATTGGAGAAAAAGTATGACGCCATTGTAAGCAGGATCTTGTTATTCTTGAAAACTTTATAAAAAATGGGGTCGGTGAGATTTGAACTCACGATCGACGGGTCTCTCCGATATGTGAAACGGTTCCTCCATCCAATTATGGAATCTGGAAATTATTCCTTCATCATAAAACTGGTGAGGAGTATCACAATAAACACCGCTGGAGCCCGTTGCCATTCCGGACTAGGCCACGACCCCTTACAGCTTATAGGAGTTTTCTCTGGCGTGATTTAATTGTTCTTATCAGTTTTTAAATTCGGAATCATTTTTTGATTATCAGGTCAATATTACTCTGATGTCAAAGGTGAGTTATACAGCCGGGTCATCTACAATGCCACTCCTTGGTATGACTATAGGAGAGATGCTGAATGATATCGCCGCGCGGTATCCTGAGAATGATGCAATAGTGTCTGCACACCAGGGGATTTCATTAACTTATCATGATTTCCTTACGAGAGTCAATGAAATTGCCCGCGCTCTTATGGCAATTGGAGTCGAGAAGGGAAGTCGTGTCGGGATCTGGGCTATGAACCATGCCGAATGGATTTTGGTACAATTTGCAACTGCAAAAATCGGTGCAATAATGGTTAATCTCAACCCGGCCTACCGGACATATGAGCTTGAATATGTCTTAAAACAGGCTGAAGTTGAAACTATAATCATTCAGGGCAGGTTTAAAAGTTCAGACTACATCGGCATGTTTTATGAAGCATGCCCTGAAGTATATGAACAAAGGCCTGGAAGGATAAGCATCGAAAAGTTCCCTTTTTTGAAGAATGTTATATTCACGGGAGATATTCCTTACAATGGCATCTATACCTGGCAGGACTTTCTTGGTAAATCTTCAGAGATCAGTCCTCGAGAGCTTATTGAGAGGGAGGAATCCCTCACATTTGATGACGCAATCAATATACAATACACAAGTGGTACTACTGGATTTCCAAAAGGAGTTGTTCTGACTCATCATTCAATCTTAAATAATGGCTATATTATCGGAGAGGGCATGGGTTTTTCCGAAAAGGACAGGCTATGTATACCAGTACCATTTTACCACTGCTTCGGAATGGTCCTCTCTAACCTTGCATGTGTTACACACGGTTCTACCATGGTCATTCCATCACCCGCATTTGATCCGGAATCGGTTTTAAAAACTGTTCAGAATGAACGCTGTACTGCACTTCACGGAGTCCCGACAATGTTTATTGCCGAGCTTGCGCACCCGGAATTTCCCAAATATGATTTAAGCACCCTGCGCACCGGAATAATGGCAGGGTCTCCCTGTCCTGTTGAGGTTATGAAGCAGGTAAACAAGATGATGCATATGGACGAAATTGTGATAGTCTACGGGCAGACCGAGACTGCACCTGGCATTACGATGACAACCACGGAGGACCCTCTCGAACGCAGGGTGTCAACGGTAGGCAGAGTTTTCCCACATACAGAGATGAAAATAATAGATCCAAAATCAGGAAAATTCCTTCCATTTGGAGAAGTTGGTGAGATCTGTGCCAGGGGTTATATGTCAATGAAGTGCTATTACAATAATCCCAGCGCCACGCATGCGACTCTTGATACGAACAGGTGGATTCATACAGGAGACCTTGGCATACTTGATGAAGAAGGTTATTTCAAGATAGTCGGAAGACTGAAAGATATGGTAATAAGAGGTGGAGAGAACGTATATCCCCGTGAGATTGAAGAATATCTTCATCTCCATCCTCAAATCGATGATGTTTATGTAATCGGTGTTCCTGACATCAAATATGGCGAAGAACTGGCTGCCTGGGTAAAACTCAAAGAACCTGGCTCACTCACAGAAACAGAAATAAAGAAATTCTGTGAAGGTAAAATTTCCAAATATAAAATCCCGCGTTATTTCAAGTTTGTCGATGACTTTCCAATAACAGTCAGCGGAAAGATTCAGAAGTTCAAGATGCGGGATCAAATGATAAAGGAACTCCATCTTGAGGATGCGGACAGTATTGTAACAGCTTAACGACACTTTTTTTTAGTAATTCCATACATTTCATATTCGGAAGTTTCTTATTCCTAAACTTCCTCGCTACAATAATGCGAGGAAATCATAAAATTATAAGTACGTTTCTTATTATTGCAATTTTTTGTGGATTTATAATTGGAATCAGCTCGGGAGCTGATGGCAACAATGTTGATGAAGCAACCAACTGGTATCTGAAAGGGAATGACCTTATGAAACAGTCGAGGTATGAAGAAGCTCTAAGCGCATATGAAAAGGCAACAGACGCTGATTCTTATTACTCAAACGGCTGGTTTGGAAAAGGGAATGCACTCTACACACTTGGAAAGTACGAGGAAGCACTCGTTGCCTTTGAAAAAGTCCTGTCACTGGATCCGGATTATGCAAAAGCATGGTCAATGAAGGGAGATAGTCTGATGCAGCTTAAAAATTATCAGACAGCTGCTGATTCCTATGATCGGGTTATTAAATTGTATTCTAATGACGAAACTGCAAAGGCAAACAAGGCGAAAGCACTTTCCTTTATCAATATGGGAGCTAGTAATGTAACTGTCGTTGTGACAAGTTCTATCCCTGCAACCGCCCTTCAGACACAACCCGGATTTGTCTTTCCCTCTCACCCTGTCCCTTCGTTTCTCATTCCATTAGTGATCATTGTAATAATTGCAGTAATTATTATCTTTGCTCTTATTCAGATGAAAAAAAAAACAAGGAAGACAATTGAACATAGCCCAATAGAAATAGAGAAAAGTCCTGAACAATCAACCCTTAAAAGTCCTACATCAGGTGCAGGTGAATTTTTCAACAAAAGTGTTATTCGCATCCGTTCCCTTCCAAAATGGGAATTCCGGGCACTTTGTATAATTGTCGTTCTTTTAGTTCTCCTAATGATATTTGTTATTTCAGGTTTTCTTCCGGGTTCCTCAATTGTATCTGGTTCAAACCTTGCACCTTATACGGACCCATCAAATTATTATTCCCTGAATAAACCGGTTAACTGGAAAGTTACTAATTCTCAAAATTCAATCCTCATATCGGACCCATCTGATAACGGGAAAACCTTTGTACAGATTGAGCCTGTTATTCTTAATGGCCAGTATATGACGATGAAGGCAGGGGATGTTGCAAATTACCTTGTCGGAATTGCAAAAACTACTATGAAGGGTTTTGTCCTGGAAAACGTAAGAGAATCAGCAGATGGAAAGTTCCTGGAACTCTCAATCAGTTACGACGATGCAGGAGTAAAGAAAAATGGAGTGTATACTATTTTTGTTAACAGTCCATATGCCATGGTAAGTGGATACGAATCACCTGCTGCAACTTTTAAAGGAAAAGAACCCTTGTTAAGGGAAATTCTAAAGAGTTATACTCAGCGTGTAACTCCGGTTACAAAACAATCATCAGGTTCAACAACTGGTAGAACTTCCAATCAGCAACATGTGAGTGATATCGGGCAACTCCACCCGACAATGCAAAATAACGGGGTAAAGATGCTGCTTCCGGATGGTTGGACGGCTTCAGTTCTCCCAGGATGCACCGGACTCTCTGCCGTTGATACAACAACTCCCGGTCGTGGTGTGCTATTTTTAAACGGCCTCCACGAGGGTGTTGAGCCGCTTCCGGCTGGTATGACACCTGAACAATATGTTACAGAGTATATGCCTGCTGACTTTGCAAAGTATGGGACAACACTGACAAATGTTAAAGTCACAGGATATGAAAAGGCAGATGTGAGCAGCCTTGCGACAAACGGAGCACAGGTAAAAGCTATGAGAATTTCATTCAATCTAAATGGAGTCCCCTGCATAGGTTCACTAACTGTGGGTACCTATGGTGTAGCAGGGTATTTTACATCCGTATCATATTTGTGGGGAATTTTCGCTCCTACCAGCAGTTTCTTTGCGGATGCACCAACCTTACTCCGAATTTGGAGTTCAATTGATTATTCTGCATCAACCACAGCTGCATGCAGGGGTGCACTGAATGCTGCATGGTCAGGCGCAAACAGCATAGGCGATAGCATCAGGGCTAACGGGGAACAGATGAGCCAGGAGAACCTCCAAGGATTCTATAACCGGCAGGATGTTTATGATATTGCAAGTGCCAAGCGAAGTGATATGATCCTTGGCGTTGACAGGGTTTACAACCCTGATACCGATGAGGTCTATGAAGTCGATCAGAACTTTTACCAGTATTATGACCTGAACCGTGACCAATACAATTACCAGGACATGCGTGAACTTCAGCCTGATGAATTTCTGAAATATTCCCCACTGAACGGAGAATTACACATCCAGTAAAATTTTTGCCCTTTTTTAAGTTAGCAATAATGCTGATACCAGAAATACGATAAGGGAAAGAAACATCCCGTACTTCTGAAAATGAGAGGCAGATGTGTTTTTTACACATTCCGGACTTTTGCAGTTCAATGGTTTTATTGCGCCATAAAGGACTATGAGGTCAACTGGAATTATTCCTGAACAATAAAGAAGTCCCCACCGCGAAAATGGTACGAAACTGATAATGACGGCACTGATTGTAAAAAACAGGGCAATTAAAAGACTCTTTCCTATACCTATCCTTCCAGGCAGGGTTAAAGCTCCTGATGCCATGTCACCTTTGATATCCTCGGCATCCTTCAGAATCTCCCTTGAGATCATGGCACAGAATGTAATACCTGCAATTGGAATATTCAGGATTATACCGTTTATTCCAAAGTATGCCCCTCCAAAAAGAAACATACTTGCCGAAAGATATGCCACAGCCACGTTGCCGATGAATGCTGTACGCTTAAGGTAAAGAGAATAAATTATGAGTAAAACCGAATTGAATAGCGCAATAACAGCACAGAACGTTCCAAGAGTGAGTGAAATAGATATTCCGGCAATAAACAGAATTACCGAATATATGAGTGCACCCTTGTCTGAAATTTTTCCCTGAGGGATAGGGCGTAGAGGACGGTTTATTTTGTCAATCTCACGGTCAAAGTAGTCGTTAATTACATTTCCCGCTCCAGTTATTAGAAAAACGACTAAAAAAAGGAAAAAACTGCCTGAAATTAGTGTACCGGTAGCAATAACATATCCTACCAGACTTGCGAGTCCAGCTGCTAATGCATTTACTGGTCTGAGAATTGTTAACAATGTAGTGGTGGATGTCAGGTTAAAGACCACCGTAATTCCGCGAAATGTTTTAACGGACGTGGGGGGATTTGAACCCCCGACCTATAGCTTAGGAGGCTACCGCCCTGTCCTGACTAGGCCACACGTCCTTTTCCTTATTTAGTAGTAAGACTGAGGGTATAAGGTTAACGAGGAAACGGTTTCAGGAGAAAGCGAAAAAGGATGGTCCAGAGAAAGAAGTTGTTAATTTTTTTTTACAGAGGCAGGTGTTCAGGTTTATGGAAATAAGAATAGTTTCTGAAGGTTCAACAACTTTTTCTGTCCCTGTACAGGACATAGAAGGGAATTTCCCGCCTAATACTGCTCCAGTTTTTTTTAATCCCAGAATGAAACTGAACCGGGACTCTAATGTCCTTTTCTATTCAGTAGTGCGACCTGTTCTTTATCTGGACCTAATGGGGGCATCTGGTGTCCGTGGATTAAGGATAAGAAATGAAACCGGAATTCCCGTGATTATCAATGACAAAAATCCGGTTGCTGTAGAACTTATCCAGAAAAATGTCAGGGACCTTGGGCTTTCTATTGAAGTGTCCAGAACAGATGCAAACGTTTTACTCTCTTCGGGTTATTTTGATGCGGTTGATATTGACCCCTTTGGCAGTCCTGCTTACTTCATAGATGCAGCCGGCAGGGGAGCCGGCCGTTATCTCTCTGTAACTGCAACAGACACAGCACCGTTATGTGGTGCTCATAAGAACGCAGGAATCAGAAGATATTCCAGTGTACCGCTTGTCACACATTATCACCCGGAGGTAGGTATCCGGATCCTTTTAGGGTTTGTAACAAGGGAGATAGCAAAATATGATCGTGGTGTTGTTCCATTATTCTGCTTTGCAAGGGAACATTACGTACGCCTGAACCTGCAACTTAAGAAAGGGGCACGTGAGGCTGATAAAAGTTTGAATAATCTGGGTTTTCTGCATCAGTGTAGTTCATGTTCAGGTTATATGCAACAAAAGGGTCTGGTATCAAAAGAATTTGTATGCACTTATTGTAAATCATCAATGATTCCTATAGGCCCGTTATGGCTTGGGAATATTTTTGATAATTGTGTCCTTACACAAATGTTAGAAAAGATAGAGACTCTGTCCCCTGGATCAAATCGTGAATTAGAGGAACTCATTAAAACCTGCCTTGGAGAACTTACCATTCCTGGATATTATGATTACCATAAACTTTCAAAGAAACTTGGAGTTTCTCCAAAGAAAATCTCTAAAATACTATTGGATCTAGAAAACCATGGTTTTTTTGGGAGCAGAGTGCATTGTTCAGGTACCGGGATAAAAACTGATGCTCCTCTTCATGTCCTCAAATCCGTTGTCAGTGCTCAATAATTATCGTGAGGAGGTCCCCGTCTTTCACTTTGTGTGCCAGTCCAACTCTTTGACCTGGATGTTTTACTGATTCTCCCCATATTCGTGCATAACGGAACCTGTCAACAAAATCCCTGTGGAGTTTCCTGCAGATATCATCAACCTTCGCTCCTTTCCGAATGATCAGGGGCTCTTCAAGGTCAGCTTCGCCAGTCTGGGGCTTTAGAAAGATCCTGATGAACCCGAGGCTTTCATAAATCCGGTCTTTCAACTCTTCAGTATTATATCCGGTATGAGCAGAGATCATCATGGGTGGCTGTTCAAATCTTTCTTTCAGCTCTTCTTCTATTTTGAATTTAACTTCTGTATTAACAAGATCTGTTTTGTTTACTGTGATAAAGCTTGGAACATACACACGGTTGCCCATCATTGCATCGATAAGGTCATCCTGGGTTGCTCCGCCCCTGATGAGAACACTGGCGTTCATCATCTTGTTCTCGCTTAATATTGCACGTATCTCTTCGATATTAAGCTGTAATGACCCGACTTTACTGAGTCTTATCCCACCATATGCAGTTTTTTTAAGAGTAATATCAGGCCGTTCAACATTAACCCGTATTCCTGCATCATAGAGTTCTTTCATAAGAACATCAACATGGCTTTGGTTGAAGACGTCAACAAGTACAATAATGAGGTCCGCACCCCGGACCACACCAATTACTTCCTTCCCTCTCCCTTTTCCCATTGCAGCGCCAGCAATAAGCCCGGGAATATCGAGAATCTGAATTTTTGCTCCTTTATGTTCGAGAGCCCCAGGTACAACGGTAGTTGTAGTAAATGAATATGCAGCAACTTCGCTCTCTGTTCCTGTAAGTGTGTTCAGGAGAGTACTTTTCCCTGTTGAAGGAAATCCTACAAGCACAACAGTGGCGTCACCCGACTTTTTTACGGAATACCCTTCACCACCACCACACGACTTCATCGCGCGGAGAACTGCATCATCTTTGAATTTTGCAATCTTCGCTTTTATTCGTCCGATATGCTTTGATGTAGCCTTATTATAAGGAGTTTTTTCAAGCTCCTCTTCAAGTGCTTTTATCTCGTCTTCGAGGCTCATTTTCCGGCCTGTACCTTCTCTTTTTCATTCAAATTAAAGAAATTTTAAAATAATTCAAAAAGTGAATGCGGAAATGTACAATATCCTAACATCATTCACACATGATGAGATAATACTTATTCTCCAAAAAATTTATCTCTTAAAATACTTGTAAGATTTCTTATAAAGAAGTCTTTCATTTTACTGGAAACAATAATTAACCGAAGAATATGAGCTCAGTCCTGGAACCTGTTATTATATCTGCAAGCAGGAGGACTGATATTCCTGCTTTTTATGGTGATTGGTTCCTTAATAATCTAAAAACAGGCTATTTCAGGTGGACTAACCCTTTTAATCATAAGCAGGTCAGGCTTATCTCAATAAATAAAACAAGAGTAATTGCATTCTGGACAAAAAATCCTGAACCATTGTTTGTGAAACTTGATGAAATTGATAAATATAAAATTAATTATTATTTCCTCTATACTCTGAATGACTATGAGAGGGAGCAGATTGAACCTTTTCTCCCCCCTCTTCGCAAACGTATAGAAAGTTTCATTGAACTTTCCCAAAAGCTCGGTAAAGAGCGTGTTATCTGGCGATACGATCCTCTAATCCTGTCAGAATCGATCTCAATCGATATCCTTCTTGATAAAATTGCAGTTATTGCAGATGAAATAAAGGAATATACCAATAAATTGATTATCAGTTTTGTCAATATCAGTTGTTATCCGTCATTAAAAAAAGCTCACAGAGAACGGATCCCATCAATTATGCGTGAATGGGAACAGAGAGAATGTTTTGAATTCGCAGAAAAACTAATGCATTTAAATAAAAAGTGGGGGTTTAATATCGAGACCTGCCGTGAAGAGATCGACCTTAACAGGTTTGGAATAGGTCATTCCCAATGTATTAATGCAGGTCTTTTTCGAAAAATTTTTTCTTACGACCGGGAACTTATGGCATATCTTGGAAATACTGTCCAGGGCAGCCTTTCTCATTTTTCTCCCTTACCACAATTGAAAGACCCGGGTCAACCAGAATTATGCCTGTGTGCAATAAGTAAAGATATTGGTTTTTATAATTCCTGCAGGCATGGTTGTCTTTATTGTTATGCAATCCGCCATTAAAAGAAAATCGTTAAATCTGTTATCTGTAAATCCAGAGCGCGTGTCCCATTTTAATAACCGTCCCAATTTTAAAATCAGGTATAAATTATTGATCTTTATAGAGAATAATGATAAAATCAGTTGACACTATAGACAACTCCCAGAAGAAAACCGAAATCCGTATATAAAAGCAATTGAAATAGATCAAGGTTTATTGCGAGGAGATTGTCGCATGGTTGTAAAAAATATCCTTATTGTCGCAGCTGTTCTTGTATTGGGACTCTGCATAGCAGGTTGTACACAGCAGGCCCCTGTTACCCCTGTCACAAAAGCACCGGTTGAGACTACAATTGCACCTGTTGTCGCCACTGAAACTGTAGCCATGGTGACGCTTCCGGTTACAAAACCGATAGAAGCTAATGCCACGGCTGCAGCAGCGAATGAAACGTCAGTTGCAGTATCGAATGAAACATCTGTAGCAGTATCAAATGTCACGGCTGCAGTATCGAATGAAACGTCAGTTGCAGTAGTGAATGTTACAGCAGCTGCTACTTCTGCTTCGTTGAATGTATCAGTAACAAAAACCACTACTACAGTTCTTATCAGAAATGATCCAAAACTTGGTGCAATTCTGACAGATTCTGATGGAAAAACGCTTTACATCTTCAAGAAAGATCCGGTTGACAACAGTGTGTGCGACAGTTCATGTATCGCGAGCTGGCCGGTCTTCTATTCTTCAAAGGAGATAACGACACCTGACGGAATAAACGCTGGTGACTTTAACGTTATAACTCGCGATGACGGTTCAAAACAGACTACATACAAAGGAATGGCTCTATATTACTATTCCGGTGACAAGGCACCTGGAGATCTGAATGGCGAGGAATACAATAATCTCTGGTATGTAGTAACTGTAAAGGACATTGCAAAGACAACAGCAGCTCCTGTTACAAATACAACAGAAAAGACTACAGCATAAGAAAAAATTGAGAATATCCCTCCTTTTTTTCAGGAGATGGATCTAAATTCTATTTTTAATTCAGTATTTATTAAAATCAGGGAGATAATTGGTTAAGATAAGACTTTCAGGAACATTTCCTTGAAAGATCCATTCTATAAAAATGTATGAAATGATAATAGATATGCCAATATAAACGAGAAGGTATAATACTGGATAAGACCACTTCATAGGTTTTCCTTGAATTAAACCTGAATTTATCTTTGTGGCAGTTGTATATGCATCATAAATTGCATAAACGCCAATTATAATCGAAGGAACAAGAAGAATAAAGAGCCCGATAATAGCTCCTGCCTCTACACAAATCCCTTTTTTTAATTCTCCATTATATATTTGTCCGAGGCCTGGAAAAAAAATTGAAAGAATTACTGCAATTCTGGGATCTTTTTTATGATCCCTTGAAATTTCATTTTCAGCGAAAACACAGGTCATGAAGAAATATTATGGGTGTAATGCTCAACTGAACCATAGGGTGAGAGACCTGACCTGTGTAGAACCGAGACAGGACCGTGTCCACCGCATATTATGCACCGCCTGCCGGTTCTGTAGAGTATATCATCAAGATTTTTTGCAATTGCAAGGAGTTCAGTTCTTTCTTCTTTTACAAGTGAACTATCAACATTCACACTCGTTACAAGATAAACTGCTAAATTATTGTATAGAGAACGTTCTTTTGAGATATGCTCAAGATTGAGAAGAGTATCAGCTGTAAAAATTAGTCCTTCCTTCGGTTCCAGGAGATATATCTGACCGTACTGATGACCGCCCAGACCTTCAATTACTTCAAAATTGAATGGGCCAATACTCAAATTATCGATAACCGGTAATTTCCCTTTAATTGAGATTACTTTGCTTGAAAATGGGACTAATCCATCGGATATGGACGCATGGGAGAAGAGATCAATAAGTTTTGTATAAAGTTCTTCAAGAACCGAATCTTCATTTCGGGAACCATATGCCCTGTTTTCCCGCTTTAACACATCTATTGTTGCACTGTGACATCTTGAGGTTTTTCCGAAATACCCTGAAGCTCCACAATGGTCAGCATCTGCATGGGTGATGACAATATCTTTGACAAGACTGAAATCAGAAAGTCCATAATGTCCGAGCATCTCCCTGACATCATCAGCATAGATACCATATCCGGTATCGATAAGTATACGCCCTTTTTGTGTATCAATAACATTAAGATTTCCACCACAAGGCAGCTGAAAGACATACAACATTGATCCTTCTTTTAGCCGGACCTTTTGGACATCTGCATAAAAATTAGGTCCAAGTGTCCCTTTCAGCGACTCACCCATGCATAGGATCTTTTCAAAAGCTTCTTTGGGATCTTTACCTGTTTTTGCCAGTTCCTGTACAATATGATTTGTATCGGCGAGGATTGCAAGAAGGTCTCTGTCATCCGGGTTTTTTGCATATGTTTTTATCCGATGTGCCAATCTCAGGTAAAATACTGTGTTATCGAGATTATTTTCCGTTTCATCATACTCAATAACTTCAAGGGTATATCGTGGTCTGAGGCGTTCAAGAAGTCTTTCAATTTTAGAACTATCTTCAAGGCTGAGTCCTACTATTAGCCTGTCATCTCTCTGGCTTCTGTCATCAAAATCAAGTTCAGTAATATTTGCGCGGGAAGATGTGACCACCGAAAGAAATTCTGAGAGAGCTCCCGGTTCATTGGGGATTTTTATATAGAACCGGATTGTGCTATGTGGACGAAGTGAAGTCTGAAGGTATCCAATCTCCTGTAATTTGTTCATAACCTGATTATATGACTCTTCACCTGCAGTTACTTCAAAGAAAACTGTATTCGGGTCTATACGGTGATCATAATGGACCCGGTTGATATTTGCGCCGTTCTCCTTCATAACCAATGCAGCCTTTTCAAGTGAGCCAGGTTCGTCAGGAATACGGGTTACGAAAAAGTATCGTCCCATGTAATTCTTTCTTACAGGTTCTCTCTTTAACAATATCTCAATCTTTCTCTCACACTATTCTTTTAGAATATAATGTCTAAAAAACTCTCATTTTTGATTTTCAGTTTTACTGACTTCAGGTTCATCATTATCGGGTAACTCTTCAGGTTCAATGTCAATATCTTCAATGTCGTCAGTTGTGTGGAGGATAGTATAATAGCCCTGATTATAAAGATTTACAGCCAATGCAATGATATTTTTCTCGTTAGGATAAATAGCGCCCGGGTTATTTATCCTCTTTTTTAAACCTGGATTTATTTCAGGGTGTTCCTCTGCATATGATTGAAGAATAGACTGAATTATCTCCTGGTTATCAGGATTCCTGAGGTACCATCCTAAAGTTCCGACAAGGTTTACTTTAACCCAGGCCAGGGAATATGTATCAGAGAATATTATTCTTTTACCTGCTTCCAAAATAAGCCGGTGAAAGTCCCGCAAAAGTTCAGGACTGATCTCATTATTGTATTTTTTTTCAATTTCTTTAGATTTCAATGCAAAAATCCTTAATAACCGGACCGGAGATTCATCACCATGTTCCGAATTCTCTGATGCGCCTCCATTGTCATCAGATATTTCTTTAAACCTGTAACTTGCAAGGGTGGCGAGAAGCCGGACTGCGGTCTGGACATTCTCGCAAATGTAAAGTCTCTGTGTTTTAAGAGGTGAAAAAAAATCGCCTTTTTCTTCACGTGTAATAACAAGGGCATTATTGTGAATATCATCTGGTTCTATTATTACATTTGCGTAATCTTCAAGGGTCTCAATTATCAACCTGGATACTCCATCTTATTATTCTTCTAATTGAAATTGACATTTCCATTTATGTTATGTTGTCTGCCCTCTAAAAGATTTACAGTAACATTCTCTGGCATTGGAATGAAGTTAACATGGAAAAAGGTATACCACAAATTCTGAATGAGGTCGCAATCCTTTCATGGAAGAACCGCGGGCTTATGCATATTGAAAGAGAAGAGTGGAGGCAAGCAGTACTATGCTTTGAACAGGCTCTGTACGAATCACCTGAAGACTCTTATATATGGGGTGAGAAAGGGAAGGCGCTTGTCCTCCTTCAAAGTTATTATAATGCTCTTGTCTGTTTTAACAATGCAATCAGGATAAATTCACGTGATTCAGAGTTATGGTATAACCGGGGTGTATGCCTCGCTCAAATTGAAAGGTATGACGAGGCGGTCAATTCTTTTGATCAAGCTCTTGCAATAAATCCTACAGACAACTCGTCTCTCTTCAACAAAGCTCTCTGTCTCACCGGTTTGTCCCGATATGAGGAAGCTCTTTCTGTTTTTGACTATCTCATCAGGCTTTCTCCCGAAGACCCCTCAATATGGGAGAAGAAGGGTGATATTCTGATGGAACTGAACAGGACGATTGAAGCCATGCAGTCGTTTGAAGCATCAGTTATGCTCAATCCTCGCAATACCAGAGCAATGCTGAAAAAAGCCAATCTGCTATTCAGATATAACCGTTTTGAAGATGCAATAAAAAGTTATGAAAAGGTAATAGAGATTGAGCCTCTGAATGGGGTTGCTTATAAAAACATTGCAATCTGTCTCTCCAGAACCGGGGATGAGTCCAGGGCAAAGGACATGATGCTTAAAGCAAAAATTCTTCTAAGGGAAATTGATCAGTAGTAACAAAGTCATAAATTTATTAATTCCCCTTTAAAATCTCATTGATATCCAGAGAGTCAAGGTCAATATCCTCGCCACTGTCCAGAAGTTGTGAGAGGTCATCGTCATCATCAAGAGAGAACTCCTCCTCTTGTTCTTTTTCTTCATCACCTTTCTCGGTTTTCTTTTTAGCAGGAGGGGTCTCTTTGCCGGTTTTTTCAGTAACATTGTCCTTTGGATCAATTTTTACGGAAGAGTCTTTCGGTACTGGTCCGGGAGGAACAAGGCTATCTGTTGCTTGTTCTAGAGAGATATGTTCTGAAGATTTTATGGAAGCAGAATCATCAATTGCCGGCTCTGCCTCAATAAATTTTTTTGGATGTGTTTCAGGAAGTATATTTTCAGGAACATGAGCAGAAGAGCTTTTTTGTATAGACTCCTGCGCAAAAAAAGGAACTATTCCTGATGGGATTACAAGATCAAAGGAATCTCTTGCAACCATGAGGTTATTTTCAATTAACAGGTTTGCAAATGTTGTGCCGTCAATTATTCCTATCGATACAGGCCCGGGTTTTGCACATTCGTCCCAGGCTGACTGCATAAAATCTCCCGAAGATATGATAATCCCGTATTCACCATCGAGTAATGAACTTTTCAGGTTTTGAACAATAATCTCATCTATTTTTTTTATTGTGTGAATTATCCTTATCGTAACTTTTATTCTGAGAAAATCAGTGGCTGCGAGTATACCGGATAACGAGGTTGTTCCGTCATCTGAAGTGATGTGTACCGTTACCTCGTCAAGACCCAGTCTCCCCAAAAGGACTCCTGCAATTTCCTCAAGTTGCTTAGGAGTAAATTTTGTAAGTCGTTCTTTAAGGATATCGCGTACTTCACTGATGTAATTATTTACCTGTACCTGGACTTCGTTTGAGGACCAGCGTGTCAGAGCAATAAATCCTTCCCTGTTTGCAAAGAACCTGGGGTATTCCCCTCTCTTTCGCCACGAATCAGTATATCCCAGGATTCTGCCATATATTATTCCAGGTATGAGGTCCCCTGATACTTTGATTAATCCTTTTTCATAGGCTTTCTCTGCAACTTTTGAATAATGCATAGGTTCCTTGTGAGCGTACCATGCAAGGACCCTGTCCACAATTTCAGGAACAGATTCCAGTCTTGGTGGTAATTGGGTAACCTGAACATCCACTTTAGGCGTAATTCTCTCTACTAACTCATTTTCATCGGTTTCAGTTTCTACTGGAAGTTCTTTCTTTTCTTCTTTTGGAACATGTTGTGCGAGAAATTTAGGATTGAGTGCATATACGCCCATATCAACCCAGACAAATTGTGAATCGTCCCTTTTCGTGTATATATCCATCACGATAAGTGCGTTAATACTCTGGTCAGAGATTTTTTCAAAAGAGGAAAGAAGGTTCTCACTTACTATTCTTCTCGCAATCTCCTTATAATGGAGCGGTTGTCTGGACTCTATCAATATTTTATAGACTGCTTCACTAAGCTCCATTACTTTTCTCCGCGACGAAACAAATTCAATTGACTATTATTACCGGTTGATTCTTAAACTTATTTTAGTCTGTTGTATTTATGATTGAAGCATGACAGATTTCACAAAGATCTCTTTTTTTCCTCTCGAGATCATCAAGTGTTTTTGGAGAATACATTATGCAATCTTCCTCATTGCAATGTTTCAGCCCATGGAGATGACCAAGCTCATGGGCCCCTTCTTTTGACAGGCGTTCAATAAGATAATCATCCGATGGAGGCAGACCATAGAATTCATTTTTAAGTCTCTCTGAAGAGACTACTGCAACCTTTGAACCGGGTCTTGCGAGACCGTAGACAGGTGAATGCATTCTCTCCATGATGTCATAAGGTATAATAAGCAGAATGTTTTCAGTAATCTCTTTTCTCCTCCTGAAAAGTTCAAGGCTGTTTAAGACCCTGTGAGCATCGTATGGAAAATTTCTTCCATTAAAACCATTGATAATAACCGGGTTTTCATAGATTTCTGTATCCAGATTGAGTATAGCTGAAATGCCACGCGCGACAGACCGCCCTATTCCGTAAGGAGATTTACTATCCCAAAAGATAAGGTCAGACATCTCCATAGCTTCTTACAGTGACCCCTATTAAATATATTGAGCGGGAAATAGCCCGTTTTATAATCGAGCATTATTCAAATGTTATTGAGATAGGAATTGGCAGAAATCCTGTTGCTGCACGCATAATAAAAGATTCCAGTGTAAAAATTCGTTGTTCTGATATCATACGTTATCCGGAATGTTTAGTTGAATGTGAAATAATTGATGATGTATTTTCACCAGATATCGGTTTCTATCATGGTGTCGATGCCATTTACTCTATCAGGCCTGCACCTGAGATGATTCCACCAATGAAAGAGATTGCTGTAATTGTAAACGCTGACCTGATTGTTTATCATCTGGGGTTTGAAATTTATGGAGATGGTGGAGAAATTGTCTGTTCTCATATTCCAATTCACAGATATCATAAAAGTCAGTAAGTGTCAAAGAGTGTTTTTTGAGGAAGTGAAACCTGGCCCTCTTTTTCAGTTTTCATCGGTATTTCGTCTTTTATACTTGAACTCTCTTCAACTTTTAACTCCTTATTTTTTGCAGTCTTTTTAGGTACTAATATCTTCTTCTTTTCAACTTTGTCAGAGTATTGTCCTTTTTTGGTTATTTCAGGTAACTTTGCAATTATTTCAGAAACCAGTTTTTTATCTTCAAGGAGAACAATTAATTCATCCGGTGAGAATGAAAGAGTATCAATAAAAGACTGGGGAGATAATTCAAATAACCTGGCAAATATGTCCAGGTATTCATCCCTTACGTCTGACTCTGACATGTGAAAAGTTTCACTGAATTTTCCTATCATATTTCCTCTCAATTCCTTCTGATACTTGGCTTTTGAGATCTTCTGCCAGCGGTCAGGGGGTACGATTTTCGGATGGAAAGACGATTTTTTTATAGCAATATTCACTCTTAAAAGCATATTTGCAAACGCATAACTCCATAGTTTATAATATTGCTTTCGATAGGTGTAACCGAGATACTCATCTGCCCTTGTTAAACCCTCATACGCTTCAGATATAATTTCAATGTCATTGTAATAGTTCAGGCTTGATTCTATCCACAGTATAATTTTATCAGGGGTCTCATTGACACTTTTTGATTTTGTTAACAAGTTCATCCCTTCTTTTCCGGAAAATAGTGATAGCATAAGAGAAAATTTTGTATTCCTCTCATCTTTTTCTGAACTCAACAGGTCTTTTGGTTCAAGAGTATCTTTCCCGATAGATGAAGCATAAAGCATGTTTATTGCAGCACGTACATCTCCTCCTGAATCATGCGCGATCTCTTTTAATGCTTCATTATCACACAGGACCGATTCCAGGTTGCAAATATGTTTCAGATGTGGTACAAGGGAACGTGACTGCAACTGTATAAACTGTACAGGGATGCAACGTTTTCGGATATCTGCTGAAATTCCATAAAGGTCATTTGCTATAAGAATTATGGGCTGTTGTGAACCGTCAATAAGCTCTATTATCGCTTTTGCCCCGCCTCTGTCTGCTGAACCCTGAAGGTTATCGGCTTCATCAAGAAGTATCAGTTTATGTTTCCTGCCTGTGATACTAGCGCTTGTACTACCTTCTCCTGCTATCTTTTCAATAATACCAGCTGTTCTCTGGTCGCTTGCATTGAGGTCAACAATATCCCACCCCATATCGTTTACAAGGGCATATGCGCTTGAGGTCTTCCCGGTACCGGGCTTGCCATAAAGTATGAGTGGCCGGTTTTTATTTGACCAGTTACGTGCCCAATCGACCATAACCGCGATCGATTGTGGATTTCCTACAACCTCTCTTACCTTTGCCGGCCTGTATTTCGTGGCCCAGTCCATAGTGAACCGTTAGCGTGAATCAAATAAATTATGTCTGATGAGACAGAATGAGCTACAGGAAGAGACGTTTATTTATGCAGACCGGTAATTGCTCCACAGACAGGATTGCAGATGTAATACGAAATTATGAAGGGGTGAAAAGAAAGCACACCATTGGTGAAATGGTCAGAGCTTTACGAATCGATACTCCTCATGTTATTGCATCATTTGGTGAGGATGCTGCTGTAATAAGACATAATGATGAGGCGCTGTTACTTGCTGCAGATGGTATATGGAGCAAGCTTATGGAAGCTGATCCGTACTGGGCAGGTTATTGTTCAGTTCTTGTAAATATTCATGATATCGCTGCAATGGGAGGGAGACCCATTGCAATGGTCGATATCCTCTCAATTTCTGATGAGCGTATCAGGTCATCAGTCATCAAAGGGATGCATGACGCTTCAAGTCAGTTTTCAGTTCCGATTGTTGGCGGACATCTCCATCCTGACACACCTTATAGTGTTATTGATGTAGCGATACTCGGGGTCGCCCCACTGGAATCAGTCATTTACAGTCATACTGCAGCTGTTGGTGATAAAATCATTACAGCTATTGACATTACCGGAAGGGTACACCCCTCCTGCAGCCTGAACTGGGACTCTGTAACTATGAAGTCAGCAAGCCAGGTGCAATCACAAATTCAGGCAATGGAGAAACTTGGTAATGCTCGTCTTCTAACTGCAGGGAAGGATATCAGCAACCCCGGAATAATAGGTACATTGGGGATGCTCCTTGAAGTGAGTGAAAAAGGAGCAGAGATTAATCTGGACCTTATCCCAAGACCCGATCTTAAGTCATTAGGGATTGAATTTGAGATGTGGGTCAAGATGTACCCTGGTATGGGTTTTCTTGTAACAGCCTGCGATAAAAATGTTGAGAAAGTCTGTAACCTGTTTTCTTCTGTGGGAATGGAAGCAAAAGTTATTGGCGAAATTAATGACACAAACCAGTTAACAATTACATATAAAGATGAAGAATCATCAGTTTTTGATCTATCGGAAGATGGCATTATGAGCCTCTTTTTTGGTGATTCAGCTTGAAAATCGGAATTGGAATAGGTTCCGACCCAGAGAAAGTTGCCAAAGATATTTTAAAATCCGGTTTCCAGAACGAAATTATAGGTTATTGTAATGTGGAATTATCCTGTTCTATCCCTGACACAATTTCTACTGCTGTATCTCGTTATCCGGAAGAATTACTCATTAATGATCTCGTCAATGGTTCCATTGATGCGGCCATTAGAGGAACGTTTGAAGCTAACCTCACGCTTTCCTTGTTAAAGAAAAAAGAAAATGTAGACCGGCTTCTACGGATTGCATTACTTGAGACATCATGGGGAAAGAAATTCCTACTTGCGCCAGTTGGCGTGGATGAAGGCTGGACTGTAAGCGAAAAGGTCTCTTTTATTAAGAAGGGGAGAAAAATTGCAGAAGCATGGGGTCTTTCACCAAAAACAGGAATTATTTCAGGAGGAAGAATTGGAGATATAGGACGGGACCTGCATGTTGACAGGAGTCTTGCAGATGCGGAATTGATTGCACGGATATCAGATTCTTTTCATTATGAGATAAGAATAGAGGATGCAATACAGGATTGCGGGTTGATCATCGCACCAGACGGGATTACTGGAAATCTTATTTTCCGGACTCTTGTATTTCTTGGAGGCGGAAAAGGTCATGGGGCACCAGTGCTCAATATTGCTCACATATTTGTCGATACATCGCGCGCTTCTCCCGATTTTTTACAGGCTCTGTTGCTTTCGAAAACACTTATACAAAAATAATAATCGCAAATATCCCGGATAAACCTAATTTAACACTAAATATCGTTTATTTTATTAATGTGAGCAACTTTAAGGCTTGCTTTTTCTTTCTATTGATACATGTGTATTATTGTGCCCAGATCTCGTGATTCTGCGGAAATTCACACAAAATTTAAATATAAATTGATCTACTTTCTTTTGAGGTGTTTAGAATGGCAGATTTACCAATTGCCGCAGTTGTAAGGATTGCAAAGAAGAATGGAGCAGAGCGTGTAGGAAGCGATGCAGCAATGGCACTTGTCGCAAAAGCTGAAGAATATATCGCAAATCTCACAAAAGAGGCCAACAGGCTTGCTCTTCATGCCGGACGGAAGACCATAAAGGAAGAAGATGTTGAGCTGGCGGCAAAGTCCGCTTAATCCATCTATCCTTTGAAAAAAAAATTAAAAAACTCCTTTTGTGCTCATAACTGTGTTATTTTCTTTTCGTTTTAATGATGATTTTAGAGCTCTTCCAAATGCTTTGAATATTACTTCGCAGATATGGTGATCATTGCGGCCATAAGCGTCGATATTGATAGTAATTCCTGCATGGGTTGCAAGGCTAAAAAAGAAGTGTTCTATTAAATCAGTTTCGATCTCCCCTACTTTTGAATTAGAAAACCGGGCATGCCAGACAAGATATCCGCGTCCTCCACAGTCTACTGCAATTGTTGCCAGTGCTTCGTCCATAGGAATTATTGCTTCTCCGAACCTTTCAATTCCTCTCCCATCTGCGATTAATCCTTTTATTGCGTCACCAACGAGAATGCCGCAATCCTCGATAGTGTGATGAAAGTCAACTTTAAGGTCACCTTCTGCCAGGAGAAAAAGGCCTAAATCTCCATGCACACTGAAGGAATTTAGCATATGGTCAAAAAAAGGGATTCCGGTATTTATTTCTGAATCCGTTCCAGGTCTGATTCGAACAGTAATATTCGTTTCATTAGTTGTGCGTTTATATTCCACTATCCACCTCTGCAGCTTTAATAGCCTCTTCCAGGGTTAATCGGTTACTGTATAATGCAGAACCAAGAACAATTCCCATTGCACCATTTTTCCTCATGCCAATAACATCATCAGTACTTGAGATCCCGCCTGCAACTGTGACCGGAATATTAACATGATTAAGGAGAGCTTTTACGGGTAAGTAATCTACCCCTTTCTCCTGGCCTTCCTTGTCAACATTTGTAAATAGCAATGATCCAGCTCCCATTTCTTCAAACCGGCGTGCCCAGGTAAGGAAGTCACCTGATTCCTTTTTCCATCCTTCTGCAAGGACCTGGCCATTACGTGCATCAACACCTGCCATAACTGCTTTACTTCCGAAAGCGTCGCGTAATTCAGTTATGACTTCCGGGTTTGTCAGGGCAAGAGTCCCGAGGATGACTCTCTCTACACCGAGATTAATCCATTCACCCGCATCGTGAAAAGAACGGACCCCTCCTCCCAGTTGCACTTCAATATCTGTCTCTTTGATTATCGACTCTATTAAAGCAGCATTTGTATTGCTATTACCAAAAGCACCGTCAAGGTTGATTACATGTAGTGCTGTTGCTCCTTTCTCTATCCAGTGATATGCGCATATGAGAGGATCTCCAAACTCTGTTTTTGTTGTTGGATCACCCTGAACAAGTTGAACACATTTTCCGTTTAGAATATCCACAGCCGGAAAAACCTTCATTGATATTTCACCTGACCATACGTGCGACAGGCATCACAAGTATGTCTTTTGCACCGGCCTTCTTCAGTTGCGTGATAAGGGAAAAGACCTGATCTTCAGGGACAACAGAATGGACCGCAACAAGCCCCTCATTGGAAGCCACATCCATTATAGTTGGACCAGAAAGACCAGGGAGTACATCCTCGATAAGTTTTATCTTTTCGCGTTCGACATTAAGCATCAGGTAACACTGACCTCTTGCACTGACCACACTTTCCAGGGCAAGGAGCACTTCATCTATCTTTTCTGATTTTACTTCTCTTGAATGAGGATTCGCAATTACCATAGTGCTCGTTTTCATCACTTCATCGATAATTGTAAGCCTGTTTTCGGCAAGAGTTGTTCCGGAACTTGTAAGATCAACTATTGCATCTGCTATTCCAAGATACGGTGTTACTTCGCATGCCCCGGTTACATGTAAAACATTTGCCTGTATCCCGTTTTTTTTCAGGTATTCTGCTGTAATATTTGGAAATTCAGTTGCGATATTCTTTCCAACAAGTTCTTCTTTGGTGCGGATATGAAAGTCCTGTCTTACAGCAAGGATAAGTCTTGCCTGCCCTAGTTTAAGGTCCAGCAGTTCAAGTACATGTGAACCATGTTCTATAACAAGGTCATGACCTGTAATTCCAAGATCTGCTGCTCCTGTTGCGACATATTCAGGGATGTCTGATGGACGGGCATAGAGTACATCGACATGGGGGTCAGACGTTTTAGCAATGAGACGCCGTGTCCCGGTATCATTTATATGAAGTCCGCTCTTTTCCAGGAGATCTAGAACAGGGGAGGATATCCGGCCTTTATTTGGAATTGCGAGCCGGACCGTTTTTTGATCGAGGAAAAAAAGGGCTTTAGAATTCTCTTCCTTCATCTCTAGAAGGTTTTTATTTCACCTTTGATCACTTTTTCAGTGATGCAGGTTACTTCGCTCAGTTGTTTATTCACAATTTCGTTTATATCAATTGAAATATCCTCTATTTTTATTCCCTTTTCTGTGAGAACCTGAACGCTTGCAACGAGAGGATAATCAATTGGCTGGCCAATCTGTGAGAGGAGCCTGACATAACATTCCTGGATACCATTAACCTCCTCAACAATTCCGTTTGCAATTTCATTTGATAGTATATTGTAGATCTTTCCAATATGGTTTATCGGGTTTTTACCGCTGGTTGCTTCCATACTCATCGGCCGGTTAGGAGTGATAAGGCCGTTGCAACGATTTCCTCTTCCAACAGAGCCGTCATCTCCCATTTCTGCTGATGTACCGGTTACTGTCAGGAAAACACTTTCCTGAGTTGGATCATCTGCAGTATTTACGCTGATATGGACTTTTCTCCCTGTATGTTTCTTTGCAACGGAGATCAACTGTTCCTGCATCATCTCTTTGTATTCAAAATATTCTTTTATACTGCTGCAGTACTTATCGACCATTGCGCATGCGATGGTGAGTGTAATGTCATCTCCATCCCTTACTGCCATAATCTTGAGGTCCTGACCGATAACAGGGTATTTTGGTCGCATAGTATCATCGATATACGCTGCAACGCTTTTTACAATAGTTTCGGTTTCAGTAAATGGTGCATAACCTACACCAAATGAAGTATCATTTGCTCTTGGGACGCTCGCCTGACAAGGTTTAAATACATCGCGCAGATCAGTTGACCCTTCCCCAAGACGTGAATCAATTATTACTTCTCTGTCAAGGTTCAGTTCAGGTAATATTGATTTGAGATATATTCGTGCAGTGTCAAGAGCGATTGCATCTGTAGGAATGCTGAATTTGTCAAAACGCTTGGTTGCCCTGCCATCAAGAAGAATGTAAATTGGCTTTATCACTTTTCCTCCGCCAAATTTTGGGAGTGATTCGCCTGCTACAATTTCACCCTGATCAGTGTTGTGGTGTAGGACTACTCCACACTCATCAAGATATGCCTTACAGAGTGCCTGGCTTATCGATTCAGCAATTCCGTCGGCAAGACTATCCGGGTGTCCAAGACATTTTCTCTCTACCAGTTCTATATGCTGCTCTTCCAAGGGTACCTGCATAAGTGATTCAATACGAATGTTGCGGCTCATTGCCTACCTCAGTTTCACTACATACAGGGGTTTTCCTCTCACTTAACGGTTTCTTTAATGTACATAAAGAATAAGCAAAGTAAGAATTTCTAAAAAATTTTTGCGAATGCTTATTTTAAAGAAGAGCCCATAATCGTATGATTTAATCATATGTTCACCCGGAGGATATTTGATACAAAATTCCAGGTTGCTCTGGAAGAAGAACTCAGACGCCAGGATATGACAATTCGTGAACTTGCGGATAAAACAGGCATTCCTGCACCTACCCTCTATAAAATAACGTCTGGTGAACGGGACCCGAGGCTTAGTACTGTTAAAAAGATCAAAGAGGTTCTTGATCCGGATATGGGTTCATTTATCGCAGTAATTGCAGTAAAATATCTTCTTGATGAAGTGGAAGGTAAGGAAGTCCAATCAGGCCCTGATTTAATTCCAGTGAAAGGATATGGGGCGAATTCGTTTGAGGAGTGTATTATTGCAGCA
>CAIYHQ010000067.1 GCA_903926075.1 uncultured Methanomicrobiales archaeon
AAAAAACTCTAGAAGGTCAAGAATGAAACAAAAAACGAAGTTACGACATTGTAGTCTTTAACTGATTGGAGAGCCGGTGTGTGTGCTCAATTCTTAATCGTAGCTCCGGCTTCCACTATTTTTTTGATCTTAAAACTATTAAGACCTTTTATTCTATCTTTGATATATAAATTTAATATATGAAAATGTATTTTCTATGCTTTAGTGGGTAAAATAAAATTTCATCAAACATTTTGGCTTATTGAACTTTTTTTATATTGGCAATTTGACATTGTAGAGGTACTTCCATAATTGGAATCATTCCTGCTGCATTCGAATACAGCGATATACCTATAAGAACTGCGATTGGAACTGCAAGTGGATTATTTTTTCCGGCAATATTTACAAGAAAATCAGCGGGTGAGTACCCATGAATAACCGCACCAATTGCTATTCCGATGAGAATATACGGAAGTACTTTCAGGGTAATATCACGTGATTCATTTTTTGCAAATATCAGCCTGTCTTTCCATGTCATCGATTTTTCTTTGAAATCGTGCAGTTTGACTTTATAGACAAACTCTTCAACTTCACTCTCAAGATGAAGGCGTCCAATAAGAATACCGGCAGTAATTGCAATAATTATCCCGGATACGATATAGATAAGGGCTATTTGCCACCCAAACATCGCAAATAACATTGATGCTGCGACTTCATTGATAAGTGGTGATGCGATAAGAAACGAGAATGTAATTCCAAGTGGCACACCGCTCTCAATAAAGCCGATAAACAGGGGTACTGCAGAACAAGAGCAGAGAGGCGTTGGAATCCCCAGTATTGCAGCAATAATATTTCCAACTCCTTCAGTCCTCCCAGCTACCCATCTCTTCACTTTCTGGGGTGTACTAAAAGTTCTGATAATTGCAACACCAAATACAATCACTGCAAGCATCAGTGTGACCTTGATAGAATCGTAGATGAAAAAATCCACGGTGGACCCGAGCGGACTTTCCTAAAAATACTGAGAACGGTATAGGTAATCCAGTCAGCAAATGCCTGTAAATAATCCTGCATTCTATTCACCTAACTTAAGTTTATTTATAAGTTAACGAATACTGCTGCAATTACTGCTACAACTACAACCATGTCTGGTATCTTTTTCGTCATTTTTCTTGTGAGAAATTAAAGACGTGTCCAATCGCCCTTCACCTTTCCAGCATGCAGTTACAACCGTCTCAATATCTTTGTCAGTATAGGATTTCGAAGGTCCTTTGGTGAGACCAATTTCTGTAAGGATAAGATGCTGTCCTGGCAATAAGCCTTGAGCCTCAGCAATTTTCTTTGCACACAGCATTGGGCATCCATCAAGGATGACAATTTCATCAGATTTCAAAGCATTTGCAATCAAGTTCTCAGCACCGATTGCGAGTAATGCAGTGCAAGAGATTGTTCCATATCCTTCTTCTGTCAGTTGAACAGCTGCAAGGTTAATAATTTGCCCGACATTTGCCTGTCCGGCACATGGAAAAATAATACGTTTTGGTTCATTTTGTCCGCATGAACATTTTTGAGTCTCTGTCATTTTTCACTCCGTGAGCATCGCTTTAATCTCTTTAACATCAGGTATCCGGCCTTCAGCCATAACGGTTCCGTTGATAAAAAGGGCTGGTGTGAGCATAACACCTCTTTCTATAATCGCATCCAGATCTTCAATTTTAATTACTTCTGCAGTTATATTGCTGTCTTTAATCGCCTGCTCAACATTAGCAAACAACCTTTTACATTTCGAACAACCAGTTCCGAGCACTTCAATTCTCATTGTAAATACACCAGAAAACCTTCATTTCTTTTCTCATAGCACATTATGTGTCAGGATTTCACTTTCATTTGTTTCTTTCGCAATGATATCCCTTTTCAATTTTTTTTGAAATAGTAATTTATAGATACTAACACTATAAATAGTTAAGCATTTCATAATAATTTGAAATAGGTAAGATCGCAACAATTCGAGAAAAAAATGACTGGGAACACATATAAAAAATGCCTGAACAGGACTCCCATACCAGAACAGGTACAATTGGAATTATCAGAGATTGGAGGATTATCAGTACTGTGTAATTGCCTTCCTACCGATGACAAACTTCAAAAGATATGCGAACAACATCATGCACTTTCGGACCCGATACGAATGAAGATTCTCTTTCTTTTTTTTAGAAAATACATATAATAAGGTTAGACAAGAAGATCTTCAGAATGTATGGCATCATCAAATATAATTGAATATCACATGATATGTACCAGATGTGGTAAACGAAAAAAGATAATTGTGCCAAAGATAGATTGAAAATATTATTTTTATCCAAAAAACTATCACTTAATGCTGATCTGAATGGGAAAAGATGAAGAGATACAATTATTAAGGGTTCAATATGCAAAAGGTGAGATAAGCTTTGATGAATATGTAAAAAAACTCGAATATCTCAACAAAAACAATATTGATTCGGATTTACCTTCATCTGAAATACATAATCTATTTGATAGTACTCAAAATCATGAAGAATTATATCAAAAAGCCTTAAAATCGTATAAAGATGGCGATTATACAATTGCTTATGATTTCATTATAAAATCTCTTTCTATTAATTCTGAATCAACCCGAACCTGGAACTTCTTAGGGGTAGTTCTTACCAAAAAATGCGATTATCAAGGCGCCAAAGACGCATTTACCCGAGCATTATTGAATGATCCAGGCAATGTGATAGCACAAAGAAATTACGAAAGACTCCAAAAAATAATTAATGGCTCTCATTATGAAAATCAAAGTGAAGGTTTAGATCCAAAAAAGCAAATACAAAGTGATCACGAGAAAGAAATTTCCAATCTATATACTCCTCCTAATTCTGACATAAATTCCGGAAAAAATTGTGAATATTGTAATATTTTACTCTCTTTGCCATACACCTGTAGATCTTGCAATAAATCATTCTGTCTTGACCACCGGCTACCACAAAATCACAAATGTTTATATTCGCATAATTGGAGTAATCAATCTTCAAGTTCAAATGAGAGAGAAAAACCAAAACATTAAAATAATCGCTCAAAAACTAAAAATAAACAAAATGTTAAATTATCGTCATCAACAAAAGCATGTCTTTATGCAGTCATACCTGGTTTAGGTCAGGCATATAATGGAGAATTTTTCAAAGCCGGACTTTTGATCTTTGCGATTTTTGTAAGTTTATTTTTAATTCATCCCCTAATTGCAATATTTTTCTGGCTAATTTCTATCCTTGATGCATATCTAAAATCCAAATCATCACGAAAAATGTTTTCATCACGGAAAATTAATTCTAAAAGTACTTTTTTAACATTTGGTGTTTCGGCCATTTTAATAATTGCCGTAATTCAGATGGTAATTGCTATTGGAAATGTTCAACAATACAATGAATCTGTTCAAACAATTTCACCACAGACAAATATTGTCACACCCACAGTAACAACAATAGTATCAACTCCTCCTATTCAACCCACTTCACAAGTAACAAAAATAATAGAAACCCAACCACCTCCCAGTAATCCACAGGTTTCAGCATCTCAATATATTGATCCAATATACAAATTTTCGTTTGAATATCCCGATACATGGCAAAAATATCAAAGCGTTAGTGGCTATGGGAGTGTACTAACTCTCATCAAAACACGAAATGATAATAATGCCGGGACATTTTCAGTAGAGGTTATCACATCTCCTTATTCAACAAACCTTGAAACTCTTTTAACTAAGCATGTTTCTGATTTAATCCGGGAAAAAGAGATAACTACAACAAAGCATAATGCTCAGGTGGAACTCGATGGAGTTAAGGCTTATCGCATAGATTTCAAATACGGTGATACGTATTGTACTCAAATACTCGCTATTTACAATTGGAACGAATATATCCTGTCATATGAAGGTAAACACGCTCGATATGATGAAGATCTCGGGGCGATTCAACAGCTATATCGAACATTCAAATTTAATTCAGGCACAACAGAACAATTTGTCAGAACCACGCCTGTTTCAATTATTACATATTATTACCCCACTAACTATCCCACAACTCAAACAATTGTAAATCCAGGTTCACCAATCCAAAGGGTTTTTCCTTACACGTTAAACGGAAATAATAATCAAATTAATTTTGGCGTATATCCGGTGATTGCTCAATCTTTAGCCTCGCAACACATTCCCTACTATGGTGATGATACTGTTTATTATCAAGCTTACCTAAGTAACGATCTTCAAAACTCATATCTTCACCCCCTTGCAGATCAGATACGTTCTATCTCATCTGACCCGGATGACGAGGCCCGTATTGCCATTTCACTGGTTCAACACATTCCATATGATTATGCAAAATCTTACCAGGTGTATGGAGTTACCCGTTATCCGTACCAGGTTCTGTCAGATAATTCTGGCGTTTGTGGTGAAAAGTCACTTTTACTTGCCTATCTTCTTAAAGAACTAGGATTTGGAGTGGTTTTATTTCAGTTTGATGCTGAAAATCATATGGCTGTTGGAATTGCTGTTGATTCCAAATATGGTTCATATGGAACAAATTATGCATTTGTTGAAAGTACAACTCCTTCTATTATCACGGACAATCAGGGGGATTATGTCGGAGTGGGAAAACTGCAGTCAAATCCTACGATTATTCCAATTTCAACAGGGAGAGTATTTTCGAGGGCGGAAGGAGAATATAATGATGCAGTGACTTGGAATAATATTCAATCAATGGGACAGACATTAGATCCATTCCATTATGCTCAGTATAAGTTAATTTGCAGTAATTATGGAATGAGCTGCTAAATGTGATAAAATTTTATTTTAAGCCAGTAATATGGGATTAATAATAAACAACCAGGAAAACTTTTTTATAGTTACGAACATTTAAGCACTATAAGATCAATCTATTCTTTTGGTCGAAAAATATGAATTGGGAATTATTCTTTTTAATGAAGACTTTGAAAAAAACACATTTGGTCATAATAATCACGGCAATGATGTTATTGCTTGCACAATCAGTAAACTCTGCTCCGATCGGTGTTATTGCTCCGGTCACTATTTATGACCCTGGTGAATATCAGCTTTTAAATGATGATTTGGGTGAAGCTGGAACTGCTATTGAAATTGCTGCATCAAATGTAGTTTTTGATGGAAATGGCCATACAATTAGTGGTATTGGCACGAATAGTGGAGTCTTTGCGAAACAACATACAAATATACAAGTAAAAAACCTTAATATTAACAATTTTACCAATGGAATTTACTACGGATATCTCGATAATAGTAAAATTGAGAACTGTCATATATCTGATACAAAAGGTGCTGCAATTGGTCTACAAGTTTCAAACAACCATGATATTTCTATACTGTCAAATGTAATCCAAGGAAACCAAAACAATGGAATTTATTCAAATTATTATCTAGATAATATGACAATTGCCGATAATACTATTACAAATAATAAAGGATATGGTATTACCCTCATTGGGGGTACAAATAATTTGATCTCTGATAATATCATCACTAACAACGGTTATGGACTACAAACTGGTCAAAAATCTGGTCAAATCTTTGGAAATACGATCACAGGAAATTTGAATTATGGACTCCATGCGGGTTCAGGAACTTTAATCTACAATAATCTCTTTAATAACGTGAAAAATCTCGATACTCCAGGGGGTGCAAATACCTGGAATATAGCAAAGACCCTTGGAACAAACATCATTGGTGGACCTTACCTCGCCGGAAACTATTATGCCCAACCAAATGGTCAAGGTTTTTCACAGGTATCTCCGGGAGACTCTGATGGAATTTGTACCGCAGCACTTACGATAAGTTCGGGGAATATCGATTTACTTCCACTTCATGAATATACACCCCCACCTACGACCACTGTCCCCACTACTACAGTCACACCTACAAGTACCTCTACTCTAACTCCTACCCCTACAACAACTTCAACAGTAACACCTACGGTTACTATAACTCAAACACCAACTCCAACTGTTATTCCGACAACCACCGTTACAACAACAACAACTTCTACTCCTACAACCACTGTAACAGTAACACCTACTACTACTGTGACTCCAACTGTAACTCAAACAACTACTACTGTCATTCCAACAACCACCGTTACAACAACAACTTCAACACCTACAACCACTATAACAATGACCCCTACTATCACAGTAACACCAACTGCAACTACAACGATCTCGCCTAACAATTTCCTTATTACCGCAATGGCAGGCCCGGGAGGTTCAATTACACCATATGGCCCAGTGACAGTTCCACAGGGATCGAACCGGGTCTTTAATATTACACCTTATAGTGGGTACAAAATAACTGACGTTGTCATTGATGGCTCATCAGTAGGAGCAATTGACTCGTACACTTTTAACAATGTGCAGGCAAACCATTCTATTAATGCAAACTTTGGAGCCTTTACCTATACCTTAAACTTAACTGCAGGAACTGGAGGTTCAGTAAGTCCTTCGGGTCTTGTGAGTGTAAATCCACATGATAATAAAACCGTGACCATTACGCCGCTTTCCTGTTATGATATCAAAGATGTGGTTATCGACGGTAAATCCAATGATCCAATTACAAATTTTACATTTAATGATATTACTACTGACCACGTTCTAATTGCTACATTTGTCCAAAAACAGTATACAATATCAGCATCAACAAACGGTTATGGCGGCTCAATAATTCCTTCCGGCGATACCAAAGTGAATTGCGGTGACAACAAAGAGTATTCAATTACTGCAGATTATGGATATTCAATCAATGATGTTGCTGTTGACTCAGTTTCCCAGGGGAAGATTAACAAATATACATTTTCAAATATAATTGCCGATCATAAAATCTTCAGCAAATTTAGTTTAATTCAAACAGGATCTCTGTTTGTAACATCTGTTCCGGTTGGTGTCCAGGTATTTATTGATGGCGTCAGGAGAGACATAAGTGGGACACCTGTTACACTTACAGGAATTCCAATTGGCGATCATACTCTAGTTGTGAAAGCTCCATTCTACCAGGATAAATCAGTTCCAATAAGAATAGATGAAGGAAAGAATACGGAGATCAACGTCATACTATAAGCGAGTGGGATAATTATTCCCTGCCATTTTTTAAAAGCGAAACCCATGTTTTGACTCCGAAATTGCCTTTTACTTTCTCATTCTGAACCTCGCAAGGACTATTAAAGAAAAACAATAAGCTTGCCCAGACACCTAAAAAGAGATAATAGTTCCATCACGGGTGAGTGAAGGCAATGGGGGTTTCATGCCAGGATTTTTATCATGAATTACTCCGCAGTAGGAAGTATCTTACCTATATTTTAACACCTATGTTCATGGGCGCATGGAGCATAGCCTGCTGTGCCGGCAGTTCCACACCGAAGTACACCGCCATTGCAATGATCGTTCCCAAAATTGCGATACCAATGATAAACAGGATAAGTTTTCTTATCATATCCGGTGGTTGTGTGTTAGTCATGCAATTTTTTCTTTTGTTTTACTGGTTTAATAAACTGCAACATTAGTAAGCCCCTTTGAAGTTGAGATATAACTCAAAGGAACAAATACAAGCCATTGCTGATTGGTAAATTATTGATAAAGCCAGATCTTAATCTCTTCGACCGATCGACTCATCGATAAAGCACCTCACACCATTGTAGACAATTCGAGATCATCAAAGAGCTCCCGAGGACAGTGTTAAAGTGTGGTTTGCAATAATGATGCTCTATTCAAAGCCCGTAACGAATGGAACACTGGAACAGGTACTAAATGCCTAAATCACTATCTCATGTGATCAAGTCAAATTTTAGGAGTCCCACCGCATAAGTAGATCATCGCCAGTAGTAGTGAATGGCATCGTATATGTTGGGAGTGGTGACAGCAATATCTATGCTGTCAATACAGTAACCGGCTCACTAGATTGGACCTTTAGGATAAATAACGCCAGAGTTCATGGGAGCGTGGAGCAAAGTCTGCTGCGACGGCAGTTCCACACCTAAGTACACCCCCAGTGCAATAATCGTGCCTAAAATTGCGATACCAATGATAAACAGGACAAGTTTTTTCATCACATCGGATAGTTGCGGTTTGGTCATACAATTTTACCACATTGTTTTGCTAGTTTAATAAACTGCAACATTAGTAAGCCCCTTTGAAGTTGGGACATAACTCAAAGGAACAAATACAAGCCATTGATGATTGGTGAATTACTGATAAAGCCAGATCTTAATCTCTTCGACCGATCGACCCATCGATTAAACACTTCTCACTATTGTGGACAACTTTTTTATATTCCAAAAATTGAATAGCCTGGTGCTATCAGCCAAGGGGACACAAAAAGAGAGGCTCTTGCAAATATTAAGGAGGCCATAGAACTTGTTTTAGAAGTTCAACGCGAAGAATTGGAAAAAAAAGCCCATATAGGCCATTCAGAAATTTCAAAAATCGAAGTAGCAGATGTCGCATAAACTTCCAATGGTATCAGGTGAAAATCTAATAAAATTTCTTTCTAAACGTGGATTTGAAATTCGAACGCAATCATCCAGTCATATTGTACTTCAGAAAGATTGGATAGTATTATCAGTCCCTCTCCATAGTGAATTAAAAAAAGGAACACCTTTTATCAATTTTAAAGCAGGCTGGGGTTGAAGCAGCAGTTCTAGTGATTATTTGACGAGGAAATAATGGCGAATTCCGGAAATAACCGGAATAATGGTGTAATTTTTAATTTTTTTTTACTCGGGTATAATTAAACGGGCTCATTTCGCGATCCACTGTCTTGCCATAAATGTGCCGAGTTTATCCAGATGTTGATTAAAGCCCACCTGCATACCTTGTACCGCCATATCGGCATTTGGTCCGGCCTTATTTATGGTGACATTCAGTTTCAGTTTTGTCTTGCCTTTCTCAACAATCAGGGTAAGTTCGGTAACTTGATTAATTTCCGTGGCTTCTTTGTCGCCTTCGGTCCAGCCACTTGCCGTATATGACAGTTTCGAATTCATCTCCACCCTCGTAAACCTGCCTTCCATCGGCCATCTCGTACCTTTATACGGGCCCATCGCTTCTTCGGCCTCCATGACAATGTATATTTTTCCACCTACACGCAAGTCTACTTCACATTCCGGAATACTGATATCGTTAGGCCCCCACCAATCCTTAATCATCTTGGGATCGGTCCATGCCCGCCAGATTGTTTCAGGTGAAGCGTCAAATGACCGCTCAAACACTGCCTCTTTAACTGGTGCCATATTTATTTCCTTTCATGATAATTGACTTGAAATACATATCTATTGAAGGTTCTTTTAATTTGTTATTGGATAATCAATTGTTCAATTCATAAAATATTCTCAATCCTTAACCAAGGAGAACCCGAAATGTACATTCATTAGCAGGATCACTGAGATGATACACAGTTAGGGAGTGGATCAGACAGAACGTGAACGACAGAAACCAACAACGAAAACAGAACCCTTTGTGTAAAAGTTCAGACTCTTAGTGAGCCACGGAAGCCCCTGCCTGCATAGTAAGAGGGTGCACTGTTATGATATACAAAGACATTGTTGTAACGGCGATCAACAAAGAGGGCGCCCTCCGAGTTTTCTGATATCGGGAGGTGTTTTCACCCAGCTTGATGTTTTCGTATCGAAGTTTCCCAGTTTCTGTAGCTCTCGATATTCTTTCTCTGTTAAAATCTCAATACCCATGGCAGCTGCCATATCAATCGCATTATTTTCTGGTATCACAGATTTCCTTGCCTCCTGCCCTTCACGATCATAACAGACATTTCTACGGCTTTTCGGACTTTCCGCAGAGAACACTTCGGTTCCGTTAAGGTAATAAGGGATTGAGGATTTTTTCAGATTCTTCATTTTGACAACACTCCCCGCCAACCGGAGACCTGATAAAACCCGGTTTTGTGAAACTATTTTGTTAGGAACTTTTTTCCTTTTTATTTGCGTTCTCCTCTATTCTGAATCTGACGATCTTTTTCACCAAATCGTAGGGAATCGGTTTGTCGAAGGGGAACCTGACAGAACCTTTTCCCTGCTTGTACTGAGACAACTCATGTTTGAACGCTTCCATTCCGGAAGGAAGCGGATAAAATCCAATATGGTGTTTGAATGCCGCGAAGTATACCAGGGTTTTACCGTTCAACCTGAATGCAGGTATTCTGTAGCTGATAGTTTCTGAAGCTTTGGGCGCTGCTTCCAGTACGGTCTTCCTCATCGTTTCAAGAATAACCTGTACATCCGGCGGAAAGCTCCGTATGTAATCATCTATTGTAGTGGGTTGCATCCCTGATACCTTCATCCCGAAATTAACTCTATATTTTCCGTTTCTTTTAGCCTTTAATTCGATGAGGATTCTGGATTGTCTCCCATTTTTGTTTTATCGTTTGCAGGTTGAAGCATGTTAACCCTGTTACCTTCAGGGTCAAAAAAAGAGGCAAAGAAGCCGAGTCCAGGGGTATCCATTATTTCTCCTGATATTTTTCCACCAGCAGCCCTGACTTTCCTGATGTATTCTTCGATGTCATCTACCTGAATAGTCACCGTAGTTGTTTGTGACGAATCATTGTCATTTTTTTGATAGAACCCGCCATTAATTTCACCTGGTGTCTTCGGACCGTTTTCATCAGATTCAGTTGTGGTGACAAGAATAAAATTTCCCATCTCCGGTCCAAGTTGCTGGGTTTGCCAACCAAATACTTGCGTATAAAATCTGACCATTCGCTCTTTGTCTATTGCAGGCATTTCAAAATGAATTACCGGTTTCATTTCCATCTTACTACCTCTAAAAAATTGATTAGGAGTATTAGTTCTTCTCCCGTGAAAAGATCTGGATAAAAGCTCTTGCATCAGTACCGTCTTGTCCGGTTAAAAGTTCTATGCTATCCGGCCCGGTCATTCTGCCCATGGAGTACCCTTTTGTTGTATCAGCAAAGATCATTTCTCCACCGGGTGAAATTGCTCCTGAGAAATTCTCATAATAGGTTTTTTTGTCTGGCCTGATATACTCTTTATTTCCAGCAAAGGCGTATCCTTGCTGTTCGGTAATATTGAATATAGCATTATTATGGGAATAGAATCCAGAACCCTGGATATGTCCGGTGGTTAGGCCAGTCCATCGCCCGATAATATTCGGGATGCTTCCATTTGACATACCAGGAGGAAAATTACCTTGTTGTAAGTTTGATTGGACTTCAGGCTGTAGAGCGGCTGGCTGTGTTGGCGGAGCTGTTGATAAACAACCACAGGTGACAATACTAATGAGAATGAGAAAAATAATTCCATACTTTTTCATGTAGGAGTCATTATCACCACTGATAATAAGGTTTACGATTAAATAGAGGAGTTATGGTTTAAAACCTTATTCAAATAACCTCGACTTTTAAGGCCGCTAACTGTTCAGAAATAACACCATTTCTAAAAAGTTTGTAGGGAAAAATCCTTCAATTCTCATATTTTAAAATAAATCTTTTCGTCATCGTGTAATTTTCTCGCTAAATACATTATTTCCCCATTTTATAATAGATTCTCAAGGACAAAACGAAAACTCGATTGGTTTCATCAGATCATCCCACAAGAAGGCGCTGAAATCCTATCAACGATTTGTGCCGACTAGCGAAGGGTTGGCAAATCCAGTCAGTGAACGAAGTGAACTCGGCGGTTAACCCGTTTCAACAATAGAAACAACGAAAAGGACCGATGCCAAGCATGTGTCAGGCGAGCGTTGCACGCTTTCAGGAGCAAGGGGAGAACCGTTGCGAAGCGGGTTCGACTGGAGCGATCTATAGCAAATTAACTCGTTTCACTCCCATAACGCCACTTCCCTTTCGGCACCGTGATCTCGAATCTTGCTCCCTTACCTGGCACTCTCGTTTCACGGATTGTGATGTCGGTGATATCAAGAATTTCCCGAGAAAGTGCTAAACCAAGTCCGGTATTCTTCCCAAAGCCACGTTCAAAGATCTTCTCTTTCTCCTCAATTGGAATACCTTCTCCATCATCCTCACATACAATTAGATGATCATCGCGAGACTCATGCACAAAGAACCGTATAGTTGTGATGTTTCCACCGTATCGGACTGCGTTGTCCATCAGGTTATAGAAAACCTTGACAATCAAAGGGTCAGCGTATACTTCTACGCCGGTAGGGAGAATGTTGTTCACTATGACCTGTT
>CAIYHQ010000068.1 GCA_903926075.1 uncultured Methanomicrobiales archaeon
CTTGTGGGATTAAGTGTTCTGTTTCAAACCACCATTTGATTAGTGCACGGCTTGTTTCGCTTGCACCTTCATATTCTTTGTCTCTCCAGATTTTGACTTTTTTCCGAAGACTTGCGACAAGCGGTGGCAGAAGTTTTTCATACCCTTCTGTTCGGAGTAGTTCGTCAGCTGGGAACCAGCGGTGATCGGGGTCAAGGATAACATACGGATCACTTGGGAATTCTGGATGAAGTGCCATGTTATTTTCCTCCGATCCGGGTGATATTTGAGTCTTCGGTCAGGAGTTTCATCTGATGGATAGCAATTTTATTGAGTTTCAAGAGTCTTTCGTTTTGAGAGACGTTTTCATTTATAAAAAGAGCATTTAGGTTTTCAAGATTTGACAGGTTGCGTCTAATATCCCAGCCCAGTTGTTTTCTTTCTTCGTCTTTAAGTCGCTGAAATTCTTTAATCAGATATAGTTTAAATTCTACCGATATCCAGGAGGCAAATTCAAATGCGATATCTTTATGAGCATACGTGCCACCATATCGCCCAGTTTTTGATATAAGCCCAATAGCATTGGTTACAGAGATCCACTTTTTCGGCGTGAGGGTGAAACTATTGAGTCCGGCCTGAGTTCTACCGGCGAAGAAGTCTGCAATTAGATCACCTTCATTTGAAGCGAGATTTATTATTCGTTCGAGTAAAAGTTCAGGTTTTTGTGTGGCATACCCACTTCTCTCTGCTGATTGTGGTTGAACTGTGTTGATATCAAGCCACAAATCTTGAAGTGGCACTCCGAGCATTTCGTCAAGATATCGCTTCTGCTGAGGAACATTCCCTGCTTTGTTTGAATTATACGCCCTTGTTGATAAAGTTCCTATATGCAATCTCTTCTAATATTCCTGGCTGTTTTGTAAAACTCTCATCCCCTATTTCGATATTCATTGAGAAGTCAGCACCAACATCGAATGGTGGATCAATATAGATCAATTTGATGCCACCTTGTTTCTCTATCTCTTCACGAAGCGGGCCGTTTTTCAGGCTGGAGAGGACAAGTTTGTTATCTCCCCAGATCAGCTTATTGGTCCAGCCTTTTATTTGGCGGCCTCGGTCATCTATATCGAAAAGGGTCTGTTGGATTTGGTGTCCTTTTCCTTCCGTGGCTCATCGACCTGTTCAACTATCTGGAAAGGGAGGACAACATTGCAGACTTCATTTGTTTTACCATTCCAGACAAGTTCGACCTCCCGTTTGTCATCGAAGAGGAGGAACCGGTAAGAGTCGGGAAGGGTTTTTCCTGCTTCGAGGTACCGGTTTATATCGCGTATTTCGTTATCGGTAAGTTTCATGGAATGATCTCTTCCGTGTATATTGGTTGCGAGAACGAAAAAGATGTTGAAATTAAGTTAAAAATTCCGTGAACGGTTCTTAAGAGCTGGCTCTCGTTAAGTCTCTCTAAGAAATGTCACTATCACCCTCTGGTGGTCTTACGGTACCCCATTCCCTGGAAGATTGCGATATTCTGCCATTCATTGTCTATAACTTTGATTAAGTATGGTAAAAATGATAGCTGTTTACTATAATTTACTAGCTACCTAATTAATAATTACAGCAATTTGTATCCTACAAGAGGAATCAGATGAATGTAATTGCTTTTAATGGAAGTCCGAATAAGGAAGGGAATACGTATCAGTTGATACGATACGCACTAACCGAGATTGAAAAGGAAGGAATAAAAACCGAGATTATACAGATAGGAGGACAGACGGTTAATCCATGTACTGCCTGCGGTAAGTGTTTTGAGAACCTGGACCGGCAATGTGTACAGGAAAAAGATATTGTGAATGAGTGTATAGAGAAGATGGTTAAAGCCGATGCAATTCTCATCGGATCTCCAACATATTTTGCAAGTGTTACTCCTGAAATCAAAGCTTTTATGGACAGGGTTTTTTTTGTTGCAATGGCAAATGGTGCACTATTTAATCGAAAACTAGGTGCAGCCATAGCTGCAGAACGCCGGGCGGGTGCAGTCTGTGTTCTTGATACTATAAACCACTATTTCGGAATAAGTGGTATGTTTTCTGCCGGTTCAAGTTACTGGAGCCTCGGAATCGGGTTGGAACCCGGGGATGTTAAAAGAGATGAAGAAGGTATTCTTACCATGAAACAACTAGGTGAAAATATTGCATGGTTTATCAGAAGTATTCATTAATTATTATCCGGAATTCACTTTTTTTCAATATTTCATCAAATAATGTCATTAATCTCCACGACTCCACATACCGTTCGGAACTTCTATCTCGAAACGTGCTCCTTTTCCAGGTTCTCCGGTCTCACGAATAGTTATTCCTGTAATATCAAGGATCTCGCGTGAAAGGGCTAAACCAAGACCCGTGTTCTTTCCAAATCCACGTTCGAATATCTTTTCTTTATATGCATCCTGTATACCTGCACCATCGTCTTTGCAAACAATAACCAGGTTACCATTAAAACTCTCGATTAAAAACCTGATTTTCGTAATCTTCTCTCCGTACCGGACTGCATTGTCTATCAGATTATAAAACACCTTTTGAACCAAAGGGTCAGCTAATATTTCAATCCTGCGAGGAAGATTGTTATTTACGACAATCTGACCCAGCAGTGCTTCATTTGCTGCAGAATCCACTATAGTGTGGCATTCCTGCCATATCGGAACATTGATACCAATTTCATCGTATTCTTTCGTGAACTCTATCATGGAAAAAATTCTTTTTTCTATGGCTTTCACTTTCTGGAAATATTCATTTAAAGACAGATCAGGTAATATCTCTTCAAGAACTGAGAGGTACCCATTCTGTGCTAAAAGCTGGTTTTTAATGTCAGCAAGTTCACGTTTTGATTCCCTGATGGCCTTGTCCTGCAGGGTTAATTCATTGAACTGGGCTTTCAGTTCCTCCTCGGCAGCGGCGAGGTGTTCATAGGATATCAAGAGCTCATTATGTTTTGTCTCAAGTTCCATCTCGGCATGTTTCCTGTCAGTGATGTCAATAAGAATCATCACTACTGAAGGTCTTTTGTTAAAAATGATTGTGGAAGTCCGGACGATAACATGGTGCAGGGCCCCGGATTTATCCAGCATATCTACCTCGTAATCACCTACCTGTTTACCCTCACTCCTCCGTGTTATATTACGTAAAACAATCTCCCGGTTATCCGGCACAATATAGTCGAATATATGAGACCCAATAAGTTCTTCCCTGGAAAAACCAGTTTTATCTATCGCCATCTGGTTTGCGTAAACAACGATGCCCTCCTCATGCACCATGACAATATCAGGCAATTTTGACAAAAGAAGGCGGGACTGCTCTTCACTGTCCGTAAGTGCGGATTCGATACGTTTCTGTGCAGATAACGTTTTTGCAAGTTTTAGATTACTATAACTTAGTTTTGATACGAGATCTGAAAATTTTGCATAGAATCGCATTATGTGTATTACTTTTTCCCTGCTCCACCTTGGTACACGGTTAAGAGCAGCCAGATATTCTTCTCTTTCAAATCCATATTTCTGTGCCTGGTCAATAAATACCTGGGTGTCAGGGACTTCGTCCTCATAGAAGAACTGGCCAAAAAATATATTGCCTACATGTCTGTCCCCGATGAAGAGAGGTGTGACGATGTCCCACATATTGTTTAAACACCGGTAAGCACGGAATTCTCCCTTTTGTACACCGCTGCTCAGTGCAATATTGCTTTGTATACAGTTTTTCAAGGTTTTGGTATGGATCCGGTGGAATTTTTTGCAGATGTCCTGCCAACCTACTTTTACGAGCACATTTCCCTTGAGATCTATAATTCCGATTGGCATACCGGTCGCAGCGTATAAATCATCCATAAGGGACTGTATTGATACTTTATCGATAATATTGATGAGGTCCTCCTCAGCAAGATCTACATCTGGAGAGAGGACAGAATCGAGTTTAAGCCTTAATTTTTCTTCACTTTTTATCAGTGCGTCTTCCACCAGCTTTCTTTCGGTAATATCCTGAACTGTTCCAACTGATTCAGCCGGTTTACCATTGCCGTCAAAGGTCGTTTCAGAGGTTACTTCAATAAACCCGATCTCTCCATTCCCTCTGACGATTCGAAAATGAAGTTTTTGAATTTTTATTTTATTTTTAATTAAATCATCCAGAACGTATTGAGTTATTTCCTTATCCTCAGGGTGTACCCTGGAGAGCATGACAGAAGATGAAATCGTGATATCCTTACGTAAATCGAATATTTCATACATCTGGTCAGAGAAATAAATTTCATTGTCTTGTTTCATATTCCAGATGTAACTTCCAATATTAGCGATCTTCTGTGCATGAACCAGGTTCTTTTCACTCTCTTTTAATGCAGCATCAATAGTCTGTCTTTCATTAGCAATCCGGATTTTATGTGCAAGTTCGGCGAACTGTGCCAATGGTTCACCTCCTTTTTGGAGATAAAAATCGACTCCATTGTTGATTGCCTGGATCACCACTTCTTCTCTTCCCCGCCCGGTGAACAGGATAAATGGAATTTTGCCAAAGCGCTTCCGTACCTCGAAAAGGAACTTGATTCCATCCATCTCAGGCATTTGATAATCTGCGACGATCGCGTCAAATTTTTTCTGTGTAAGGAGATCAAGAGCAGCAGGTGCCGAATTTATGGTTGTTACTGAAAAACCACCCAATTTTTCCAGAAATAATTTTCCTATGTCAAGCAGGTACTCCTCGTCATCAACATAGAGAACTTGGATAGGATCTGCCATTACACTCTATTGTCTGTCTTATTGCACATATCTTTCGGAATTGAGATCCAGAGAACCCAGATCCATAACTGAGAATCGATCGATGTTCTCGCTGCCTGTATTAATGAAAAGAAGGGGTCCATGTATAGTGTAGCACATACGAAAAAAAGGCAGGGGAGAGATTGGATTAGAAATCTGGATTTTCACGCCAGTTTGCCGCAGGTACTGCCATCTCAAACCTTGCTCCCCTACCCGGCTCACCTGTCTCACGGAGGGTAATACCAGTCATTTCAAGGATCTCCCTCGCCAGGGTTAATCCGAGTCCTGAATTTTTCCCAAAACCACGTTCAAAGATCTCCATCTTATCTTCAATTGGCACGCCTTCACCATCATCCTCACATACAATTATACAAAGATTATCAGATCTCTGCACAAAAAACCGGATGAAAGTAATCTTCCCGCCGTATCGCAACGCATTATCTATCAGGTTGTAAAAAACCTTCCCTATGAGCAGATCAGAATATATTTCTGCTCCGTTGGGGAGGTCGTTTTTAACAATAATCTGCCCGGGCATTGCTTCTTTTAACGCACTATCTACAAGTGTACGGCATTTCTGCCAGGATGGGGCATTGACACCGATCTGTTCGTATTCTTTTGTAAACCTGATCATATCCGAGATCCGCTTTGAAGCTGTTGAGACTTTAAATAAATACTCGCAAAGAACAGGATCGGACTGTTCACTTTCCAGGAGGTCAAGTATTCCGTTTATAACCGTCAGCTTATTATTGATATCATGACGGGTAATATTGGAGAGCAGAGTCAGCTTCTTGTTAGCCTGGCGTAAAGCCTCCTCCACCCTGTTTCTCTCGGTGATGTCACGAATAGATTCTATAGCACCAATTCGGTTCCCATTTAAATCAAAAAGGGGTGATCCAGTTGCCCATACATAAGCTCCTTTTCCTCCATATAAGGCAGGGCTGAAGACTTCTGCATAAAGGGTGTTGCCTTTTTTCGTAACATACTTATATTTTGATTTTAATTCATGATCATCCAGATCTATAAGGTCCAGCAATTGCATTCGGCGATGACCATAAAAGGGGAGGGTGTACGCATGGTCTCCCTTGCCTATCATTTCCTCTTTGGTAATCCCTGTCATCTCCTCCATAGCATGGTTCCATGCAATCACTATCCCATCCCTGTTAATTACAAACGTCGCATCAGGCAGGAATTCAATAATGTCAGCAAGTTCACGTTTAGTTTCCCTGAGAGCTATTTCCTGTTGGATAAGTTCCTCGAGATTGATGCGCAGTTTCTCTTCAGCCTGCTTCTTTCCTGTGATGTCTTCTGCCACTGATAGCATGTAGTTATTCTCTCCAATTCCAAATACATTTGCAAAAAGTAACATATTCCGGAGATTTCCAGATTTCGTTCGAAAAGTCACCTCTTTTTTGGAGACACTACCCTGTGAATTTAATGCCCTGATAAAAGCATCGCGCTCTTCAGGGAATAACCATAAATTGAGATCCTGGGTAGATTTGCCATTCATCTCCTCGCGCGAGTATCCTGACCACTCTTCAAATGCATGGTTGACATCCAGAATTGTGCCTGTCTGTATATCGGTGATAGCAATGGGATCAGGACTTGCATCGAACGCTGCAGCAAACTTTCTCTCTGAAAATCTGAGTTCCTCTTCCATCTGCTTCCGTTCAGTGATGTCACGCCATGTACCCTCTACCCCAAGTACGTTGCCAGATTCATCAAAATAGAAATAGCTGCTTGTCGCAATTGGCAGCTGGGTCCCA
>CAIYHQ010000069.1 GCA_903926075.1 uncultured Methanomicrobiales archaeon
GAGATACTTCCTGCCTGCTACCTCCCGCCTGCAGCACGCGGTGATATTCCCCATATCGTTGCAAATGGCGGGGTGAGAGTTATCTGTCTCATCGACGGAGTCTTCTTCCAGGAGTGTGCCGTAGGTCACAGAGAGATCCTTGCCGCGATTAAAAACGGAGTAACAGTATTCGGGTCTTCAAGTATGGGAGCTCTCCGGGCTTCGGAACTTGACACACTCGGCATGAAGGGGATAGGGGAGATCTACAGGAGGTATAAAACCGGTGAAATTATATCAGACGATGAAGTGGCACTCGTATATGACCCTGAAACATGGATTTCACTCTCTGTCCCGCTTGTTAATATCAGGTATACAATTGAAGAAGGAATAAAGGAAAAGGTCATATCTGAAGAATCGGGTATTATAATCCTTAAAGCCTCGCAGTCACTTTATTACCCTGAAAGGACGTATCAGCGGGTTCTTTCATTGATACAGGGGAAAATACCTCTGCCAGAGTTGGGTAGGTTTCGCGAGTATACAAAAAAAGGTGGAAAAGACCTGAAAAGGATGGATGCAATCATGGCGATAAAAGCCGTCCGTGATTATCACCAGTCATTAGTTTAATTCTTAATTCTGTTTGACCAGAGCGATTCCTGAAACCGGATTAATCTCAGGAGTGATCCAGGGTGTTTATATTCAAGACTGTTTAATAGAGACCTTACCTCATTTCTGACAGCAGAGGCTGCGTAAGGACATGGCGGGAGTATTGAATAAGAACCTGTGAGCATGGCGTATAATGTTACTTCCCTTTCATGGAGAAGACGAAGTGGTTTAACCCGTGGAATAAGCCCTTCACGTTTTTTTTCCGGGTTTCTCATGAGTTTTTGGCCGTCACCACGCAATATATTCATTAAGATTGACTGGGCTTCATCATCGAGACAGTGGCCGGTTGCAACAGAGTCTGCACCCAGTAAACCCGCCCCCTCTTCTAGTGCTTTTCTCCGCATGGGCCCGCATATTGCACATGCCCTGCCACAATTATTTTTCACTGCGTCATCAAGGGTCTTAGAAAAAAGGTTCGAGAAGGAGAGAATTGTATGTTCAAATGCATGCTTATTAGCGAGTGTGACCGCCGCTTCAATGCATGCATCACGGTAACCCATAATTCCTTCATCGATAGTGAGAGCCGTAATAGAGAATACTGGATTTATTTTCTGGTACCTTGCAAACAACTCGAGGAGGGCAGAACTGTCTTTACCGCCCGAGAAAGCGATTATGACTCTTTTGTATCCGGCAACAGACAGGCGTGAAAACTCATTAAAGACCCGGGATTCAATATCAGAGATGAAATGCGAGCTGCAGAGATGTCTCTTATTGTCATGTGAAGTGAAGACATGGGCGAGTCCACATACATCGCAATGGTGAAAAGCACACACTTATCCACCGTGTACTACATCAATGACCCGGATACAGTCCTCTCCCGCGACCTCAAGATCATCAGGTACTATTTCTGAGTTTTTAGTGAGTATGACCTCATATGGGTTTATTGAATTCTCTATGAGGAGGTCACGCAGGCGGGACGGCCCGGGTCCGGTATCAATTATTGTCAAGTCTGGAAGAGAGAGGTGGACCATTTAATCACATTCTACCTGTGCAGCATATATCCGTCCGACCCTCTTTGCTTCAACATCACCAAGTCTTGTGCGTATTACAGAGATGAGGGCATCGGCATATTCAGGGTTAAGGCAGTGAAGACTTTCAGACCCATCTTCGATAAGAGAGAACAGATATATGAGTTCATCATCTGAAAGCGTAGATATCCGGGATTTAAAGTCAATGCAGTCAGATGAGTAATGATTCGCAACAGGAGGAAGAATTGAGCGGTATGAAACTCCGGATGAACTGCAGGACTCTCCTTTGAACTCTGGTGCTGCGCGGATTAAAATTTCAATATCTTTTTCTGAGAGAGCCCTAACCATTTTGTATCTCTCCATCTGTCTCAAAACATGTTTTATTATCATTATCCGGAGAACAAGCGCCGGTTCCACCCCTTATCATCCTGCATATCTCGCAGATCCGTGGTGCCGGGTCCAGAACCCTGCCCTCCTTCATATCTTTTGCAAGTTTTCTTGTGGCGACCATTATCTCATCATCAAATACTACCCGGTATCCACGCTTCTTTGAGCGATACTGGGAAACTGCCGAAGGTGCAATACCCAGTAACTTCGCTGAATCCAGTTGAGATACGTCGAGATTTATCAGTTCAAGTGCAAGTGCCGAACGGATGGCAGGTAAAATTTCCCAGACTACCTCCTGACAGGGAAGCTTCATTCTGTATATTCTTTCTCCTTTCAGGGTTATCTAATATGATATTCAAACTGCAAAAAATCTGAAAAGTACAGATTGAAAGGTTTATGAGAGACAAGAGATCAAAGAATGTGATAAGTAGAAAGGCATGGCAACTATGAAGGACTGTACTATCCTAGCACACAATTACGTAAACTATGATGTCCAGATGATGGCATCATTTACAGGCGACAGTCTTGAACTCGCAAAAGCTGCAATAGCTGCAGAGAGTGACTGCATCGTCCTTGCCGGAGTTGATTTCATGGCAGAGGTCGCAGCTATACTGAACCCTGATAAAGTTATCATCTCTCCTGACCGAGCTTCCCTATGTGCAATGGCGCTTAGGGTTTCACCAGAAGCAATATTAAACGCGAGAAAGGAATACCCCGGCGCTGCAGTTGTCACATATATCAATTCATCAGCTACAGTGAAAGCAGTTTCAGATATAATTTGCACATCCTCAAATGCAGTAAAGGTTGTTGAAAGCCTGGATGAAGAAGAAGTCATATTTGTACCTGACCGGAACCTTGCAGCATTTGTTGCAAAACATACTGAAAAAAAAATTATTCCCATCCCTGTAGACGGTTGCTGCCCGGTTCATCATGCAATCTCGCCCGCGGATATCCTTTTTCAAAAAATGAGGTTTCCTGAATCAATTGTCATAGTCCATCCCGAGACAACACCTGAAGTCCAGAAACTTGCTGATTATGTAGGATCAACATCGCAGATTCTTAGATGGGTAAACGAACTTCCTGATACAATGATGATAATTGGTACTGAGATCGGTATTATCGAAAGGATGCAGAAAGACCACCCAGAGAAGATGATTGTGCCTGGAGCCAGACATTCATTCTGTCCTGACATGAAGATGATCACAGTTGAGAAGGTGCAAAAAGCACTTAAATCAAAGTCTCCGGTAGTTTCAGTCCCTCCTGGTGTAAGGGAAGGTGCAAAAAGAGCACTTGAAAGAATGCTTGAAGTAAGTTAAATATTATATTTTTACCTATTGAATTTGGAAAGATCAAGTTCGGATTTTAATCCCCGGATACTCGCAAATCGGCATTACATAATAAGATAAGATCTTATTGTAGCGCTCTCGTTTCAAATAAGACAAAAATATCTTAAAATTGATGTTGAAAATAACCAGAACCAGAAAACAAGCTTTGCGAAATTGGCTGTATATGGAACTGGTCCTGCGGGGCCTGACCTAACAATGCAGCCTGAACTGATACTGTGGGCTCATTTATAATAGCGGTAGATACTCCTGAACCAGTTCCAACAGCATTATTTAGAAGATAAGGGGGACTTAAAATTAAATTGGTAGCAGTAACCTGAATTTGGGGAGTACTCCCAATTAATATTTGGGGATTATTTCCGGTTAATCCAGATGACCCTGAGTTCGTGGAAGTGATTGTTTCCCATAAATTGTTAGGTGTTTCAGATTTTGTTCCGGTGTTTTCGGGACTATTTAACTTTAAGTCTGTTTCCTGACTTTTTTGAGTTGAAGAAGTTGACTGGATTTTTTGGGTCGTCGTTGGAGTTGTAGTAATTTTCAATCGTGTCCCTGGACTTGTTGTGTTGTGGACAGTAATATAGCCGGAAATTGATTGATTTGATGTAAATTTGGAAAGATTATCTGATCTGTTTTGAATGCCCTTAATGGAACTGTTCGCACATTGAGTATTTTTTTGCTTAATTATCGTAATATTGTGTTGATTTAGAGATGCAGTGCAAACCATTGAAAAAAGTTGAATAAAAATAATCAAGATTAGAATCGTTTTGATTAAATGGGATAGGTTTCTAATCCTCATATATTTGTAATCGCATACGTATTAATATGATATATAAGTATCCATATAGGTATGCATAATCGATGTAGAAGTAAAAATTTTTATAATATTCACTGCACAATTAAATTGGACCCTATTTTTCACTTGGTACATGTTTCCCTCCATTTGTAACATAAACTGCTGACAGATCGGTTTTATCCGAGGAGATAGTTCTATTGTACTCGGTTGCTTTTATTTTGCATTATAACTTCACTTTCTGGTTTGTATTACAGAGTTAAATGTCTGAATGTAAAAAGTTTTTGACATAATGTCATCCGTATACCTATATTGGTTTACCAGGAATGGTTTTCGCTCGTAATTACTGCAAACGGTTAAATCCAATAGAAGAGAAGAATTAAGAGAGGGGCTCGTGGTCTAGTGGCTATGACGTCGCCCTTACACGGCGAAGACCGCCGGTTCGAATCCGGCCGGGCCCATTATTTTCTTTTAAACAGAAATATAATTAAAATATCAGTTATTTGTCGGTCTGCATAAGTCAGGTCTATCCTTTTATACAGAATCGAATCGAATAGGAGATGAATAATTATGGATTCTTCTTACTCTGACGATATAATCAAAATCGAGCATCTGACAAAGATCTTTTCAAATAAAAAAATTGTAAAGGCCGTTGATGACATCAGCCTGTCAGTAAGACACGGTGAAATCTTCGGGCTGCTTGGCCCCAATGGGGCTGGAAAAAGTACTATTATCAGGATTCTAACCACTCTCCTCAAACCGACATCAGGAAAGGCTTACTTAAAAGAATATGATGTTACAAAGGAACCTGAAAAGATACGTTCACTAATAGGTGTATGTCCTCAAAATGGGACACTTGATATTGAACTCACTGCATATGACAACCTTGAGTTCTATGGAAAACTATTGAATGTCGATGATTTATCCCTTGAACCCAGAATATGGGAGTTACTGGAGATGTCCAACCTGAAAGACAGGGCTCATCAACAGGTAAGAACTTTTTCGGGTGGGATGAAAAGAAAACTTGAGATAGTCAGGGCATTTATTCACAAACCACTGATCCTGTTCCTTGATGAGCCTACAATCGGACTTGACCCTGAATCCAGAAGGGAAGTTTGGGAACAGGTTTTAAACCTGAATACCCACAATACAACCATCATTCTTACTACCCATTATATGGATGAAGCTGAACGGTTATGCGACCGGATTGCTTTTGTAGACCAGGGGCGTCTCATCTCGCTCGACACCCCTGATAACCTGAAAAAAGCACTTCCGTCAGGTGATCGTATTGAGATTGGCTTTACTGATTTAAGACCTGATCTCATTGCATCATTGCAGAATAATCCTTTAATCAGTTCAGTTGAAGTTAAAGGGAAGACATTGTGCATATTTTCAAAAAGTGGAAATAAAGTTCTCCCATCTCTCCTTACAACATTTGAACAGTATTCACACGAGATGCTTTCAATCACTATCAGGTCACCAACTATTGAAGATGTTTTTATCTACCTTACCGGGAATAATCTTAGTAATTCGGGTGATAATTCTGGAATTAACGCTATAAGGGGTGCAAAATGATAGGCAGAAGTGCAGTCGCAATTTTCAGACGCGACTTTAAAAAATTTCTTAGTAACCCGTATGTCATACTGATGACGCTTTTTATGCCAATCATGTACCTTGTTATCTTTGGAAATGCCATGGGAGGTACAATTACACACATCCCAATAGGAGTTTTACAGGAAGACCCTTACAACCTCGAAACCCCTCTTTTCACCTCATCGCTTGAGGCGCTAAATTCTCTTCATAATAGTGATGACCCGGACCTCTTTACTATCACGACATATACCGATGAAAAAAGCGCGAAGAGTGATCTTTCCCAGGGACAGATAATGGGTGTTGTCGTATTCCCTTCAGTCCTTACCCCGGAACGGGTGGTCCGTCTCTATATTGATAGTTCAGAGTACGTGGTTCCTTCTTTGATCGAATCCGGAGTTCGCGGGGCAATAGGAAAAACCGGTTATCAGAACCCAATCGAAGTTACGAATATTTATGGGAAATTAGTCTACATCCAGTTTTTTGGTGTGGGTGTAATTGTTATGGCAATATTTATGACAACCATGATGGGTGGCGGAATAGCGTTAATTAAAGACAGGGAGATGGGAATTATTGAAGGATACCTTGTAACTCCTGTAAAGCGCTCAAGCATCATCCTTGGGACCATCGGTAGTGGGACCGTGAAAGCATTTCTTGCTGGTTGTATTGTATTTTTTGTTGACATTTTAATAGCAGGTATTACAATCAGAAACCCTGAGGACTATCTTCTAGTTTTCCTTGTTCTCTTTATCACGAGCATAGGAATAACAAGCCTTGTAGTCTCATTTGCCTCAAGGTTCTCAAACCAGCAGGAGTATGCATCTACCGTTGCATTCATGAATTTAATTCTCTTCATGACGAGCGGAGCTTTTTATCCGGTAATCGGAATGCCGTACTGGTTAAAGTGGATATCAGTTGTAAACCCAGAGGCATATGCTGTGCATGCCCTAAGGAGTATCATTTTACGAAGTCAGGGGGTTAGTGTAATTGGCATCGATCTTCTGGCCCTCACTCTGTTCTCTTCACTTGCAATTATTATCGGTATCGTAAGTTACAGGAGAACCCTTGAGTAACATTATTTTTTTTTTGTGAATTCTGACTGTTATTTTGTTTTCTTCCCTCTGTGCCAGTTAGAGGGAGGACTTCCCTGGTTCAGTGGTTGAATGGACAATTTCGCATTTTAAAATTTACTTATTGCCAATTGCATCAAGATTTACAAGTTTCTCGATTATCTTCTGGACATCTATCCAGATCATCAGGTCCTTTTCTGCCCCGATGTCTTTTTGCTTTTTGTCGACATCGTCTTTTTTTAGTTTGATAATTCCTTTAATAAACTCATTTACATTTGCCATACCTGTATCCATCTGCTGGACGTCAGAGTTATCCACCTGGAGAACACTCTGGACATCATCAACAATAATTCCGAGATTCGATCCATTGGCTGCTTCCGGGACAAGTACAATAATATTCTTTCCTTTCTCTTCTGAATCCCTTCGGATACCAAGAAGGTTTGTTATATTGAGAATGGTCGTAATCTCGCCACGCAGATTTATGATTCCAGCTATATATTCCGGTGCCCTTGGGATAGGGGTTATTGGCATCATCTCGACTATCTCGCGGCTGAGTTGAATATCCATTGCGTAACGCTCCCCTCCAATTTCAAAAGCGACTACATCATTTGTTGCCATTTTTTCAGTCTCCTGTTTATATCTGATATACCATTTTACATCATGTTCATTTTAAAGTTATGCAGCTTTCAAGTACGTTTTTACAATTCAATTGTTGATGCCGATAAAAATAAGTCATTCCTGGTTCAATATTAAAAGTTTGTATTCGGTCATCTCCTGAATTGCATATTTTGGACCTTCCCTCCCGGTTCCTGAGCATTTCACACCTCCATACGGCATTGAGTCTATTCTATAAGTAGGGACTTCGTTAATTAGAATACACCCGGCATTAATGGAAGCTGCCGCCATGTTGGCCCTTCTGATGTCCTGTGTGAATACTCCTGCCTGAAGTCCAAATTTTGAATTGTTAAGACGGTCTATTGCCTCCTCGAATGAATCATACGGTTCAACAGTTATTACGGGTCCAAATATCTCTTCGGAATTGACCCGCATATGAGGTTTAGTGCCTGTTAGAATAGTTGGGAATACAAGACAGCCGTCCCGTTCCCCCCCGGTAAGCAGACTTGCCCCCTCGCGTAAAGCTTCATTCACCTTCTCCATCACTAATAAAACTGCGTCTTCATTGATAAGTGGGCCTATATCTGTTATGGGTTTACGGGGGTCTCCGGTTGTAAGGAGTTTCGTTTTTGCGAGAAGATGTTCAAGAAATTCATTATAAACATCTTTTTCGACAAATACCCTCTGAACCGAGATACAACTCTGACCTGCATTGGAAAATCCTGCAGCAACAATTTTTTCAGCGCAGTCCTTAATCCGTGTATCACTATGTACAATGACTCCGGCATTTCCTCCCAGTTCAAGTGAAACACGCTTTCGGCCTGCTACTGAGTGAAGGTACCAGCCTGTATCAGGGCTTCCGGTAAAGCTCAACAAATCAATATCTGGATCTTTCACAAGCGAAAGTGCAATATCGGTTGAACAGGGGATAACACTTACACCTTCGGGAGGATAACCGGCTTCCAGAAGAAGAGAGCCCAGTATCAAAGCTGAAAGCGGGGTTACAGACGAAGGCTTGAGAATTATTGGGTTTCCACTGGCAACAGCCGGCCCTATTTTGTGACATGGAAGATTTAAAGGATAGTTAAAAGGAGATATTGCAAGAACAATCCCGATAGGAACCCTTAAGAGAAAACCTGTGTGATTTACACCTGATTGGACCCGGTCCAGGAGAATTATTTCCCCGCCAAGGCGCGTTGCTTCTTCAGCAGAAACCCGGATTGTATCAATTGAGCGGGTCACTTCAGTATTAGCTACATTCCATGTCTTTCCGCCTTCAAGGATTAATACTTCACGCAGGATTTCACGGTTTTTTTCGATAAGATCTGCAAGTTTCACTAGGATTTCATATCGCATCCCGGTCGTAAGTTTCTTTGTGAGATTGAATGCCTCACGCGCCTTCCTTACGGCATCATGGACATCTCTAATTGTTGCTCTGTATACGCTTCCTATCACTTCATCTGTATAAGGAAAATGTATGTTTGATATTTCATCTGAAGTGCGCCACTCACCGGCAATCAAAAATTTCTCAGGACCCTTCATCCTTACATTGTAGGTTTTTATAATCTAAAATTAATCCTGGACAGGTTATGATCTTTTTGAATTATCTTTTAAGGGCTCAGGTCCATATTAATAGTGAAGATACAAATGCAGAAAAATAACCTGATAATAGCCTTTACTGGCATTATACTAATTTTAGGAGTACTTTTCAGCGGATGCACGAACTCTCCCGGAACTCTAAATCCATCAAAAGAGATAGTTAATGCATCACTAAATAAGAATTTTTCATCTAACAGCGACAGGTTCAGCGTCAGTTACCCTGATGACTGGAACATAAGTTTAGCAAGACTTGGGAGTTTTAACCGCTCAACTATCAGGTTGAATGGTGATAACGAGACCAGAGTCACTGTAAATGTTAATTCATATGTCCCAAATAAGACATTATCTGGCTGGGTTAACTGGTGGATTACTGACTATAGCACGAATTTCCAAAATTACCATGTGATTTCAGAAGAGAACACTACTCTTGACGGCAACCCGGCAGTTCAGATAATTTCTACTGAGAAACTGGTTCTCGATCTAAAGACAATGAAAGTAATTACTGTTGTAAACGGGACGATGTACGAAATTACTTATGCTGCACCACCTGAAAGATTTGATAATAATTCAGAAGTAGCGGCTGCAATAATAAAATCGATTAAACTGAGTAAGTAAGATCAAAATAATCAGCAACAATAAAAAAGAGAATTTATTAAAGTTGAGAGATGTTTCTTGCGGAAGGGACGAATATATTTTTATTCATATTTATGATCATGGCACAGGAAGAAAAAAACAAGCAGGATCATTTTAGTGATGAAGTTTATGACGAAATAGGAAAAGCCCTAATCGGAGAATTGGACCGTCTTGATTTTGAACTTGAAAAGGCATTGAAGCAGATCAAGGAATGGAATAGGCAGGATGCAAAAGAACTGCAAAATCTTATTAAAAAGTTAAATTCAATAATGGAAAAACTCGGATATGAAATGAATGAGTGGTTTGACCCTGCAAAAATTCCGACATACGACTTACCTGAAGATTTAAAAAAATATATAAAAATCTGGGCTGTAGACAGTAAGGGAAACTGCCTTGTCGGCTCAAAGATGGATAAAGTCATTCCTGGAGATAAATTACGCAAGCTCGTGGCCAATAAATTAAAAGAGAAAAGCAAATAAAAAAAAGGGTATCAGATAAATTTAAAGAGCAGGGATATATCGTCGTAATCGATAATTCCGTTTCCATTGATGTCAAAATATTTTACAGGTTCATTCTGGGTTATCCATTGGAAATATTGGTAGAATAATTCAACATCGTGATAGTCTGTTATTCCATTACCATTCAGGTCCTCATAATATCCGTCTCCATCCGGGTCCCCTGGATAAGCGGTCTCGTTAGGAATCATCTTTATATTGTCAGGAATAGAATTATTCTGTTCTTTTCGGACAATTACCAATTCATATCCTTCATTATTAAAACGGTTGCGTTCGTCAACTGTTAAGTCAGGATTTGCTTCTACAATAATGTAGTATGGTCCGGGAGGAATGTTATCTGGAATTGTCACATTTACCGTGTGAAGATCAAAAGCGTTTTCATCCAGTCCGTCTAGAGAAGTATTTAAAAGGACCAGGTCATCAATAGATGATTTTGTATCATTTGAGAGTAAAATTTTAATTTGAAACTCACCATTTATACTAGATCCTGCGTTTTTTATAACAAAGTCAATTGAGAATGGTACGTTTCGTAATAGCGTTGTATTCGATATGACTGAAGCTATACTTATATCTCCCTCGGTCTCGTTATTTTCAACCTGAGGTTCGGTGATGTTAATGTTCAGGCTACTGTTAATTAATCGCAGATTGACATGAATTTTTGTATCTTTCCCGTCATAAATGAGGTAATGTCTGCTATATGTCTGATACTCAGGTAGTTTCCACCAGATCATATGAGTTCCAGGGATTGATGGAATAATCAATGGCGTTGTCCCATAGTACTTTGTATCAATATAAACTTCAGCACCTGGTGGTGATGATATAAGGGTAAGGTTATAGATCGTATTCCCGTGTGAAACCTGCGGAGTAGGTTTTTTTGTGGGGGTTATCTTTCTTGTCGGCGTTTCAAGCCGCATATGTGCACGAATAGTTGTGTTTTGGTTATCATTTACAAGATATTCATTACTATATACCTGGTAACCGTTCAGGTCCAGCCAAATAATATGCATGCCAGGATCACTTGGAATTGTAAGTGGAGTTTTCCCCCGTTCTATACTATCAATATAGACCTTTGCACCAGGGGGAAAGGAGATAATATTTGTCATATATATGTTCTTTTCATTACTCACTGTTGTTTCCGTTTTAAGCGTGACTGACCAGTTGGGTGTCTTTTCTTTAATCCTAAGATTAGCATTTATCAAAGTCTCATTTTTATCAAGTATATTATACTTATTTGAGTAGATTTGATAGCCATCAAGGCTCCAGTATATCATGTGAGATCCAATGGTATCAAGAACGGTTATGGGTGTAGTTCCTATATATTCTCCATCAATTGATACCCCGGCATCAGAAGGGTTGGACGTAATTTTTACTACATTTTGTGCGTATGTCCCCCACACTAGAATCATCAATGCGAGACAGACACAAATCAGGTTTTTCTTCAACATTCTCTGTTCACACAAAAATAGCCGCAGTTAATCTTAATTATCATTATCATAGAGATGCATAAAGTTTATGTTAGTCACTATATCCTGCTGTTTCACTGTCATCCTTTTATGTGAGTAGCCCGTATCTTATCTTGCAGATCTATCTGCTTGAGTAATCAGATGAATGAGAGAAGTTATGGTGGTCCACGGAACTTTGGACCCCGCGAAATGACAAAGACAGTCTGTTCCGACTGCGGCAAAGAATGCGAAGTCCCTTTTAAGCCCACTGAGGGTAGGCCTGTGTATTGCAGGGACTGCCTTCCAAAACATCGGAAACCACGTTATTAAAAAGGAATTACCGAATACGGGTAGGTGAGAGGAAAAAGAAATTCCCTTCACAAACTTTGTTTACTTTTCTTATTGTTTCTTTCTTTGCCAGGTTATTGCATAAGGTACTAACAGGGCTGCAGCAAAAAGGAGCCAGAAATTTCCAAAGAGATAAAGGATGGTCTCTCTTGTTGAATCATAAAATCTCGTCTCAAATTGGCGGGTTCGGGTAAAGTTCACATAAAGACCGTTTTCTGAAATATTGATCAATCCACCCTGACTGATCATCCCAATGAAAGGGTTTCTTACATCAAATCCTTTCGGAATTTCAACAGTAACATTATATGGCTCGTCAAAAATCCCCTGAAGATGGTTCTCCAAAATCCGGTTCTGATAACTGATTGTATAATTACCTTTAACAAACCTGATAATTGTGGGATCAATCCATGTAAAATTGCAGGGTGAACAGTTCCCTGAAAGTTCCACCCCAGTTACTTCAATAGGCGTCCTCTCGCCGAGAATTCCTACTTCGGTAAACCGGTATTCATCAGCACTTCCTATTTCGATGAATGCCTTGTATCCACTTCCGTTAGGAAATACCTTGTAGCTGGCATTAAGTCCCTGCGCGTTAACCACTATAACTATAACTGCAATACAGAAAGCAATGATGTAAGGTTTGCATCGACTTCGACTGGGGGCTTGCATTGTTTTATCACCGTTTCAGGATCTTTTAAGAGATGTCCGGTCACTACACATACGATAGTCTCATCTTTGTCAAGGGCTCCGTCTTCGACGAGGCGCTTGATGCCTGCTACAGATGCTGCTGATGCGGGTTCTACACCGATTCCTTCTTTCTGTGCAAGAGAGCACTGCATTGCCAGTATCTCAGCATCACTGACCCTTATCGCAGTGCCACCTGTAGAACGTATTGCAGTAAGGGCTTTTTCGGCATTAACCGGCGCTCCGATCCTAATCGCAGTTGCAACTGTTTCAGGAGAAAGTTCAGGCACCACAGCAGGAAGGTTTTCCTCAATTGCCCGCACGACCGGGCTTGAACCTGCGGCTTGAATACCAGTCATTTTTGGGATTTTTTCAATGAATCCAAGGTCCATAAGTTCTTTGTACCCTTTGTATACTGCAGAGATATTCCCTGCATTTCCTACTGGCAGAACAAAACGGTCAGGCATCCTTCCGAGTTGATCAAATACTTCAAACCCTATGGTCTTTTGGCCCTCAAGCCTGAATGGATTGACTGAATTGAGAAGATAAAGGCCGTGGGAAATGCATAGTTCATGGACCATCTCAAGTGCACGGTCAAAGTTTCCGCGTACTGATATCACTCGGGCACCATGCATCAGTGCCTGCGCGACTTTTCCGAGTGCGACTTTTCCGGCAGGCAGTAAAACAACAGCTGGAATTCCGGCCTTTGCAGCATAAGCCGCAAGTGAGGCGGATGTATTACCTGTACTTGCACAGGCAACTACCTTTTTACCGAGTTCAAGGGCCATGCTTACCCCGACGGTCATCCCGCGGTCTTTAAAAGAACCTGACGGGTTCATACCCTCATGTTTTGCATAAAGGTGCGGGAGCCCTAGTTCCTCCCCAATCCGCTTCAGGTGATATAAGGGTGTACCTCCCTCCTGGAGTGTGACAGGAGCCCCTGAAACAGGGAGCAGCTCCCTATATCTCCAGACAGATAAAGGCCGCTGCCTCCATTCCTCGAGACTTACCTGGATATTTTTAAGATCATATTCAACTGCAAGGAGATGACCGCATTCACGGCACTCATAAATTATCTCGTCCTTCCTGTAGGTGTAGCCGCAATTCACACAGATGAGCCGGTACATGTACAGATTATCTGAGTTTTCAAGTGATTAATTCGAGGGTGTATTGAAGTGAAAAAGCATACATTTACAAAACCGGATATAAATCCTCGCGGCGGTCATGGAAAGAAACCTCCATTTGCCATGTCCCTCCTGAAATTTTAGGTTCAATCTGTTTAAAAATAAGAGTTTCGTTTTCCTGGGCATCTGATATGACAGTTCCGTCAGGTGTTACTATCATTGAGTTACCATTATATTTTCCATATGGGGTCTCGCCAAGGGCATTCACACCTGCAACATATAATCCGAAATCAACAGACCTGCTTTGAATTAGAATTTTCCAATGTAAGATCCGTTCCTCCGGCCATGAAGCCGGTATTATTACCAGATCTACCCCCCTCTTTTCATACGCCAAAAAAAGTTCAGCAAACCTAAGATCGTAACAAATAGCGAGTCCAATTCGAACCCCTTTAATTTCAAAGATAAGGAGTGAATCACCTCGTGTATAATACTCGTCTTCATGGAGTGGAGAAAAGAGGTGAATTTTCCGATAGACTCCTTTTATCATTCCATATGAGTCAATTACGACAACAGAATTATAAGGCAGTCCTTTCTCGTTCTTCTCCCGAAATCCGCTTATAACTGTAATGCAATTCTCTCTTGCCGCTTTTTTTAATGCCGAAATTGTAAGGCCTGATATATCTTCAATGTTCAAATCCGGAACAGGATTCCATCCAGTAAGGAATTGTTCAGAAAAAGCAATTAGATCAGCTCCTCTTTGCGCAGCTTTGGCAATCAGTTTTTCGGCAAAAAAAAGATTATTTCCGGGATTTTCCCAGTAAGATTTAAATTGGGCACTACAGAACAGCATTACTCATAAAGCCAGGGGTCAGAGCAGCGTGGATATGAGGTCAGTTCTGTCTCTTTGAAATGAATTAATATCTCTTTATTCCCGCTTTCAGGGGAATCTGACGAATGCACCACATTTCGGCCAAGGTCAAGGGCATAATCACCACGGATTGTCCCGGGTGCGGCATCAACAGGATTTGTCTTACCTACAATAGTCCGGATGATCCCGACTGCACCTCTTCCTTCCCAGACCATGAGAAAACATGGTCCACTCATTATATAGTTTCGTAAAGAAGGAAAGAACGGTTTGTTCAGGTGTTCTTCATATTGAGAATTTACCCTTTCCGGAGTGAGTTTTTCAAGTCTTGCAGCAAGGAGTTTTAATCCCCTCTTCTCAAGTCTGCCGATAATTTCTCCAACTAATCCCCGTGACACTCCGTCCGGTTTTATCATTACGAAACTTCTTTCCATTTCCTCATACCTTGCCGTGTGATTTGCGTGATGCAGTTGTCCAGAGGACTTTTCTTGGAACTCTGCCAAGTTTATAATTATTTTCACACTTTGTACAGCAGAAATAAAAGATGCTGCCATCCTTCTTGACATACATCTTTCCTGTACCCGGTTCTACCTCGCCACCGCAGAAACTGCAGTTTCTTGCTTCGACCATCCTTCATTACCTCCTTGAAAGTTTCTTGGCTTCCCTTTCTGTCTCAAGGAGCATAAGCACATCGCCTTCACGGATAGGACCTACTGTATTCCTCGTTATTATGCGACCCTTGTTGATCCCGTCAAGGATACGGCATTTTACCTGCATTGCTTCGCCATGCATCCCGGTTGAACCGATCACTTCGATCACCTCCGCCGGAGTTGCGTCGTCTGCCATGTAATACTCACGCTCTCAAATCGGTTATCTGCTTTGCAAGTTCATCGCAGAGTTCTTTTGCTTTTCCGGGTTTAACAACCGCTGCAGCTGTCGAACCTACATCGAGTCCACATGCAACACCAATCTCGTTCTGTTTGTTAATGAAAAGGTATGGAATCTTCTTCTCATCACAGAGGAGTGGAAGGTGCATCACAATTTCTGCAGGTTCAACGTCTGCACCAATGAGGACTATCTGTGCTATACTGCGTTCAATAGCTTTAGTGCATTCATTTGATCCCTTTTTTATTTTTCCGGTCTCGCGTGCGAGCTCCAACACTTCAAGGGCCTTGTTCTGGAGGTCCTCAGGAACAGTAAATTTTACGTAACTCTCAGCCATTTGTTCACCTCATTCAGGAATTTATCCTTCATCACTCATCAGTTTCGATGCCATTGTGACCATACCAGTTTAAATTAGACCGGCATAAAGGTTTGTAGACCTTTATTGATTGCTCTGTATAGCGGGCCTCTGGTAAATTTCTACGTTATTACGGTTAAAAACGCGCACAAGATCCGGATAGGCATCGCTGACATTGTATTTAGACCTTTCATTTTCACCTATAAAGAGGTGTGAAATCCCATATTTTTCCATGAGGAATGATGTCATCGAAGGGTCTTCATACATAGTCTGGACATCGTTAAGACGTTCCCCGTACCAGTTGTTATCATCACCCCTCCATTGGACTTCGTGGCCTGACTCCCCAAGGATCGTGGGTATGCCTGTAAGTGAAGATACACGGGAGAAGTATGAGTAATCGTCCCCAATGGCCTCAGCTACGCCGGTTACATTATTTTGTGATTTAAGGAACAGAATCCCTTCATAATCTTCAGGATGGGTATATGACAGGTAATAGATCCCGTCCAGAGTCGGGTGACCGACCGAGGTCTTTTCTGGAGAAAATACTGGAGATATTATTAGTCCCAGGGCAACAATGCAGATGATTATTTTTACTATCCTGGGAGAGATGTTGAGAGGTTTTATACGATTTGAAAGCATCTCGCCAATAAATATAAAACAGGATATTCCAAGGAGTACCCAGGCTGCATAATAAAACTTGAAAATCGTGTTCATCTTGTAATATGAATCTCCGAATGAATCTTTGAGATAGAAAAACTCACAGAAAAGCAATACCGCGAGTCCAAAGAATGCAAGAAGTCCGGTAACGGTCCGACCTCTCTTCACCGGGAGGTAGAGAATAGGAAGGAGAATAATTGCTGCAGAGAACCTCTGAAGAAGTAAAAAGGGCAGAATAATAATAGCAATGTATGGGCGCCTGATTATGTCTTTTAACAGGTATATAACCAGAATTGCTATAAAAAATCCGTTTACGAGCAAAAATTGTTCTGGTGCGGTTGGGCTTTGTACAGGAAATACTCCTTTAAGTTCAATCCCTTCGATCTGGAGATAGTAAGGGAAAAAGAGGAGTACTGCAGTAACTGGAACAATTATTCCCAATATCAGGAAGTCCTTCCAGTTTTCACGGATTTTTCGTGATATATTCCTTATATGGCCCTTAACCTTTCCCTCATTATGCTGGGAATCATCAGGTTTAAGTTGTCTCCATGCTATCACTATGGCAGTGATAACTGTAATTGGGCCAAATATGAGGGCGTCCCATGTATTCATGAGTCCCATTGTCCCAAGTGAAATGACTACCAGAAGTGAAATTATATATTTATCTCTTTTTATGCAATTTTCCCATTTGAGGTATGTGTAAACGAGTAGTGCTATCAGAAAAGTTGTATTAAACAGTCCTATAACATGGGGATGGACATCACCCCAGAGAAATGAAAAGAGAGGAAATTCATGGATAGTATCCGTAATGGTTCTCGTACTGTCCCACATAACTGATCCCCAGGGTTTACCCTTGATAATATTTACAATAAAAGCAGGATTTACGAGGAGAAGCGTGAGTATGGGTAAGTACCGAAACCGTTGTAGAAGAAAGTGACCAATTAAGAACAGGTTAACAGCTGTAAGGCCAAAGATAGTGGGAAGTGAAAGATTAAAAACCACCTGGGATGGAACACCGCTAACGATACCCAGCATTCCGAGGAGCCAGTAACCAAGGTAATAATAGACATTCAGATGTCCCCCGATAAACCATGGATCAACAGGAGGAGCGACCGGTGTTCTCATAATCGACGCAAGAAAAGCATGGTCCATAAACTTCTCTGCAAAGTCGATCGGAGGGTTTTCATATTTGAAGACAAGAAGTGCAGTAAAAAATACGAGGAATACAAAAATCCATTTACCATAACCAGCTATATCTTCCCTTTTGTATTCTCCTCTCAATATATTCAGGATAAAAAGAATTACAAATGGAACCAGGGCCAAAATAACAGGATAACCTATTGTTCCAAGGTACCAGGAGATTATGGCAAAGATAAGGAGCGATGCAGAACCTGAAACCGGGAAAGCATACTCCTTCATGGTCTTTTTTAACCATGGAGTGAGTGATATAGTAAGAAATCCAATTATTCCAAGCCACACTGCGGCCATTACAACATAATCACTGACGATTGCCATCCTCACCATCCTCCATTTTACGGCTTATTGTGCTGCTTATCAGCTCCGGAATCCAGTCTCTGAAGAAATAAATTCCAATAATTCCACCCGCAGCGGTCACCAGGTTCTTAATGAGATGGTCTGTAACTGCAATAAGAGTTGCTGCAGCCGGGCTAATACCTGCAAGTCCGAATGTTGTGGATAGCATAAACTCATACGGGCCTATACCCCCGGGTGTTATCGGTATTGCTTTCACTAGGTTTGCAATAACAATACCGAGAAGAATCAACATGAATGGAATAGTGGTGTTAAACATAAAAACCACCATCTGACAGGCTAATGTTTCAAGAATCCAGATTATAATTGAGGAAACACCTAGAATGATAATTGCACGAACTGACAGGGATGCTTCCCTGACTTCATTGAGGAGATTGAGGATTATTTTAAGGTATCTGTTTTCTGAAGACATTTTTCTTATAACGATAAGGAAAATAAAGAAAATTACTCCGGCTACAAGGGTGAAAGTAATCATTTCAATAAACCAGGCAGGGACATTCAACACATAAAAAAGTGAAACAAGCCCAAGAACCGCTATACAAACGACATCAAATACCCTCTCTACCACAAGCGAGGACAGTCCCTCTGATATCGTTGCATTATATTCATGCTTGAGAATAAATACTCTTACGAGGTCTCCAAGACGTGCCGGAACTAAGAGGTTCACGGTCTGGCTGATGACAATACATGCCGTAGAGAAAGCGAGAGTAATTTTTATATCAAGACCCGAAAGAATATGCTGGTACCTGAATCCTCTCACCCACCATGATAGGATACAGAATATGAGAGCCGGAATAAGCCAGACTGGATCTGCTGTTTTGAGCCTCTCGATAAGCTCTCCCCATACAGGGACAAGCATATAGAGAAAAATTGCTAATGCTATAAGTACCGAGAGAATAATCCCGCTAATCTTTCGATACATTCAGCTGCCACCATAATCTGAAAACAGATCTACCCATTGAGAGAACATCGTTTCTACGGACAGTTGTCCCAGCCCCCTGTCGCCAGAGAACGGGAAATTCTTTTATTTTATATGAGTTTTTAACACCTCTCACAAGAACCTCAGTGTCCCAGAACCAGTGTGTTGCCCTGATCTTTGGAATTAGTGCGAGAATTTTCTCCCGGTTAAATCCTTTAAATCCACATTGATGGTCAAAAAGAGGACTTCCGAGGACTGTTCTCACTAGAAAGTTATAACCTCTGCTTGCGATTTCACGGCTTAAACCCCGCTCAATGTCACTTGAAGGCATGAGCCGTGAGCCGGTAGACATATCAAAACCTTCTTCAATAGAATTAATAAGTTCAGGAAGATGCTTTAGATCAGTAGCCAGGTCAACATCATAATAACATACAGTTGACCCTTTTGCATATGCAAAAGCTCGGTTTAAAGCCTTTCCTCGTCCCAGACGTTCATCGCTGTGAAACAGAATGACCCTTGAATCTTTTTTTGAGTACTCTCTTACGAACTCAGCACTGCCATCTGTACTGCCGTCTTCAGCTATTATCAGTTCAAAACCCGGGGTTATTGCATTTAATGCGTCAATTGAACGCGGGATTGCTGCGGCAAGACCGTTCTTATCATTATAAACCGGAATAACGGCTGAAACCCTGATTTCACTCAAATTTTTCACCAAAACACTTCATCTTTTCTGCAACTTCCTGCCCTGCAACAATGGAACCTTCCATACTTCGCTCAGGATAATTCGGGGGGCTGAACATTCCTGCAATAAAATACCCTTTCTGTTCGTACTTTGGTATAAGTTCCCTGTAACGGACAGTATAAACAGGTCCGGCCCAGGGGTCTACTGCCATTTTATCCCACAGAATTGCGTCTGAAGGAAGTTTGAACCTTTTCAAAAGATCACGTTTCATATCCTCTCTCTTGTCTTTTGGTGTCTGGCCTGAGAAATATGATGCGAGATACACGATATGTTCTCCATATCTTTTAAAAGGTACAAAATTAGTATGTGCGATTAGAGCACCGTAAGGTGCCTTATCTGCCATATTCACCCAATATATCCCATTTGCAATATCCCTGTCAAGTCCAAGGGTCATGCAGGCAGCACCCTGGTACGGTGTATCAGGAAGTGCTTCACCACTTAACCTCGTAAATTCCCGGGGTGGGATTGTTGAGAGGATAGTATCATATAAAGTCCCATTAACCTCCCAACTGGAACCTGATCGTTTTATTGTTGAAACCGGACTTGATAATTTAATTTCACATCCGCTTTTACGGAGTTCACCCTCCATTCCATCAATTAATTTTGAAAAACCGCCTTTGATATAACCTAGCCGTTCTCCTTCCAGACCTCTGTCTGAACGTATTGCTATTCTGCTCATGAGCCAGGCAGCAGAGACCGAGTCTTTGTTCTCTCCAAATTTACTCGTTAACAGAGGCAGAAAAAAGTCATTGTATGCCCTTTCACCCACCTTGTTAATAATATAGTCCCTTGCACTTATCCCATCCAGTCTCACAGTATCTACTTTTTTTGAACGGAATGAGAGAAGTCCGATTCGCAGTTTATCAAAAAAAGTCAGGTAGGGATATTTAAGTATTTCTGGAGGAGACGTTAATGGAAATGTAACACCGTTTTTATGATAGCCGGTTGTCCCTTTAAGCCATTCAAGATCTTTTGTAAGATCTAATTTTGAAAGTAAGGAAAATAAATTATTATCCCCCTGAAAACAATGGTGATAAAATCGTTCTATTGTTGTACCTTTACTTAGTGTGTATGATGAAAGGCAACCCCCTGAAAATGGGAGCTTTTCGTATATATCCACATCGTGGGCACGTGTAAGTTCGAGTGCGGCACTGAGCCCTGTAAGACCACCGCCTGCAATACAAATCTTCATAAAGAAATCTTCTGTACTTTGGGGTGCATATTCTGAAAAACCCTTTCATAGCTAAACACGCGGGGTTAAGTTTTTGCCTTCAATTTGGTATTTGTTCTCTTTCAAAAATTTTGTTCAGATGTTTTTTCAACAGTATAAGAAGGTATTTGAATCCATGAAAGAGAACTTAGTATTCAATATTGCACCCCCTCTCTATAGGACCGGTGCTTAGGGTGTCACCAGATGAAGGTATTTTTCATAGGGTTTGGACAGGCTGGCGGGAAAGTCGTGGACCTTTTTGTTGGCGATGACCTGAAGCGTGAGACTCATCACTTCAGAGCATTAGCAGTGAATACTGCACGCACTGATCTTATGGGATTGTCGCACATTGCGATGAAAAACCGTATCCTGATCGGACAGACAGTTGTGAAAGGGCACGGTGTTGGAACAGATAACGAAACGGGTGCAAGGATTACGGCGGAAGAGATCGATAGCATCATGAGCGCTATTGATCATATAGGGACTCATGAAATTGAGGCGTTTGTAGTCATTGCAGGCCTTGGAGGAGGTACTGGTTCAGGAGGAACACCTGTTCTTGTCAGGCATCTCAAACAGACCTATAAAGAGCCTGTTTATGTGCTTGGAATTGTTCCGGCACCTGAGGAGGGCAGACTTTATTCATATAACGCAGCCCGAAGCCTTGCAACTATCGTAAAAGAAGCAGATAATACATTTCTTTTTGATAATAGTGCATGGAAAGCCGAAGGAGAAAGTATTCAGGCTGCATTCCAGAGGCTCAATCTGGAACTTGTAAGGCGATTTAATATTCTCTTTCGGTCAGGAGAAGGCAGAGGGCGCGGAGTTGGAGAGATGGTCGTTGACTCCAGTGAGATAATTAACACTCTTAAGACCGGAGGAATTTCGTCGGTAGGATACGCAAAAAGTGAACTGCCTTTTGAAGAAAAAGGTGTTTTTGGCAACCTGTTTGACCGGTTTTCACAAAAGAAAGAGAATGATGAAGAACACCTTGTTGGCGAAGACAAGAGTGCCCGGATTATCTCGCTTGTCAGACGTGCTGTTCTTGGAAGGCTGACTCTTCCCTGTGATATCACTACTACTGAAAGAGCTCTCGTTCTTATTGCAGGTCCTCCACAGGAACTTGACAGGAAAGGTATTGAGAAGGCAAAAAGCTGGGTAAGTGAAACAATTAACGGTGTAGAGGTCCGTGGAGGGGATTATCCTGTCCAAAGTCGCTTTATTGCTGCCGTGGTTCTCCTTGCAAGTGTCAGAAATGCACCACGTATTGACGAACTGATTGCAATCGCAAAAGAGATCAAGGAGATGAAAGAAAAGAGAAAAGATGAAGTGGGCATGCTCCTCTCTGACGATGTGGAGCCGCTCTTTTAACAAAATGAGGTTAATACATGAAGACTAATTTTAAATTTTTTTTATTGTTCGTGCTTCTTGCAGCTCTCGTAATGTGCGCAGAAGGAACTATAAGTGTCGGGACAGTTTCAATAGATCCATCGTCGGGTGATCTGGTCTCGGGTCAGACTCCTGTTTCAGCCTCATTTACTATAAAATGTATTCCGGCAAATGGTGTCACCTTTCCAAGTGATGATACAATTAAACTTCAGACAGAGATGGCTCAACCCAAATGGTCAATTGTAATTGTCAAAGATGGAATTGCAAACCCTGCAAAAGAAGAAATAGGTTCGATTGTGCATATAAGTGGATGGGAACTCTCATATCCCGCACGTACGTCAATAGAATTGCAGATCAAGCTTAATGCTGTTGCACCGCAAGTGACAGAGGCAGGGAATAAGGTTGTATTCTCAGTCCAGGAGGTTGGCGGAGATGATTCTGGTTCTTCGGGTGAGCCGGTTACAAAGGAAGCTTATGTTGTCAGTGCTGCCGCAATGGATAAGTCAATTGCAGACTTGAAGGTAAACCTAACTAAGTTCCAGGACGCAATAGACCAGAAGATGAGCCAGGGCTTTGATGTCACAGAAGCAAAAAAATCATTCAATCTTGCAAAGACTGCAATTGATAATGCAGACAAATCAGATTCGTTCTCAGTGAAAAAGACAGGGGTCACAACTGCACTTAAGTACATAAGCGATGGACAGGCTTCGCTTTCAAAAGCTGGATCACTTAAGGATTTGACCGCAGCCCAGAACTCAATAGATAGTCTTGATGCATTAATTGCAACATTAAAACAGAATAAAAACCTTGCAAATGACGAGAGGCTTGCATCAATTATCGCAACACGTGAAGCTGCAGCTCAGGCACTTACCGCGGCAAAAGACGCAAATCAGCAGGGAAATGGTTCAGAATCAGCAAATCAGTTAAAAATAGCCTCTTCGAAAGCTGGAGACGGAATAACCGCAGCAAATGCTTTAAAGAACCAGCAGTCACAGGGAGGACCTGTCCTCCCTTCAGTTCCTGCAGACACAGGGAGGATTATCGGACTTATAGTAATGGTTATCATTATTATTGGTGTCGTAATATGTGTCGTGGTTGTTATTGCCCTCGCCTACAATAAATTCCGGAGAGGTGGAGGACGGAGAGGTAGGTATTATGACGAACTTGGGTAAATAAAGGCATTATAATTTTTTGATACTTTAATATTATCGCGAGAATAGAATTCTTTGTTGTATTTTAAAAATTAATTTATTTGAAAGGAAATTAAAGCTTAACTATTAAATTGACAAATTTACCATGGAACTTATTGAGAAAGTTACAATTCCTAAAAAAGAATTATTATTAATATTTTTAATAATTTTTTGCTCTTACAACCTCGTTACGATTACATTATTAAGTGGCGATACACAACCTGCAGGACTATTACCTTTCTCTATTCTTTTCGAACAGTCTGTAGTTTTTAATAAATTTGTTAATTTTTATCCAATTGAAGGAAGTGCAAATTTTGTTGAGAGAAATGGTCAATATGTCTCATTCTTTCCAATTGTAACCCCAGTGCTAGTGGTTCCTCTATATGTTCCTGAAGCGCTTCTTATGGGTTTTGGTTATGTTCCGTTTGCACCTCCTTTTATTGGATTTATGAATAAATACTGTGCCGGATTTATAACCGCATTAGGAGCTACAATTCTTTATTATACTTTATTTCATTTATTTGGGCGTAAAGTCTCCCTGATTCTTCTATTTATATACGCTTTTTGTACTTCGGCATGGTCAATATTCAGCCAGGCATTATGGCAACATGGTACTGGTGCTTTATTATTATCTGGGATAATCGCACTAATTTTCCTTAACGAACGTGAAAATAAAAGATATTACATCATAATATTAGGTTGCTTTTCTGGATTATTCATAATGAACCGAATTTCCGATTCGATTCTTTTAATTCCCTGTATTATTTTTATTTTAAAATATTATAGGAAGCAGATATTGTACTATGTAATTCCTTTAATTCTAACCGCCTCACCGTTTTTAGTATATAACTATACATTTTTTAATTCTATTTTAGGAGGTTATAACAGTGAGTTACAGTTGTTTACTATAAATCAAAACATTTTAATACATTTTTTTGGACTATTATTCTCTCCAAATCGAGGACTTTTTGTTTACACCCCCATTCTCTTTTTTTCAATAATTGGTTATTATTTTCTATGGAAAGAAAAAAATAAAAAATTCGATAATTTTCTTCTTTGGTTTGGTCCTGTAATAATTTTGGATATATTGATCTATAGTTCATTTACAGATTGGATAGGGGGTTGGAGTTACGGGCCCAGGTATCTTTCAGGTTTTTTACCTGTATTTGTGATATACCTGGGAATATCTATTAATAAGATATTAAAATCAAAAACGAATTTGTTGTATTTTCTCATAATGGTCCTCCTCGGAATTACCATAGTATTATCTTTTTTTATTCATCTTACGGGAGCATTTTTCTATCCATATAGTGACTGGAACAACAGTGGTTATGATGCCTGGTCATTTGGAATTGAAAAATCCCAGATAATTACATCTTTTATAGAAGGATCACAGCGAGTTGATTCATTAGGCCTTTTTATTTATCCTCCATTTAGTATATTATTCTATGATAAAAATTTCCATAAGATTCCCCCTTAATTTGGATATTTATACGACGAATTTTAAATTAAATAATAATTAAATTAAAATAAAAAAAAGGAAGGTGCTCACTTTTTAAACCATCAAAGGTTCAAACCCTGCCTTTGTTACCTTCCCAAATTCAAGGTTAATTTTTGGGTCGATGCGGCAAACCGGGCAGATGTAATCATCAGGCAGGTCCTCGAAAGCGGTTCCTGCTTTTATTCCTCTGTGTGGTTCTCCGCGTACCTTGTCATAAACATATCCACAGACTGAACAGATATATCTTGTAGGCACCCATTCTTCAAATCCCCATTTTCCTATCTTGCCTTTACCCTCCATACCGCAAATCGGGCAGATATATGTTTCAGGCAGGTCTTCAAATTCGGTTCCTGCTGGAATTCCATTGTGGGGTTCACCCCTTAAAGGAGAATAGATATATCCGCAGATTTTACATCGGAAACGGTTTACGTTTGTCATGTTCAACAAGTCCCTGCAAAATAATGATTTACGTTAACTTGGATAAAGATATTGATAGGTGCATAAAATTCTGCCTAATGTTTTCTAAACAAGATGAGAATAATCAGATCTACCCAAAATAAAGTGTGTGTTGACGGTTCACGGATGAAGGAGTTCATGCTTGACGAACCACTTGCAAATGAATTTCTAAATTTCTTAAAACAATTTGGCACAGTCAGAATTCTTAATGAGACGGAGTTACCTTTTTTTTCATTTGAAAAAGAAAATTTCATCTCAATTAAGGGATTTATTGGAGAAAGAAGTGTTGAAGTCAGATATAAAAAAGAGTTCTCTGACCTTGTTGCGGACTATTTCCATCTACTTCTCTTCTATTATCGCGAAGGGGATAAGGGGGCTGCAAAATTAAAAAGGGTTGAGAATTCAATCTGGAAAATGATGCGGGTCAGAATGGGCCTTTCTGAATAATTGATCTTTTAACAGTACCAGAGTATCAGCGCGAAATTGACATGATGGGAATGATGCCAATTTTCTCTATTATAGTACAGTGAAATAATCATTTAATGATTAAACGAGATCGCCGAAAGTATAAATTATTATATAATAGTTGATATTTATACTTTATTAATGATCAACAGTTAACATGATATTTAAACTGTTGTAAAATATAAGAGATATGGTACGGCTGATCTGGATCGTTTTACTATCTGTAATAATAGGTTTAATTCATATTTTATGAGCAAAATGAACTCTGAACTAATTAATTTATCAATAAAAATGCCGCTATGATCTCATTTAAATTCATAAATATTCTGGTTTTGTGCCTAACTTTTTGGAAGTTAAAGTGAATACCATTGTTTTAATAAATCTAATTGTAGTATCTAATAAGTACATGAATTCAATGTGATATCATGGCTTTTGCATTACATGTAAATCCCGAACGGTGTACAGGCTGCAATAATTGCGTAGTTGCATGCCCGGTTAACGCCCTCGAGCTTTTCACGCTCGATCCTGTGACAAGCGAAAAAATATTCCAGGTCCAGGACGGTATAGCGGTTAGTATTGATTTTAAGGCAGAATTATGTGCAGGCTGCGGAGTATGCGTTGAAGCATGTCCATATGATGTCATCTCCCTCCGTGGGGGATCACCCGGGGAAATTGCCCAGACTTGATTCGGCCTGAGATATTGTCTTTTATCTTATACTTATGATTCAAAAAACAAGGAGATACCATGGAGAAAAAAATTAAACTAAACCTGATCACATGCAGAACTATCCAGCAGGGTGTCGGCATGGAGGCCGGAAAGACTTCCCAGAAGTACTTTGATGCCTGTACGATCATCCAGATGCATCCTGATGACTTTAAAAGACTTGGTGCATGGAAGAATACCAATGTCCGTGTTTCGAGCTCGGTAGGGAGTGTTATCGTAAAGGCAGTTGAGACGAGAGAAGATCTTGTCCCAGGCCTCGCCCATATTCCTATGGGACCCTGGGCAAACAGAATTGTCCCGGCTTATACATACTCAACCGGGGAGCCGTGCTTCAAAGGGATCCCAATAGAAGTTGAAGTAGCCATGAATGAGCCTATCATGAGTTCTATTGATGTTTTAAAGGATGCCTGTGGGCTCTCGAGGAAGTGAAACATGCCTAAAGTTGTAACTGATATTATTTGCCCATTCTGTGGCACACTTTGCGACGATATTGAATGCACAGTATCTGACGACAATAAGACAATCCTTTCAGTGAAAAATGCATGTGCAATCGGTGCGGAAAAGTTCAACCACCAGAAACTCCCGGGAAGGGTTACCCGCCCAAGGATGCGTCAGGCTGATGGAAGTTTCAAGGAAGTATCGTATGATGAGGCAATTGACTGGACTGCAAAAATGCTCGTTGCATCAAAGAAGACTTTGATGTACGGCTGGGCCTCAACAAGCTGTCAGGCTATGAGCATTGGTCACGAGATTGCAGAGAAAGTTGGGGGGATAGTTGATAACTGCGCAACAGTCTGCCATGGGTCATCACTTATTGCAATCGAGGACGTAGGAGTCCCGAGCTGCACACTTGGTGAAGTAAAGAACAGGGCAGACAGGGTTATTTTCTGGGGTTGCAACCCGGCACATGCCCACCCGAGGCACATGTCAAGGTATTCAATCTTCCCTAGAGGATTTTTCACAGTAAAAGGCCACAAAGGGAGAAAAATCTATGTCGTTGACTGCAGGTATACGGATACCGCAAAATGTGCGGACACGTTCATTCAGGTCCAGCAGGGCTATGACTATGAACTTCTGAATGCATTCCGCACTGCAGCTCGAGGCGAGTCCCTCCCGGACACTGTTGGAGGTGTTCCGAAAGAGAAGATCTATGAAGTTGTTGCAGAACTCAAAGAGGGTCGTTTCGGTATTATCTTCTTCGGGATGGGACTGACCCACACAATGGGAAGAAATCACAATATCGATATCGCAATCAATCTTACACGCGATATGAATGATTTCACAAAATTCAGCATCATGGCCATGCGTGGGCACTGGAATGTTACAGGCTCCGGGCAGGTACTAGGCTGGCAGTATGGGTTCCCATATGCGGTAGACCTCTCCCGTCGTGACCAGGCACGTCACCAGACCGGGGAGACGACATCTGTTGACCTTTTGGTCAGGAACGAAGTAGAAGCCTGCTTCTATATAGCAACTGATCCAGGAGCACATTTCCCTGTCGATGCAATGATAAGCAGTTCGAAAAAACCCACTGTGACCGTTGACCCACATATCAACTGCACGACTGAGATATCAGATATACATATACCTGTAGCCATGGTCGGGGTTGAGACAGGCGGCTGTGCATATCGTATGGATAATGTCCCGATTGAAACGAGAAAGGTTGTCGATGCTCCGGAAGGAATGCTTACCGATGAAGAACTTCTCACCAGGATCAACAAGCGTGTTGATGAACTGATGGCTGCCGGAGGTGCGTAAATGTCTGAATATATAATAAAAAACGGCCATGTCTTTGACCCTGTTCAGGGATTAAAAGGAGACAAGGCTGATATATCTGTAAAAGACGGTAAAATCGTTGACAAGGCAGGCTCAGGAGCAAAAGTAATCGACGCAAAGGGAAAGACCGTAATGGCGGGGGCCCTCGAAGTCCATGCTCACGTTGCTGGCCCTAAGGTAAATGCCGGCCGTTGGTACCGCCCTGAAGACAAACACTTTGACTCGCATAAAAAACCAGGGATTACAAGGATTGAAGGTGGAAAATCAATACCGACTGTCTTTAAGACTGGTTACGAATATGCGAGGATGGGCTTTACATTTGCCATGGAAGCAGCAATGCCTCCACTATATGCACGCCATGTCCATGAAGAGATACATGATACTCCAATAATTGATGAGGCAGCTTTACCTGTATTTGGAAATAACTGGTTTGTCTTTGAGTACCTGAAAAATAAAGAGATAGAAAACGCTGCTGCGTACATCTCATGGGTTATGAGGCAGACAAAGGGATATGGAATCAAGGTTGTAAACCCGGGCGGTACTGAAGCCTGGGCATGGGGACTCAATTGTCTCACTATCAATGACCCAGTGCCATATTTCGATATCACTCCTGCAGAGATAATGAATGGACTCATGGCAGCAAATGAGTATCTTGGTCTTCCCCACTCCATGCATGTTCACCAGAACAGTCTTGGAAACCCTGGCAATTATGAAGTAACACTCGACACATTGAAACTTGCAGAAGGTGTCAAACCAAAGAATAATTTTGGCCGCGAACAGGTGATGCACTCTACACATCTTCAATTTCACTCTTATGGTGGTGATAATTGGGGTAATTTTGAATCTAAGGCAAAAGAGGTTATGGATTACGTCAATAAACAGGATAACATCACCATCGATACGGGCAATGTAACACTGGACGAAACTACCACGATGACAGCCGATGGACCTTTTGAACATCACCTACATGGTCTTAACCACCTAAAATGGATTAATGTCGATGTGGAGCTTGAGACTGCAGCCGGCGTTGTTCCATACATCTATGACCCGAACATCAAGGTCTGTGCAATCCAGTGGTGCATAGGTCTTGAACTTGCATTGTATGCAAAGGATCCAATGAGATGTTTCATCACAACTGATCACCCGAATGCTGGGCCTTTCACCCGTTACCCACGTGTTTATTCGTGGCTGATGAGTAAAAAGGTCCGTGATGAGAGATTAAACACATTCAAGAACGCAGACAAAGTAATAAGCGCAACTAATCTTGCAGAGTTAGACCGGGAGATAACTCTTTACGAGCTTGCAGCAATGACACGTGCAGGGCCTGCAAAAGCTCTTGGACTCTCAAAAGATTATGGTGGGCTTAAGCCAGGAATGAATGCAGATATTGCAATATACGATATCAACCCAGACAAGTTCCCGTCAAGCGGGCCAGAGATAGAGAAGGCATTCGGAAACGCTGCTTATCTCTTCAAGGACGGAAAAATATGTGTGCAGGACGGTAAAATCGTCGACTTTGGCAATAAGCACACCTTCTGGGTTGACGCAAAAGTGAAAGAAAACAAGCTTGTTGTGCGTGATATCAGGGAAAAGTTCCTACGCTATTATAGTGTGAATGAGGCTAATTACCCTGTTCCGGAGAGTTATGCACCGCACCAGCACATCATAACGGTGGATGCAACACAAGCGTGAGGTGAAAAAAGAAATGAACACTGTCACAATGAACGTAAATAAAATACCGGAACTCTACTTTGAATGCGAAAATGTAAATCCTGACACATTCGCAGGAAAGAAAGCCGCAGAGATAGCAGCCCTCAAGGGTTACCAGGGGAAAAAGATTTCAACTCTCGGTGAATATTTCACAATTACCGGAGATGCGGGAGCTACAGCAGCAGATACCAAGATAGTAATCAACGGTGACTGCACAAAGATGAAGTATATCGGCGCCAAGATGTCTGCCGGAGAGGTAGTAGTTAACTCATCAACCGATATGTACACTGGCAGCTGGATGACTGGCGGGAAACTCCTTATTAAAGGAAACGTCCACTCATTTTGCGGCCTTGCTATGAAAGGTGGCGAATTTACAGTCGAAGGAAATGCAGGAAATTATCTGGGAGCTGCATACCGTGGCGACTGGAGAGGGATGTCTGGAGGAGTTCTCAGAGTAAAAGGGAATGCAGGGTCTGATGTAGCGACCTTCATGATTGGTGGTGAACTTATTGTTGAAGGTGATGTCGACATCCATATCGGCACTCATATGGAAGGCGGTAAGATCATTGTCAAGGGCAATGCAAACCGGCGTGTCGGAGGCCAGATGGTCAAGGGTGAGATCTACGTTTTCGGGAATATCAACGTAATGATGCCAGGATATAAGTATAAAGATGAAGTAGATCTTGAAGTAGATGGAACAAAGGCAAAGTTCATAGAGTATATCGGAGACCTGGGCGAAAGGCACCCGAAAAAAAAGGGTGAGATGGTCTATGGCAAGCTTTACATGAAGAAATAATAGAAGGAAGGATGAGGTGATATAAATGGACAAATACAGGTGTATGATGTGCGGTCACGTCTATAACGCGTCAAAAGGAGAGGTCAAGGGTTTTGATGTGATTCTATGTAACTCTGCTACAATGAAACTTGAATGCACGACGAGCGAGAATGCGAAGCCTTATACTGCAGCAGGGACTGATTTTTCTTCTTTACCTAGTGACTGGAAATGCCCGACATGCGGGTACCCGAAGTCATATTACCGTAAGCTTGAAACAGACAATCTGAGTGCAATGAGGACAATTTCCTTTTAATAATAGAAATATCTGTTTTTTATTTTTTTCAAGAGAAATCTGTTTTAATTTAATCTCAGATTTATTCTCATCAAAATCGTTTTATTTGAAAGACGGCCTAATTTTATCAGTTATCCTCAAATTGCTAGAAGTAATTACCTAACCAAATGTTTCTTCAAATCTGCGAATGGAAAATATTTCTATAATTTGGGAAATAGCCCTAATCTATTTCAAGACGTATTTGAGTTTTAATTGCCTTAATTCCTTTTTATTTTTAAATAATTTCGATTTAGTGCCTAACTTTTTTTAAAATGTACTGCCTTTATCTATCACCTCTTCAAGACATTTGTAATAATGAGACCTGAAAAAATGACCTGGTTTGATTCGGTCATTCCGAATGCATCGGCATCAATTAAAAGTGTGAGGGATGAGGGTAAAAAATTCGTTGGTTTCTACTGCGTATTTGCACCCCAGGAACTTGTGCTTGCTGCAGGTGCAGTACCGGTTGCACTTTGTGCAACAAAGGAAGAGCCTATTGCAGACGGTGAAAAATACCTCCCGCGAAACTTCTGTCCGTTAATTAAGTCAAGTTACGGATTTGTAATAACTGAAAAATGCGCCTTTTTCAACAATTCAGAGTTCATCATAGGAGAGACGACATGTGATGGAAAGAAAAAAATGTTCGAGATGATGGAGACATTTAAGCCGCTTGTTGTGCTTGAAGTCCCCCAGAGTGCAAAGGGAATGGTACAGAAACAGTACTGGCGTTCTGAGGTAAGCCGTTGCAAAGACGAGATAGAGAAACGTCTCAATGTTACAATCACGGATGAAAAGATGAAAGAAGCCATCCGTGTGATGAACGAGCAAAGGGCGCTAATGAGGGAGCTCGTTGCACTGAACAAGGCTGACCCAGTCCCGCTCTCGGGACAGGACCTCCTGAAAGTGATGTGGGCGAGGAACTTCTATTTCGACCATGAGGGGTTCAATGAACATCTCAGAGAACTGATAAAAGCGACAAAAGCAATGGTTGCTAAAGGAGAAGGTGCGTTCCCTGCAAAGACCAAACGTATAATCGTGACCGGTGTCCCAACCGGCATAGGTGCAGAGAAGGTTATTAAAATTATCGAAGAGTCTGGTGCAGATGTTGTCTATATTGAGAACTGCTCTGGGATGAAGCAGTATTTATTTGATGTCGCAACAGATGGCTCACCCCTTGATTCAATCGCGGATAAATACCTTGCCACCCCGTGTTCATGCATGAGCCCGAACATGGGACGACTTGAACTACTCGCAGATCTAGCAAAAGATTACAATGCGGGAGGTGTCATCGACATAACATGGGTAGGCTGTCACACCTACAATGTTGAGTCCCGCGTACTGAAAGATTACCTAACAAAACATGGAAATGTCCCGCTACTCCAGATTGAGACCGATTACTCACAGGGTGACACAGGTCAGGTAAAGACCCGGGTCGAGGCATTTCTTGAAATGATTAAAAAACCCTGAAATTATTTTTCCCGGTTTTCCCTCTTCCAGTCCCATGCCAGAAGAGCCGCACCAAGAGCTCCTGTATATATTGAATCATCCGGGACAATAACCGGGAAACCCATCTCCTCCCCGATTTTTATTGCGATATCATGATTCTGCGAAACACCACCCGTAAAAACAACCGGGGGTTCAGGATGAAGGGACGCAGCCATTGATGCAGTCCGGCGGGCGATTGATGCATGAAGGCCTGCAATGATTGCATGTCTCGAGACACCCTGGTTAATCAGGCTGATAACCTCGGATTCTGCAAAGACTGTACACATCGCATTTATCCGGTGAGGTGTTGCAGCTTCAGCATAGGTTGATAACTTGTCTACTGGCACACTCAATGCTTGTGCCATTGCAGAAAGAAACCTTCCTGTTCCTGCTGCACACTTGTCATTCATGACAAAGTCCTTAAATCCCCCGTCTTCGGACAATCTGATAGCTTTTGCATCCTGTCCACCTATATCAATTACGAACCGGCAGCCTGGAATAAGAAACGATGCTCCCTTTGCATGGCAGGAGATCTCTGTCGGTGAGAGTACCGCTTTATCCATGCTATGTCGGCCATAACCTGTCGCTGCTGTGACTTTTGGTATTTTGTGAAGGTTACTTCTGCAGCAGAGCAGAAACAGGAGATCAGTTGCAATTTTATTTGGGTCCCATCCGGCAGGACTCATTGCCTTCCTATATTCATTTCCGTTATAGAGTACTGCCTTTACCATTGTCGAGCCGATATCAAGCCCAGCTACCCATTGATCTGGATTTTTCGTCTGGATTCCCAGGGAAGTCATAATTGATATTCCTATGGATATTGGGAAAATATTATTTCGAACCAATATTTGGAGATAACGCCTATTTTCAGTTTCCTGTATACGAATTTATGCAAGTTTGGTCTATAATAAAAAAACAGAATATATGCGAATCAGGAAACCCATTCTATTGTTAAATTCAAATCATATATGAAATTATGATTTAACTTCATTCATGATTCCTGCACGAATGAGAGCAGAACGCATCTCTCTAAGATCTTCGCGCATTTCAATTATCTCCCTATTCAGAATTTTATCCAGATCAGATCTCGTCCCCTTGATTTCATTTAGAGTCTCCTTCTGGAGCACAAACGTTTCTTTCTGGAGTTCTATAGTCTCTTTCTGGAGCACAAGCGTTTCTTTCTGGAGTCCGATGGTATCTCTCTCTAGTGAAATTGATTCTTTATGCATTTCCAGTGCATTATCCTGCTTTAGTTCCATCCTTGAAAATATGGCAATTGCAGAATCAAACCTCTCAGCAAGCTCATCTTCTGGTGAACCCCTGATAACTTCAAAATATGAATATTCTCCGGTATGTTTCTCTTCAGTACTCTCAATAAAATCGACGTATACAGGAAATTCACAATTTTTTATAGCTATTTTAAATGATTTAAGGTCTTCAGGACTACCCTCAGCAATCACCTGAACATCATATCCTTCCAGGTTTTTAATAGAACCTGTTATATTGTGTTTTCGCGCTATATTCTGGACCAGATGTCGGTATCCTACTCTTTGAACAGTCCCTGATATGTGCATATTCAGCCGGGTTAACCGGGCATTATCCATATGCATAATAGGTGTTTAAACTAAAAAAGTTCTCTTCTATTTCGTATAATCACTAATACAACTAAGAGAATTTTGAGTCTAATCTTTCATTATTCTATTAATGAAGGGCTATATATTGCAGTTGGATGATAAAGATAGGGAGTTGGTTTCCATACCGGTGTTGGCATGCCCTCTATTAAGGTGACAATGGGAAAGGCTCTTTTATGAGTCACAACAGGTGACATGAAGGGATCGACCAATTCTGGATTCTTATTAAATGACTCGGTTTTCTTTGAATTTGAAGAAACATCGGTATATATGTTAATTATATCACCAAAGAACGTCGCTACTGGATTCCCGTTTTTGGAAGGAGTGAGGAAGAAAGTTCTGAACTGGAGGTTATAAGTGCCATCAGTTTGAGGCGCTATAAGAGTAACAGGGAAGCTGAATTCCTGTCCTGGTTCTACGGTCGTACCTGGTGGAATCATGATGTTACTAATACCGAATTTGAGTGCATCACCAAATGCCCTCAAGCCGAATTGTATTCCTTCAGAAGTCCATGCAGTGGTGCCAGTGTTCTTAATAGTAATAATTCCGGTAAATGTCTGGCCAGGGTTTAACACGACAGGTATTGTAGAACTGACATATTGCATGTCATATGGGTGGTGGGTTTCGCCGTTTGTTTCTTCCTGATTTGATGGACTGGACCTGACATTATTCCATGTATGTGGCATTGTAAATGAAGAGGAAGTGGGGGTTCCTGTTGGCTTGGGAGTCGCGTTGCAATAATTTATGTCGACCGGGATAAAACTAGAGTCTATCCAGACGTAACATCCTTTGTTTTGAGTAAATGTGTTCGAATTGGACTTGTTGACATAGTATCCTATGTCTTGTCCGGTTGCATCATTACCGGAGATTGTGTTATTATTTGAATTCCTGAAATAAAACCCACTCTTTTCATTGCTTGAAGCATTGTTGTCAATAAGTGTGTTGTTCGATCCAAAGAGATAGAACCCTTTTTCATTCTCTATGGCGGTATTGTCTGTAAGGTTGTTACCAGAGCCAACGATGATATATCCATCATCCCGATTATCTTTTGCTTTATTATCGGTGAGAGTGTTATTAGAATCGAGATAGAATCCGTCCCCTCCGTTTTTGATGGCATCGTTATCGATGAGAGTGTTGTTGTAATAGAGGTCGAACCCATCACCCCAGTTCTTTATAGCATCGTTATCGATGAGAGTATTGTTGTAATCGAGATAGAATCCGTCCCCTCCGTTTTTGATGGCATCGTTATCGATGAGGGTGTTGTTGGACAAAAGGTCGAACCCATCACCCCAGTTTTTTATAGCATCGTTATAAATGAGAGTGTTGTTGGAATCGAGATAGAATCCATCCCCTCTGTTTTTGATGGCATCATTATCGATGAGGGTGTTGTTTGACTCAAGTTCAAATCCATCCTCTCCATTCCTGATTGCTTTGTTACCGGTCAATAAATTACCGGAACTTGTACCTGGTTCACCATACTCAGTATATGAACTCAGATTAAATCCATTACGGTTATTCCTTGCTGCAATGTTATGGTTTAGGGTGTTGTTATCACCAGTCAAGTAAAACCCATCCTGGTTGTTATTTGCTGCAATGTTATGGTTTAGGGTGTTGTTATCACCGATCAAATCAAACCCACTCCAGTTGTTTTTTGTTGCAATGTTAAGGTTTAGGGTGTTGTTATTACCTATCAGGTAAAACCCACTCAGGTTGTTATTTGCTGCAATGTCATGGTTTAGGGTGTTGTTATCGCCTACAATAGCAAACCCTAATCCATAATTATTGATTGCTTGATTATCGGTTAGGTTATTGTTGTGACCAGAAAGAAAAAATCCCGCCGTATACTCACCACTTTGTAGACACTTTCCAGTTTCAGTGTTGTTTATAATAGTGTCATTTGAATTTTCTACAAACCAATACCCAAACATATCTCTGGTTGCATTGTTGCTAATAAAAAGATTATCACTTGACTTATTTGAGAATATACCTCTCAAATGGTTGTCGTTTACGATATTATTGTTCACTTCAATCCCATTAGAGTTCTGAATTTCGATACCATTAAGATTATAACTTGCATTCAGATCTGTTATGCTTGATGGAAGCGAACTAGCACTATTAAGCGATCCAATCACGTTATTAAAGAAAATCCCAGTTTCTCCAAAATTGATGAAAGTGATATTTTTAATGTTAATTCCGGTAAGAGAATTCGTTGAGTCGGATGAAAAGGTATCATAGCTTCCGGTACTCTGATTGTTAACGAGAATACCATAATTAGTGTACGAACCACCGTCAAAAATTGCACCCATACCATCAAAAATGACATCAGAAGAATTGATAAGTATAGCAAATTCTTTTCCGAAATTTGAAAATGTCTTGTTAAATGAGTCGAATTGAACTCCAGTCCCTGAATAATGGCTGGGATCAAGGTCCAGAACCCAGTCATGGCCGGATTCATTTATAACCCAGCCCTTGTGGTTATAATAATAAGGGTTGTCTGATGAGGTGTTCAACGGAGGGTCAGACCTGGTCTGAACTTCTGTTACCTGGCTTGTAATTGTCTCTTCAGCACTATTTATAGAAAAAGTACTTTCATTGACTTTAAGAGTTGTTTCAGAATTTTCACCCGGGCCATGAGTTTCAGTTGGTGTGTCAGAGACCTGGGGTTCTGTTGTTATTGTGGGTATTATAGTTGTCTGAACCGTTTCAATTGCGGTTGTGGTGGTTTGTTCCAAAGATCCAGTGATTTCCGGTTTTAGAACATTTTGATCCGGGGTAGTTGTTGTTGGACCCACTAAATCTGTTGTAATTTGTACAACAGGTTCGTTTGTAGGAATGACGGTAGTATCAGGCGTTGAAGATAACGCGGTGTTGGAGGATGAGGTATCCGTTGGGTCAAATGTGAATCCGGTCGGGTCGGCTGTAACCCATGACCCTGCAATTATTAGCAATATGAGAAAGTAAAGCAGGAAAAATTGAAATTTACTTATGTTAGCAAACATTTACCACCAATTATACTTAAGAGTATTTTGATTTGTTATTCTATATTATAAATTCAATAGATTTGTTTTTTAAAAAATTCAATTAACCATATATCCATTTCGCAGGTATCTATAACTGATAAAATGCAACCACAAATCTCAATTATTTCTCTGGGTGTATCCGACCTTGATGTTGCACTCAAGTTCTACCGTGACGGACTTGGCTGGAATCCTTCAAGTGCCAGTGCCGGAGACTTTGTCATTTTTAACCTCATGACCGGTACAGCTCTCGCTCTGTATCCTAGGGACCTACTTGCAGAAGACGCCTGCCTGAAAGACAGTGGTGGTTTTGGTGGCATTACTCTTGCACAGGTTGTGGAATCGAAGCAGGAGGTCGACAGGATATTGTCAGGTGCAGAAATAGCCGGGGGCAAAATAATAAAATCATTTCTTCCCAACGCACTTGTTGACCCAGGCAATGAAGTTATCAGTACTGTTACCGGTCTGTTCAGCTGTAGTATGTCCCAGTCCCCAGATAGTTTCGAAATCAACATCCTTGACACCAGCATAATTCTCCAGAGCCTGTGCCAGATTTGCCTCAACAGTTATGGCTGTATCACCCTGCTCTATTCCGGTCCGGATTCTCCAGTGGGGTGCCGGCATGGAAGTATTGAAACCCTCGTAGTAATTCAATAAATAATACATTGGATTGTACATATTTCCGCGGTATTGTATACTGTTACCGAATTTGTCAACAGATTTCAGATCGGTTGAATAAGCTCCTACAATGGAAGAGTTCCAATCACTGTATGCAGAGTAATTGACTTTATTTTTCACTAAAAGGTTTGCAACCACTCCATCGAAATGAAGTGCATCGTAGGTATCGTTTCCAAAGACATCATTTTCAGCCTGGTTCCTTGTTAAACTATCGAAGGCAGGTACAGATTTAGAAGCATTTTTACAGTGTTTTACAAATGCTTCGATGCTCGTAATTTTTGCTGTATTGGTTTTTGGGTCATATTTTACCCATTCTATATCAGAGTTCAGTGAATCGATATAATCCTGCGCAGTTTTATAGGTTGCTGAAGTAGCTTGGGAGGGCTGACCAATATTCCCACCTGGAGCATTGTTACCTGGCACATTTCCATCTGGTGGCATGCCGTTTGGAGCACCTCTTCCAATTCCTCCTTCTGGCATAAAACCACCAGATGTTTTTGTATATGGGAATGTTGTATAGCTAAGGAAATTGTTTAAAGAACCTTCAATTATTGAAAGGATATAATCATAGTAAGTGCCTGATGCATAGATGCCGTTTGTTGAATTGTTGAGGGTTAGAATCTTGCCTTTTTTATCTTTAAGGTCGAGTTTGTTGATATAAGATGCGTAAGCTTTAGCCAGGTCAATGGACAATAAAGAGGTCCAGGTGTTGTTTCCTCTGGAACCTGTGGAAAAATACTGTCCCATATTCCATTCATAGGCTTCGTCAGCATAATCCAGGCTCGTTATCGGACACCAGCACATGGCCCCGTAAATAGCATCGCTGATGTATTTACCATTCTTATCGAGCATGGCAGCACCAATGGATTCAAGGTACGGATAAAAAAGCTTACTGTCACCGGAGGCACCCATTATCGCACTCTGAGCACCGCCTCCACTCATACCAAAACTAAATATACGGTCTGTATTGCCAGGAAGAACATTTTGATTAAACCTATAATAACGGACGGCTGCTTTTAGATCTGTTACTCCCCATGGTGCACCGCCGCTGTAAATAAGTGTGCCGTTTTTATCATAACCATTGTTACGGCCCCGCATACCGGCATATACATAGATAAATCCAGCCTTAATGTAACTTGATATGCTGTTGTAATCATAGGTGGTAGCAGATGCCTGTCCTGAGTAGCCGGGTGTGTTTACAGGAAACACAACCGGAGCGGTTTTAACTGAGTATCCATTGACCTCCCGGTTTGCATTAAGAGTACATGTATACGTCCCATCTCCATTGGCGACAGCAGTCAGATATTCTCCCGGGACATAGATTGCCATTGTTTCATATTCAGTGGTTTCCGGTTTTGTACAATATTGAACCCCGATTTGCCAGTATACATTGTTTACCTGATCGTAGTGCCACGCACTGTTATTAAAAGCCAGGTGTGCAATGTCTTCCTGATAATTGCTCAGGAGAGGCGTAGTTGAACTATTGGAAGACGATTTCGGGGAAGAATTTCCAAAACTGCAAAGGGATACAGCCATAATTATTATAACGAGAATTAATAATGTTTTTCTTAATGGTTTCATTTTACCCTCAATCAAAGTTTTTATTAATAATAATTCACTACTTGACCATATTTAACTGACGTCTGAATGCTATAAAAAAGATCTATTTTTTAATATTAGCCAATAGGTTTTAAATTTTCAATAACCTTTCCTCTGAACTGACTCATGTACAGGCGGTAATAAGACCCTTTCGAAGCCATCAATTCATCATGAGTTCCCTGTTCTGCTATCTCCCCTTTATTAATATAAAGGATGCAATCAGCATGCTTTATAGTGGATAACCTATGAGCTATTATAAACGATGTTTTACCCTCCTGCAAGTGAAGAAGCCCGGCCTGGATCAGTTTTTCGGTCCTTGTATCAACATTGCTCGTTGCCTCATCAAGGATCAGGAGCCTGGGTTTGGCAACCATGGCCCTTGCAATAGTAATCATCTGCCGCTGCCCCTGCGAAAGGTTTACACCGCCATCGTTAAGGCATGCATTGAACCCATCTGGTTGGGCCATGATAAAATTATACGCCCCTGCCCGCCTTGCTGCATCCATACATTCCATATCGGTGGCCCCTTCCCTGGCATATCGAAGGTTTTCAATGATAGTTCCTGAAAATAGGAACGGTTCCTGAAGTACCTGGGCTATTTGTGACCGCAGGCTGTCCTGCTGTACTTCCCTGATATTGTCGTCATCGATAGTAATTTTTCCACCATCGATATCGTAATACCTTGTCAGGATATTGATGATCGTACTCTTACCTGCACCTGTAGGGCCACAGAGACCAAATACACGACCGGGAAGGGCACGAAATGAATTTTTCCTGAGAACTGTTCTGCCTGGGATATACGAGAAATCGACGTTCTCAAACCTGACATCCCCGGTAATTTGAGGCATTAGTTTTGCATCTGGCCTATCAGCAACTTCCGGCTTTTCATCGAGTATCTGAAATACCCGCGATGCTCCTGCAATAGCACCAATAATAAGTTCATATACAGAAAATATCTGTGAAAGCGGAGAAGAGATACTTGCAGAAAGACCGAGAAATGCAACCAGTTCTCCTAATTGTATATCCCCTTCGATTACCATTATTCCACCCACAATAAGAAGGAGAACTATCTGCAGATTTGCGATAATTGTAGCTGCTGGCATTGATATGAGAGCTACAAACTCAGCTTTTCCACCAATTGAAGCCACCTTTTCAGAAAGTTCTGAAAATCTCTTACTAGTGCTGTTCTCCTGGCGGTAAGCTATCGTCACTTTATGGCCGTAAAGCCGTTCTTCTACAAATCCATTTAATTCTCCGAGATTTTCCTGCATCTTTTCGAAAGCTGGTCCGGAGATCCTTGCTATGGTTGCTGACAGTGCTATCATTCCAAAAACAGCAATATAAATAAGCATTGTTAGGAACGGGTTCAATAAAATCATGACTGTAGTCAGAACTATTATTGTAGTTACGGACTGGAGAACCTGCTGGATACCGTTTGAATAGAACTGATCTATCACATCTGTATCGCTTGAGACACGGCTCATCAGCTCTCCTATCGGTTGGCGGTCAAAAAAACTAAGCGACAAAGACTGCATATGGTTGAAAAGATCTGTTCTGAGATTTTTTAACGCATCCTGTGAAATATCGGAGAGAAGTTTCTGGGCAGTGAACCCGCATATCCATAGAACAGCAGCATCTATAACAAACCAAAAAATAACCAGTTGCAGATTTGCTATCTGACCATGTGAAGTAATTGTATCTGTTGCCATTCCCATAAGGACTGGAAGCATTCCCAATGCAATAGAAAACCCTATCATCATAATGACGGCTATCGTTAACCTTAACCGGTATATCATCAGATATGACAATAATCTTCGTGTAGTTGTGATCATTGTGGGGCTCTCTCTTTTTTCTTTAGATTCTTTTTCTGACCCTACTGATACATCGGTCATGAGTTATCTCCTCCTCGTTTAAGGCCCTCTCCAAGTTGTGACTCATATATCTCCCGGTATAATGAATTTGAGGCCAATAACTCAGAATGAGTCCCTGTTGCGACAATTGTTGCATTATCGAGGAGGATAATTTTATCAGCCGTTAAGACTGAACTTATCCGCTGGGCCACGATAAATTTTGTTGTAGTGGCCATTATTTTTACAATTTCATCCTGAATTTGTGCTTCTGTTGCTACATCACAGGCACTGGTGCTGTCATCAAGGATAAGAATTTTTGGTTTCTGTGCGAGGGCACGCGAAATAGCCAGTCTCTGTTTCTGACCTCCTGAAAAATTTGAGCCTCTTCGAGCAATTTTTCCATCATATTCTTCAGGGATGTTTTTTACAAAATTATCGGCGTCAGCTGCAATTGATGCAGCTAACATATCATCATCAGTCAAATCCGGAGTTCCGAACTTGATATTATCTCGTATAGTGCCTGAAAAGAGAACTGATTCCTGAAGACATACACTAACAATAGATCGTAATACATCAAGTGGAATAGACCTGACATCCGTTCCATCGATTGTCACCCGGCCACGTGTCACATCATAAAAACGGGGAATTAAAGATATAAGAGAGGTTTTTCCTGATCCTGTTGCACCCAGAAGACCTATTGTTTCTCCCGGTTCTGCCACAAGATTAATATTTTTCAGGACTTCACCCTCCAGATCTCCTCGTGCGTTCCGGTAGTTCAATGAGACATTCTCAAATACGACTCTCCCTTTCAAACGTGAAGGATCTAACTGGGCCGGATTTACTGGGTTAGAAATTTCTGGAACCGAGTCAAGAATTTCAAAAATTCGGGTTAGGGATGAATTTGCCTGAGTGATAAAAGGAAGAACAATGGCTATAATGAGAAGAGGCATCATCAGTATGAGAATATATTGTGCAACTGATGTGACATCACCAATTGAAAGGCCAGTTCCTTCGAGAACCTGGACACCTCCAGTATAATAGATGGCTGCAAATCCAAGAATTGTAATGGCAAACATAGTTGGTATCAGGTATGCCATAACGTTTTGTGGGACACATGCCGCAATCCTGAGATCTTCTGTCGCGTTCTCAAATTTAGCAATCTCGAATTTCTGCCTCACAAATGCTTTTACAACCCTAATACCTGTAAGTGTCTCCTTGAGAGCTTTGTTTACTCTATCGATCTGTTGCTGTTTTCGGCTAAATGCCGGTTCAACGATACGAAAATAAATTATAAGAAGAATAAAGAAAAAGAGAAGTATCACTATCATAATCCATGTCAGACTCGGAGCCATAAAGTGCGTGATAATTATCGATCCAATAAGGAGGAGGGGGGCCTGAAGGAGATAATTCACAGATTGCAACATTGCAGTCTTTACATTCTGAGCATCTGTTGTTAACCTGACCTGAAGATCACTAGATCTAAACCTGTCAATATTTCCAGATGAAAGAGACTGAATTTTTGCAAATAATTGTGTACGTAGATAGTGAGATGTTATTTCTGCCGCCCATACTGCTATCGCCGAGTTTGCTACCTGGCAAATTCCTGCAATAAGTGCTGCAATCAGCATAAAAAATCCAATATTTGTACAATATTCAAAATTTTTGGCAATGATTCCATTATTGATTAATTCAGCACTTAAGGCAGGTATTGCAAGAGTTGCAGATGCAACAACGACATTGAGGCCCAGTGACAGAATTAACCATCGTCTTTCTCCCGGATATAATTTAAAAAGGCGGCTGTAATTTGATACTTGCATAAAAACATAGCTCCATTTTGAATCTTACATATTTTTTTCTTATTTTCACTGTAATATACTTAATGGGACCAAATAATGGACATCAGATAAATAAAGAAATAATTAGCAAAATTGTCTATTTCTCCCAGAACATTGATAATATGATTCAAATGAGAAAAATTCTTGATCAATATTTGCCTATCTATCCTCTTTACAGGGGCTGATTGTGAAACCAACATTGTTATATATTAGTGGATAGTAAAAAAGAATTTATGAGATTGTCTCATATTTCGATTTTTTTGATTGTTCTAATTGTAACATTGGTTGTTGGTTGCATAAACGAGCAACCATCAATGCCAAAGTCCGAACAGGTCATGACTAATACGACTCATCAAATCTCTCAGTCTTCCACTGGGACCTGGACTTTTGCAGTCTTTGGAGATTCACGGGATAACACTAAGGATACAACAACCGGGGTCAGTCAGTATCTGAATATTATTGCAGTTGCAGTTGCTGCCGAGAAACCTGATCTTGTTATGTATAATGGGGACCTTGTGAGTGGGTGGATTATCTCAAATTCGTCTCCTGTTGCAACAGATTACACAGCACAATTCAGGAACTGGATGAATGAGGTTGAACCGATTCACAATTACACCTCAGGGAGAGGCATCCCTCTATATGTAATAAGAGGTAACCATGAGGACGGTCCCAACGCGACAGTAATACCGCTTCTTAATGCATATCTCACCACCGTTGCTATGGACATGCCACTTAACGGCCCCCTGGGTGAAGAGAAGCTTACATATTCATTTACCTGGAAGGGTGCAAAATTCATCGCTATAGATGACTATTTCCCCCACGATGGCCTGAAGGAGACTGTAAATCAGAGTTGGGTTGACAAAGAACTTATGTCCGGTACAAAACCGTTTATCTTTGTATTTGGCCATACTCCTGCGTATCTCGTAGATTCGGACACTGATGACAAGGGATATGACCTCGCAGTTCACCCTCAACAGCGTGATGCGTTCTGGAACAGTCTTGCGAAAAATAACGCATCTGCATATTTCAGCGGGCATGCCCATTTGTACGTCAGGGGAGAGATACAGGGAGTCCAACAGGTGGTAAGTGGTAACGGTGGTGCTATGGGACATTCCTTCAACTCATCAGAGGCCGACCCCGCACTTAAAATTGAGTACCCCATAACAGAGGCAGATAAAAAAGGAAACAATGTCGGTTATGTTATCATTACTGTGAATGAAACAGCAAGGACAATGAATGCAGTTCAGAAGGTCTATGATCCAGATACAAAGGTTTGGAGAATTGGTGACAAGTTCTCACTTACAAGTTCTGGTGCGGTTATTACTAACAAAACGGTGCAATGAATTTATATGTCGCCATTCGGGAAAGGTTAATAAAAAAGTGAAATGGGATATATACCCTGAACCTGAAGAACTGGTCGTTGTCAGGGCCTCTTCTGGTGGAAGGGAAGGTGGAATGCCCGATGGGAGTGTATTAGTGTTAGGGACAACCGGCTGGTTCTGAGCTAATTGACCAAGCGTCTGATGTGAGGAAGGCGAATTTAAACTCCATTGATTTATAGAGTTCAAAGAACCAGAATTAATATTACCACTCGATGATCCTGATTCTGATGGGGATTCCGATGGCTGAGTTACGGTTAAGTGTGGTGAATTACTGTCTGTTGTAGAAGTACCTGGTTCCTGTGACTGAATTGTAGTTGCCAGGCTCTGTGTATTTCCTCCATTTCCTGAAGATTCTTGCATCCTCTCCGAAACGGTGGTACCGGTTCCCCTTGTAGATAAGAGTGTCTTTTCAGTTGTCATTATAGTATTATATGTCATATTCCGATGAGACCTTGTGGTTGTTCGGGTGGTGTTTGGAGAACGGCAGTCTTGTATGCCTGTGATATTTGAAAGGGTAGTCTTGTTGACAGTCATATTCTTATTGTGCACTGAATTTATTTTGTCAACTTTAGTTCCGGAAATGTTTATAGTATTATAAGAACCCAATGCGCTTACTGTCATTAAGATTATAATAATAAAAATAAATCCAAATAACAAAATAACTCGATGTGAGGGAAATATATCTGAACGGAACCACATACAAACAAACCCTATAAACATTGATTAACTTTTCATAGCATATACTTTTCTCTTACAAAAAGGAAGTTTAATATAAAATTATAGTTCATCAATCGTGATAAGCTAAAAGCATGTGAGGCAAGATCTTCTCTACACTAAAATTTGCTATAGTTTTCTTAATATTCCGTGTGCATCTCTTTACATTACTTCATTAAGAAATCAGGTAGTCATTACGTCAAATAAATTATTTTTTACTTACAAAAGACTAATTTCTAGTTAAATTATAATCAATTCAGGAAGTGTAATAAATGGACTTAAACATTCTATGGTTGGTACCTGTTGCATATTTTATACATATTCTTGAGGAAACACCAAGGTTTGTCCCATGGGCAAAGAGATATTTTTCTGCACCCTCCTCATTCGGTCAATTTATTTTGGGAAATATTATTTTCATGGTTTATGTTCTTATATCCGTATTTCTTGCAACATTTTATCCACGTGAATGGACACTTGTTCTTGGATTATCTACCGTTGCATGGGTATTTTCAAATTTTTTAATCCATGCATTCTTCACCCTCTATACGGGAGAATATTCTCCAGGTGTTGTAACTGCAAGTGCAATATATGCCCCTGTTACAGTGTATATTTACTCAAACTTTTTGGAATTGGGATTAATAAACCAATTAGATTTTATATTGTCGATTGTCATTGGTTTTGCAGTTATGTATGTTCCAACGCTAATACAGGTATGGAGAGGGAAAAGGAACCACCTTTTTGATAATGCCCTCTCAAAAGGCTAATTGGGATTATGTGAACTACTTCAAAGTAAACAATAAGTTCTATATAATTTATAGTGCGTAAATAATTAACACTTAACATAGGGTGTGCCATGAAAATAGTTGGATCAAAAATTTTTGTTGCAATAATACTCATTGCCTTAATTTGTATTGGAATTGCTATATCAGGTTGCACGAATTCGCAAGTGCATTCAACGCCGAAAAGTGAAGTAAACACCATTGTTTCACAGCCATTCGGTCAAACCTCTGATACTCTGGTTGTCTTTGCAGCTTCATCCTTAAAAGGCGTCTCGACGAAATTGAACGAGGACTTTACATCTAAACATCCTGGAACTGAAATTAAATTCAACATAGAGGGAACACAAGTGTTGAAACAGCAGGTAGAGAATGGAGCCCAGGCAGACATTTTTATATCGGCCGGCCGCGGTTACATGGATGCACTTCAGGGAGAAGGATTTACAATTAATGAGAGCATAAAGCCACTTGCCTCGAATAACCTTATACTTATCCTCCCATCTTCAAACCCTGGAAATATTACAAGTCTTGCAGACCTTGGAAAACCAGGAAAAAAGATTGCCATGGGAACTGCAAAAGACCCGGCAGGCAATATTACACGCCTGGTTATTGATAACCTCGCAAATTCAACATATAATGAAACTTGGAAGAGTAATTTGTTTAATAACGTCAAATCATATGAAACCGGTGAATCAGGTGTCACAACAAAGGTCTCGCTTGGAGAGGTCGATGCCGGTTTTGTCTATGAATCCTCTTACAAAGCAGCAAAAAACGGTTCGCTAATCGCAATTGAGATACCTATAAAAGACAATATAATCCAAAAATATGCTATAAGTACACTTATGGGGACAAGAAACCAGTCATTGGCACAGGATTTTGAAGTATTCATGCTCTCCCAGGAAGGGCAACAAATTCTTAAAGATTTCGGTTTCAGGGAGATCCAGTCCTGAAACTTTTTATTTATAATTGAAAAAACAGGGTGGAATGGGTGGAGGCTGGTTTCAGGAGCATAATCTCAAAAAATTCCCTCGTTTTTTCCGTATGTATAGTTATTTTCACCGCTTTTCTCGCTCTTCCGATAATAGCCCTATTTCTTCATACAAATCCGTCTTCTTTTTTTTCAACACTCACAGATAAAACGGTGACAAATGCAATTATTTTGAGCCTCGGCACGTCATGCATATCTTTGATATTTATAGTTCTCTTCGGAACTCCCGCTGCCTATTATCACGCGAGAACAGCATATCCAGGCAGAAGCATAGTAGAAATATTTATAGACCTTCCGATAGTCCTGCCACCAGCTGTAGCCGGTCTGGCGCTCCTTCTCCTTTATGGCCGGATGGGTTTAATCGGCAGATATTTCAACATGTTCGGAATTGATATCGCCTTTACAACTGTTGCGGTAATTTTAGCTCAGATATTTGTCTCATCTCCTTTCTATGTAAGACAGGCGAAAGGACTTTTTGAGCAGCTTGACCCTTCATATGAGTTGACCGCCCGGACTCTTGGTGCTTCCCCTCTGTATCTCTTTAAAACGGTCGTCCTGCCCCTGACATTCGGGGGGCTCCTGTCAGGCGCTGTCATGACTTTTGCACGGGCACTGGGTGAATTTGGCGCAACAATCATGGTTGCTGGAAATATTCCCGGGATTACTCAGACAATGCCGCTTGCAATATATGGTGCTATGGAGGGCGACTTTAATGTTGCAATAACTCTATCTGTCCTTCTTGTTATCATTTCATTTGTAATTATGGCAGTTATCAGGGTTATTACGCTTTACCGGAGCAGAAATGCCTGAAAGTAATATGGAAAATTGAAATTCAATCGAGAATTCCATCATCGGTTTTTTAATCTTATTATTGATCTGTAGATTCGAGTCTCTTTGATGATTTCATCGATAACCAGAATATCTGTACCAGTTTGAATCAGGGGATCTAGGAGGGTTCTATATCCAAAAGATAGGCCTTCTGCTCTAAAATAAAATCTTCCGTGTTTTTCAGAGCCAGGAGTTGAGATAGATGAGCAGAGTTTTTTACCATTAAAACATGTCATCCGGAGATCATGTGGACAGTTTGATGAGAACCTAATATCTGAAAGAATTGGTGTTTATCACAAACTTTTTTTCAGGCTCTTCCCTGCACTCCATGCATTTCCGGCATACTTTCCAAGTTTCCAGTACCGGTTATCCGGCATCGTCAGGAAGAGAGGATCCACTTTATCGAAGTCCGGTTTATTGTCTGTAATAATTTCTGCATCCGCATAGGCTCCTACAATTTCACCAATGAAAAGCGAGTTTGTAGGAAGAAATTTAGTCCTATCTTGTGCTTCTCCATATATTATCCCTCCACCATCTCGACAATTGTCTTTTTAAATTCGTCAAACTCGAGCTCATCAAGTTGTTCTGGGAGGAGACTCCCTGACGATGCCTGCCTGTAGATCCAATAGATAATTCTGTCTACAACTCTGATTACATCATCAGGTGTATCGACAGTAACAAGATGGCGGCCGATTATAGGATGACGTCCACGGTGACCACCTACAGTAATCCTGTATTGTGGATTTTCTCCCCTGATTATCTGAAAAGGACATGGCATGATACAGAAACCACATTCCATGCATTTTCCCTTGTCAAGGACGATAATGCCATTCTCGACTGTGATTGCCTTCTCCCTGCAGTAACAGGTACACGTCCCGCAGCCTGTACAAAGTCCGGGGTCCCTAATTGGCCTCTGAATACCTGTGATCCCAATCTCATTAAGCCGCTCACTTTCGCACCCGTTCGGGCAGGCTGATATTGCGATACGCACCTTCACCGGCAGTTCTTTTGCAAAGAAACGTCGGTCTATCTCTTTAGCGAGTGCAACAGAATCGATTGTTGCAAATTTGCAGTGCCGGGTACCAAGACATGCAGTTACATTAACAACTTCCTCACGCTCTGCACCCAATGGTGTCCCGTTCGCTTCCAGTTCTGCAAGCAGACCCGAAAGCTCTGCAGGGTCTATGTGAGGAAACTCTATAGTCTGGCGTGTAGTAAGGTGGATATCCTTGACGCCATGCCTTTTAGCTATGGCTCCAAGTTCAGTTATCTGGTCCGGTGTTATCATTCCGGCCGGCATTCTCAGCCTGACAATACAGAAGTCCGGGTTACGCTCTGTTATTATTCCGCCTTTTGTATAAAGCCCCTGGTCAATCGGCCTTCGCTGAAGTTTCATTGGTGGTACGATTTGGCGGTTTTATTTGATAGATGTTACTACCCTTTCATTATTAAATAAAAAAGTAAATCAATGTACAATATGACAAAACCATCTGAATACATGGAAGCTTTTTTCGGTGTTGAACTTAACCAGAAATTTGAGGATATGATAAACGACCTTCATGAAATAGAGGACGGATTGAAAAAGTTTTCTACCGAACTTGATAAACTGGAACAGGAGATGGACCCCTCTGAATTCAGGGAGATGAGGAGGGAGGGAAAGGCGCTTATTTTTGAATACGGCCAGGAGATCAAGGATGCCTGGCAGTTCCTCGACTTTTACCTGAAATCAGATAAAAATACAAATCAGATCACTCTTGAAAGGGACGCTTATATGAAGATCTACCAGATCTACAAGTGGGACGGGGCAGATGTCCGCGATCTGAATACATGGATAAAGGAATTGAAGGAAATATGTGAAAAAGTAGGATTAAATGCCCGTGATCTGCTCAATTTCAAAAAACTTACTGCACATCCGGTTCCTGATGAAGTTTCAAAGTTTCCGGTCTATGCAATTGACCGCCAGGGTTATTGCCTCACCAGTTCCGGGTTTGATGTAGTCATGCATATAGACGAGGTCCATGAAGCAATGGAAGAGAGAAAAGGGCAGCATTAAAAAAAAATGAAAAAAACCTGAATAAAATTTACTTAACAATTTTAAGTTCAGCTTTTAGCGGAATTGCATGTTTTATGGTATACATACCCATGCAGACTTTCAGAGCATGATCTTTTAGTGTCTCAATTGTTGATTCATGACTATCGCTTTTTACTTCAAGAATTAACCTGTACTCGCTAATAAGTGGGTCTTCATTGATATCGAACTGCTGGAGGTAATTCAGATCTGCTTCAACTTTTGCCTTCACAGAGTCCAGTTTTACACCCTTCATCGATGCATCAGTAACAAAAGTGCTCGTAAAACAGGCTGCAAACCAGAAGAGGCCGAATGCCATGGGGCTCGGGTATTTACCTGGTCCTGCAAAGTTTGGGTGGGTCATCTCGAGGGCCACTGTGCCGTCCCTGATCTTCACGATGGACCTGAACTGTGGTCCCCCCTCCTCAAAAAGCCATTCTCCTTCGATCTTTGCAGTTACTTTTGCTTCTTTTGGATCTTTTATAATTAAATCGCGGAACTCAGCGACCTGTTTCGTATCAATATTATTAAGTGGCATACCTCTATAAATTTAATAATATATTTTTATTAATTTTATGATTTGGTTAACGCAAATTCGGTTTTAGCAAGGGAGTATATTTAAATAATAGGAATCCTAAGTACGCGTGGTGAAAAACATGAAAATAAGTGCAAGAAACCAAATTCCAGGAACCGTGAAAGCTATAAAGAAAGGACCGGTAAGTACTGAAGTAATAATCTCCATAGCCGGAGGGAATGAGATGGTCTCAAGCATAACCACGCATTCAGCAGAAAAAATGAATCTGGCTGAAGGTTCTAAAGTCTATGCCATCGTAAAAGCGTCAGAAGTTATAATAGGGACCGATTAAATCCCTTATTTTTTACTTTACCGGGTTATAATAAGATTCATTTGCGCAATTTTTACAGACCTCCTTTCCATCAACAACTACTTCCCGATGGTCCATTATCTGTTCTCCACATAGGCTGCACCAGGTCTTATAACTTGGGAAACCAGGAATATCATTTTCGCTGACAGGGACCGTCACCTGCTGAACCGTGAGTATTTCATCTTCCGGGATTTCGCTAAGTAGTGAAATAACGTCACTCCTTCCTAACTTATCATGTTTTGTGCGGTCCTTTTCGTTCACTGCAACACGGACAGCTTTTTTTGTTTTCAGGTCCACAAAGGTTGCTGCAAATTTCCCGTAATCACGGAACTTTAGGCTTCGGTGACCAAGGGAACAGCTGGTTATTGCCTGCACTGCATCGGTGCCACATCGGTCTATCTCCATGAAAACTATTAGATCTTTATTATTTTCGAAGGGATTGAGACCTATCTCACGGAGACCTGCTATGGTCAACCGAGTCCCGAGGACAATTCCTGGGCAGACATGGCCGTGAAACTCTGCGGCCTTTTTAAATAATTCATCAAATTCACTCATTTTTCCACCAGATGTGTGCTCCAAGGGTTTCATCGCCCAACACGTACTCGGTTCCATATTGCCTGAGAATAGAACTGAAGTAATTTTTCACAATTGCCTCCTGCTCAGGTGTCGTACAATTCAGCCTGTTAAGATATTCATTTGTAGCTTCGTCTATGCTTGTATAACTCGATTTATGAAACTTAGTCTCAACAGCAAGATTAGCATATATTCCCATTTCATACAGTACAAGCCAGAGCCAGTCTGCCATGGGCTCACCTGGAAATTCCCCGCCATGGAGCAGGGGCCAGAGGTCTCTGTTTACCCTTACCCATGCAGGCGGGGTAAGGAACCAGAAGAGATGCACAGTCCCTCTACAGAACTTCTGCATCTTTTCTATGGCTTCAGCTATATCCATCATTGTCAGGGAATAAGATGCAATTACGACATCATATTTTGCTCCCAGTTCTTCAGGTGCAACGTCCTCCCATCGTTTGGGAATAATGGTAACATTGGATATGCCCTCTTCCTGTATCCGCTGAATAAGAACCTCCCGCATGACAGGCGAAGGTTCAACTGCAGTGAGATGACAGCCTTTTTTTGCGAGAGGTATTGTTAATGGTCCGGGTCCTGAGCCAATGTCAAGTACGCGGGAACCATCCGGAATTGCCATGTATGAGAGCCGGGTATCAGTCTCCTGCTGATAATTTTCTCTCCGCTTTAAATATACAGTCTGGACATTTTTTTTGTCACTCCAGAACTCTTTTGAATTTCCATAGTTTGGGATAGCACAATGTGCAAGTTTCAGCTGGCGCCAGCGTTCCCTGTATGATATTTGAGTGATTTTTTCCATATTTTCCCACATCCGTGACTTTAGCTCGGGAATGTTATAATTATATTAGTCGTTAATTATCTTATGTTTATTTATATTAAAATTAAATTGTTTTAAGTATTTTAAAGCAAAAGAAAATGAAGTCATGATAACCCGACATCATGTCTGTCTCGCATGTGGAGGCACGCTCATCCTGTACCTGCCACTCGTTTTTGCAAATCCATCAATACTCCCGATAATTGTTGCAGGAGTCTTTATCGGCGTTGTATTGCCTGATATTCAGATGACGAGGCCTCGTCATTTTACTGCATTATCCCCAGTCTGGTTCATAATCCAGATCTTCAGGTGGATCGTTTTGCGGTTTTATATTTTAATCTACAATAATATTTTTGGTTTAAGGCCTGCTGCTGAAGATAAGAGACTGACTCATTCCCTCCCTGGTCTTTTTTTTATAACCTGGATTATTATTTTAATCTTTTTTCTTATTACAGGTGTATTTCCTTCTAACCCGGGACTTAATTATATTAGAGTTTTTTTAACCTGCATAATTATCGGACTTCTCTTCCATTTCCTTGAAGATACCTGTACAAAAAAAGGATTATGTCCATTGTATCCACTTAATGAAACTTACCGGATAGCAGGCAGTATCAGGCCCTGCAATCGAGATGATCTTCGTATCCGTAAATTCCACATCATGACAGGTGTTGGGATAGTGGCAATCGGCCTGCTTTTTTACACCGGTATCTGCCCGGAATACCTACATTGGCTGATGAGTATCGGTACACTTGTTGTATGTACGGTCATAATGCTGTATTATTCAGAGGTTAAATTGACCTCAAATATGTTAGGGTAAGTTTATCTAGAGGATTGAGCCTTCTCCCCAATAATAGGGAAACAAAAAATTTACATTCTTAAAGGTCTAAGCGATACCGCTTATTATTTGAGCGTTTTAGGATCATCCCGAATAATAATATTTTTTACAACGTGAATAAAGGAAGAGGCAGTTATCAGAGTGGCTTCTGCTTCACTTTTATTAATATTTTTATCAGACCCATAATCTGCTTCTTCCCGAATATGTTCTCCTCTGCTGAGCATGCGGCCATAAATCTTATCGATATGCCCTTTTTGAATAAACTCCTCACCAAAAGCTGAAACGAAGACCGGTATGTGTTTTCACCTGAATATTTCGTGTAAGAAGAGCCGCACGTGTTAATGCAAACATGGCATAATATGCCCTACTGACAGTCCCATTCTAAAAACCACTATCAAAGAGTAACTTAGCTTCGTTTAGTCGTTCTTCTGCAAGATGGAGTTGGTAATCTATCTCTGCATAATCAGGCAACCCGAATCCCATCCTGAATAATATTTTGGTGGAAAGAAAATAACTGATTGTCATCAAATTGTTTTCGGGTGCGATATTTTGGAGAAATGTCTATTCCAGTTTCCAATAAGACATCAAAACTCAATCCAAGTATGTCAAATTCTACTTCTGTATCATCAATTTTTCCAATAACCAGGAGATCAACATCAGATTCTTCATCATTTTCAGATCGTGCTACAGAACCATAGAGTATTACCTCCTCTATCTGATTTTTATATCTTTCCCGGATCAGAGCAATATACCGGTCTATAGCATGTCGGATTTTTGCGTCTAGGAATGGAAGATCCTGAAGCATTTTCATAAGGATAAATTATTATCTTTTAGGTATTAATGTAATGTCCTCTATGTAAATACATCTATATTCCTATCCCTAGGTTTTGTAGGGTTGACTTTGTGAGAATTGAACTAAAATTAATCATCTAAAAAAAAGGTGTTTTAGGCTAAATAGTTACAAAAAAGAAAATTATAAAAGAGAATAATAAACACGAATAAGTCGTGTCTTCCCTCCTATTTCATCAGGTAATATATAGTCAGATCCTTAAACTTCCATTAAGCTCCGATTTGTATCACTGCACGTGAGATAAGGGCCCCATTTCTCTTGTCACTTACATCAAGATAGAAACTTTTCCCTATATTCGCCGGGTTCACAAAGTCAAGTGCCCAGAAACTATCCGGCGGCGCTGTGGGGTCATTTTGAGCGAATGACCATCTGCTGCTTACCTTGTCAAATGTATAGATTCCATGACTTGAAGCCACAGTAGGTTGTAGTGCCGATGGATTACAATAGGGATTATTATCTACATGCCATGTATCACCCGGGTTAAACGATGTGATATTGTAACCGTCTACATTTCCAGCATTTGTAAACAAAACAGGAATATAGGCCGAGTTACTTACGTTTGACAGATTCAGGACATTAGTCGACATTGCTTCAAGTCCTGAACCAAATGTCGGTCCGTTTTTGACAGTTATCATCATATCAGCTGAAGGGATAGGATCGCCTCCTGCGTGTGTAAATTGAAGGCCAGATGTGACACTAAATTTGCCCTGGATTGTTGCCTGTGGTGTTTTAACCTGGCCTTTCATAAATCCACCTGCAAATCCGCTGACTACTGCTGCGATTATTATTGTCACTACAATCATCAGGATGACACCGACAACCGGTGATATAGCATCTTCATTATTCCGGTTCATGCCCTTATCCCTCCACTATGACATCTTTGCTGAAAATTGCAGCACCGGTTGGCACATAGATAACCTTTACACTTACAGTGTCCCCTGCCCGAAGCTGTTCCCACCCGGTTCCAAGGACTGCTGCTGTAGGATCAATCATTCCATTCACAAAGTTACCAGAGCCGATATATCTATACGGAGTTGCACCATTGTATCCGCTTGCAGAAGCATACCCGGGTGCCCCTCCAATTGCCATACCAGAATCACTTCCATATAGATATGCAAAGAGCCCTACTCCCTGCACAAGGGCATATTGTCCGAACCAGCCCAGTTTTTGATATGCACTTGCACTCTTACCAATGGGATCTGTTGGGTTCGTCTGGCTGATACCAGGCCCCATTCCAAACGGTGCGGTCGCCCAGTTTGTAAACCCTTTTGTCTGCATTCCCTGCCAACAATATACATTCACAATGTTCCCAAGCGAGGTATTTCCACCGTTAAAAATCGCCCCATTTGCATAAGATTGCTGAGTTGAACTCAGGTCTGCACTAGTGGGGTCTTTCATCGTGGTAGTCCATGTAGTGACAATTTTAAGGTCTTTTGTATTTATCGGCTGGCTTACTCCAAGCACATTAGCTGTGAAACCACTTCCTATATAACTTCCCGAATTGGATATCTTCACATCCATAGATAGAGTAGGTGACTTTTGCTGCCCGTTTATCAGGCCTCCTGCAAATCCGCTCACTATAGCAGCGACGATGATGGTAACAACAAGCATCAGCATGACCCCAATGACTGGTGACACCGCCGATTCTCTGTTTCCTTTCGATAATTTTTTCAAATAATCCATAGATTTCTCCTTTGTCCTAATACTTCAGAATATTTCATGGCGAGTATAAATTGTCTACAAGCCTGTACCACCATGTACGTATTTGTTTTTAACTGTTATTATTTAACAATTACTTATTATTAATAAAAATCCATGAGCAGTGGTTGATTAATGTTTGACTATAATAATTAATTGTCCCAATTAATTCACAGTTTTCTGTGAACTTTAATAATTTGAAGAAGCTATTATTCAGCCCGTTTTTCTCTTTTGTTTCATCGTTGCTGAATCAAATTTTTTATTTATACAATAACCTCTGCAGAGAGGTAATATTAACAATTAGTGAGTAATACTCTCCTGAAACGGATAGAACTGCCTTGAGGCGGGTGGAACATAGAAAGGAGGGGTTCACAAAAATTATTTTTTAGAAATATTCTGATCATATTCTTTTAATGTATGATCGATTTTTGATATTTCTATGGCGTTGAAATAATCAATGTACATAGAAATGTATGTTAATCTGATAATGTTTTGATCATTTTTTGCCGTTTTAAATCCATATTTTCGATAAAAATCAATGGTACCAGGTTTTGAATCAACTGTAATAATCCTGCAACCAATATACTTTGATATATTCACTGCAATTTCGAATATCTTTCCTAACATAATCTCACCTACTCCTTTCCGTTGAAAGGAAGAAGCGGTTGCTAATCGTGCAATTTTCAAAGCAGGATATTTTCTATAACTAATCTCTTGTATCTGATCTCTTTTTATAAAATCTTCTTTATTTATGCAATCTGTTGTTAACGTAAAAAATCCCACAAGATAATTATGATGAAACACAACTCTTGTGACTGAAAAACGAATCAATTGATTTTTAAATGCATCATTTATTAAAAAATCATCAAGATCTTCATCCCCGCATGTAAACGAAGAGAGATTATGTTCGTTGGTTAAAATTTGGATGGATAACTCGTCATAGGGGATATTCATTCAATTTTTGTTCGATTTGCACGTTCTGCTGCACTCCTGATAAGTTTAAGTCCCCTCTCGGTATAATCAGGATTTTCCATATATTTGTCGAACCTTCTGGCATCTTCACCTTCTAATACCAGTCCGAGTTCAATTGGCTTTGCCATGATTATCAACTCTCAACAATATATAATACATTCTCATTACTTCTAATTATTTATTTTCACCTTCACACTGGAGCTCAGCGCTTTCTCCTTCCTTCATGTCCATCATATTCAATCCTTTATTCAATTCAATGCTTTTTTCATCGTTTTTTATATACTGATAGCAACCGGGATTATCTGGATGACTGTTATTGCGATAGAAGGAATTTAAAAACACCACCCTCTTTCTTAAAAAACCTAATATTCATTTCTTATTTACATTTTTAACTTTCATTCACTCTTACCATGACAGGCAGGTTCTTTTGCTTTGGTGGGAATCCTGCTTTTGCAAATGCCATATCTGCCTCCTCGGTCCGTCCGATATCGTATAGAATAAGCCCTTTATCTCCCCACGCAATGGCATTTGTAGGATCAATTGCGATTGCTTTGTCATATGTATCTAACGCTTCATTATAACGGTCCAGGTTATTGAGAGCAACCCCTTTATTAATCCAGGCAGTGGTATCCTTCGGATTTAGCTGTGTAGTTATGTTAAAAACTTTTAAGGCCTCCTCCCAACGACCCTGGATAATGAGAACTTTCCCTTTACTGACCCATGTAGCCTCATCCTTTGGATCAATTGAAATTGCCTTATCATATGCATTTAATGCCTCATCGAATTGACCTTGCTTGCTAAGAATAGATCCTTTAATTATCCAATATGCAGAAGTATCCGGTCCTGGTGAGGTACATCCTACCATCAATATCGCCATGACAAGTGATATTAAAATGAGAAAAGGCAGACCTCGCATTATTTTAACACCTCTAAAATAATTTTAGGGAACATAGTTCTCCGGACTTTTTTTCTGTAATTCATTTCTTCCAGGGTCCTTCCACAGAATAATGTTTATTTAAGCAGAGTATTTTCAGAAACACTCAGTAAAGCACCTAATGAAAAACCCGATAATGACGCTGCTCTAAATGCTGAAGCAGTTTCCATTTCTATGGCATTACAACCCAGGCTGATTATTTCATCAGTTGGCACACCAATTTCAAGCTCAAACATATCGTCTATTGTTGAGCCAAAACATTCTATTCCCTCAATAAAATCTGTATACTTCATATAAAACCTATTTTATAGTTATTTGATATAGTTTTGTTACACTTGTGACCTAACTCAGGTCAGCATTTAACACGGACGATTATCCACTTATCAGATTCCCTTTCCGAACCAGGCCTCCCCTTCAATTTCTGCGTCAATAAGTTGCCGGGTATAAGGGTGCCCAGGGGAGGCAAATAGATCGGATGTTCTTTGGATCTCAAGGATAACTCCTTCTTTCATAACCGCTATACAGTCTGCCATATTCCGGATAACCTGGAGATCATGGGAGATGAAAAGAAGCGTAATGCCCTTTTTTTCCCGAATACCCTGGAATAAACTGAGAACCTGGGCCTGTACTGAAAGGTCAAGTGCTGAAGTCGGTTCATCTGCAACTATAAACTCAGGGTCTAGTGCGAGAGCTCTTGCGAGGGCCACACGTTGTTTCTGTCCCCCGCTGAGCTCAAAAGGGTATCTGGATATAAGATCTGGCTGAAGTCCGACTATGTCCAGCATCTCAAGAACTTTTTCATTAGTTTCATGACGGCCTGACCGCTCCCAGATTTTAAAGGGTTCGGCAATGGAATCTCTTATTGTCATCCTCGGGTCCAGGGCTGTATCCGGGTCCTGGAAGATTATCTGCATCCTGGGTCGCATCTTTCGCATGGATGACTTAGACAATGCCGTAATCTCAACACCATCGAACCATATCTCTCCAAGAGTGGGTTCGGTAAGCCTTAGTGCTATCCTGCCAAGGGTCGTTTTACCGCATCCGCTCTCGCCGACAATGCCAAGAGTTTCACCTTTCTTTATGCTGAAAGATACATCTGATACGACCGTCTTTTTATGTTTTGAAATTATCCCTGAAAGATATTCTTTTGTGATACCTTTGAGTTCAATCATATCTCAGGCACCGGACCTTTCGCATTTTGCCAGTTTCTTTTAAAGATGGATGTTCTTTCGTGCAGAGGTCCTGAACAGAACTGCACCGTGTATAAAATCTGCATCCTTCCGGAAAACTGCCTGGGTTTGGACTCATTCCCGGGATAGGATGAAGTCCGGCAGAAGGATGTGATGTGAGGAGCCCCTGAGTGTATGGGTGCATAGGCATGGAGAGTACTTCCCGTGTATTTCCGGATTCAACAATCTCACCTGCATACATGACAACAATTCGTGAACATAGTTCATGTGCTGTTCCGAGGTCGTGAGTTATAAGCAGAAATGTTTTATCGCGGGAATGTTCCATGAGAAGTTCTATTGTCTGTTTTCTGACGAGAATATCAAGGCCGGCTGTAGGCTCATCAGCAATAATAAGGGTAGGCTCGCATGCAAGAACGATGGCTATTAGGATCCTTTCCCTCATTCCTCCTGAAAATTCATGCGGGTATTGGCTGAGAGCATAATGAGGGTCAGGAATATCCATTCGTTTAAGAAGATAAATTGCTTTTTCATCAGCAGTTTTACTGGAAATGCCTTCGTGAAGCACAAGGGATTCAGTAATCTGGCGTCCAATTGTCATGACCGGGTTGAGAACCATGGCAGAGTTCTGCGGTATCATTCCTATCTCTTTTCCCAGTATCTGGAGCATATCGTGACTATTTAATTCCAGGAGGTTGGTCTCCCTGTACCTTATTGAGCCTTCGATTTGAGCATTTGAAGGAAGAAGTCTCATTACCGCCATACCAAGAACGGTTTTTCCGCAACCGGATTCACCTACAAGAGCACACGATTCATGGGCTTCCAATGTCAAGTTAACAGAATCAATAACATGGATAATTTCCCTGTCTTTTATGAAGCTGACCTGAAGGCCTGTTATCTCAAGGAGTTGCATAAACCAGGATCTCCAATATGTTTGTAAAACGCATCATTCTCAATACCTGTTCTTCTCAAGTCGCGGATTGTAGAATTCTTCACTACTGTATCCAAGGTGTGCAAGTGCAAGAGAAAGTCCGACAACGGCAAGACCTGGAGGAATGAGCCACCACCAGAGCCCCAGGGCAAACCCTCCCGATGAGTACGCCTGCTCTATCATCTGCCCCCAGTCAATGACCATTGGGTCCCCAAGGCCCAGGAAACTCAGACCTACTCCTAAGAGGATGTAATGCTGGACCGATGACACAAACCTGACTGTTACAATGGGTATTAGATTAGGCAGGATGTGGTGGGACATGATTCGCATGTCCCGTGAACCGATGGCTCTCGCACCTTCGATGAAACTGGCATTCCGGATACCCATAACCTGGGAGCGAAAGACACGGACACTGTGGGTGCTCCCGAGTACACCCATGAGGATTGCCACGAGGAATATTCCTGGAGTGAAGAAGAGGGTAAGCACGAGTAGGAGTGGAAAAAGGGGGATTGTCATGAAAATATCGATTCCACGCATGACTATCCCATCAAATGCACCTCCGTAATATCCAGTCAGGATACCAAGACTGACACTTATTGAACACGAGATAAGAGCTGCCCCAAGTCCGATTATAAGCGTTATCCGTGTTCCGAAAATGAGTTGACTCAGGATATCCTGCCCGGTTGCATTTGTCCCTAGCGGGTGCATTGAATCAGGTTGCCTTAGTGGAGGCCCGGAAACGGTATAAGGGTCATAAGGGGCAATCAATGGTGCAAAAACTGCAACAGCAACATACGCGAAAAATATTAGGCACGAGAACCAGAACAGTTTTTTTCTACTCATCAGCACCCGTCCTTATCCTCGGGTCAAGTAGAGGGTAAAGCAGATCAGCGACAAGGTTTGCAATTATTACAAGAAGCGTGTCAAGAAGAAAGATCCCTTCAAGCAGTGGAAGGTCACGGGCACGCAGAGCTTCAGTTGTTAGTAAACCCAGCCCTGGCCACGAAAAAACAGTTTCGACAAAGATGCTTCCGGTAATTATCGAAGCAAACTGCAGGGTCGCTATTGTTACTATCGGCAGTATGGTATTTTTCATTGCATGGCGCCATAAAATATAATTTTCTGGTAATCCTTTTGCACGGGCTGTTGTGATATAATCCTCTTCTACCACTGATAACATCGAGTTGCGCATCATATAATAATTTCCAGCAGTTATACTCAGGATAAGCACACAGACAGGGAGAAATGCATGGTAGAGGACATCAATAACACCGATGCCGGAATAAAGAATGTTAATTCCGGTGTATCCACCTATTGGAAATAGTTTAAGATAATAACTAAACAAATAGACAGCCACAATTGCCCACCAGTAGTCAGGAACTGCACGGATCATTATCATGATATTAAAGGTTGTAAGGTCCTGTTTTGAACCTGATTTCCACCCGGAATATGCACCAGTTACCATACCGAAGAATATACCTAAAATAGTAGATGGCAAAAGGATGATGAGGGTCCAAAAGAGTTTGTTGAGTATAAGCGGAAGAACCGGGAGAGAATACTGGTAAGAATATCCCCATTCTCC
>CAIYHQ010000070.1 GCA_903926075.1 uncultured Methanomicrobiales archaeon
ACTCTGTAGAGGTTACTTTTTCAGTTTGAGTCGGTTGAACGGATTCAGTTGTTTCGACAGTAGTAACCTTTGTTGTTCCCGTAGTTTTGCCTGACTCCGTAGTAGCGGTTGTTATCGGCAGTGTTGTACTAACTGTTGTAGTCGTAGTTGTAGGAGTAGTAGTTGCCACTGTAGTTGCAGTTCCAGTAGATGTTGCAGTTTTTCCTACAGTTGTAGCAGTTGTTGCAGCTATATTAGCGGTAGTTGGAGTTGAAGTTGGAGTATTTGTAGCAGTATTAATGGTTGTACCAGTAGCAGTAGCGGTTGTTACCGGCAGTGTTGTACTAACTGTTGTAGTCGTAGTTGTAGGAGTAGTAGTTGCCACTGTAGTTGCAGTTTTTCCTACAGTTGTAGCAGTTGTTGCAGCTATATTAGCGGTAGTTGGAGTTGAAGTTGGAGTATTTGTAGCAGTATTAATGGTTGTGCCAGCAGCAGTAGCGGTTGTAACAGGCAACGTTGTGCTGACTGTTGTAGCTGCAACAGTTACATCACATTTTTTTGGGTTGTTACCTGATGCGGTACATCCTGGCAATGGAGTGCTAACCGTAGTTGGTGGTATAGTAGCTACAGTTGTTGCCACTGTTGTCGCTGCAGTAGATGTGACCGAACATTTATTAGGGGTGTTACCCGACGCGGTACATCCAGGCAATGGAGTGCTAACTGTAGTTGGTGCAGTAGTAGCCACTGTAGTTGCTACGGTTGTAGGAACTGTTGTTGCAACAGTAGAGGCCACAGTTGTTGCAGCTGAAGTTGCCGTTGTCCCTGCTCCTGTCACAGTCGCCTGAACCGTTGGAACCTGTGTCGCAACCTGAGTTGATGTCTGGATTGAGAGGCCTGGTGCATTATTGAAAGGTCCAGGGCCTGGTCCGGCAGCTTGTGTCGGTACTGGTTCTGACGCAAGTACAGAGATATCAGCGGTCGGTAGTGGAGCTGCAGAAATTGATTGCTCTTGCTGCGGAGTTAAAATTGATTCATGTGAAACGGGTTGTATCTCCTGAGGTGGAGGGGGTACATAAGCTGGAGCATCTGCGGTTTGTACAGGTGCTACCTCTCCGGGAGGAGAAGACGATTGTTGTTGGTTATCCTGAATCTGTGAAAGATCTGTTGCAGAGGCTGTTGTAAATACGAGAAATATAAAGAAGCATATCAGGCAGAAGAAGGATAATCCAAATATCTTTTTTACCATAATTTTTCCCTCCTTTATTTAAGCTCCACGACCCATGCATCGAAATCGCCGGCACCATATGAATCAGTATTGCCAATCAGTAGGTACTCGCCCTTTCCGTCTTCAATAACAGAATTTGCATTGTCGTCATTTACGCCACCGACAGTTTTGCTCCATTGGGCATTACCCTCAGGATCAATTTTTATTAACCATGCATCTGTTTTTCCAGCTCCATATGATGCTGTTGTTGCAGCAATCAAATAACCTCCATCCTGAGTCTGGGTTAACGAGAAACCTCTGTCATCATTTTTCCCACCATATGTTTTCTGCCAGAGAAGTTTTCCATCAGGATTAATTGAAAAAATCCAGACATCCTTTGAACCTGATCCCTGTGAATCTGTTTCACCCACGATAACATATTTTCCTTCTCCGCCAGCAATTATTTTATGTGCAGAATCTGTTTTTCCGCCACCATACGTCTTCTCCCATTGAAGTTCGCCAACGTTATTTACTTTAGCAACCCATGCATCGATGTTTCCATTTCCGGTTACATCACGGTATCCTGCAAGAATGTATCCACCATCCGGAGTCTCTACAATCGACTGCGAATCCGTTGGTTTATCACTCGTTAGTGTTTTTACCCACAGAATCTTCCCATTTTTGTCAATAAGGCCTAATATTGGATTAATTACTGAATAATCTGTATTAGTCGTATGCCCTGTAAAAATATACATCCCTTTGGAATTTTCAAATGCAGCGTATGCAACCTCATTCAGGTTTTTCAGTGGTGAGTCATTCCAGACAAAGTTCCCTGCTCCGTCCATTTTAATAATCGCTGCATTCTCTGGACCATGTTCTCCAAATGGCTCAGTACACCCCGAAATAATGAAGCCGCCATCACTTGTCGGAACTATTGTATGTGCATCATCCAGGATCAAAGGGACCGTATGCTGTGTCCATCGCGTAACCCCATTGTTATCAATTCGCTTCAGCCATGAATCATCCAGATGTGTGACCGATGTTTCAGTTCCGCCACCTATGATATAACCATCGTTACCCACGGCAGCAATACTCAAACCTTCATCATCACCCGCTTGTCCGTACGTTTTTACCCATACGATTGAAGGAATAGTGTTTTCAATATTTTGAGTGCTTGTGGCACCTGAAGCAAGGTTGTTCAGACTTAAAAAGAATACAAGAATAATTAAAAGGAGTACAAAGTACCTGGTAATAGATTTCATCACTTAAACCAAATGGTATTAAAGCTTATTAACTTGATAATACCTTCGAAATAAGAAGATTGATACGAACTATTTGGATATACAAAAAGCAAAATATTTTTTACATCTCGGTATTATAAAAAAAAAATCCAGATCAATTGTCTGATGTTCTACCTGCTTTTATAACAATTACAGTTATATCATCTTCCTGGGGTCTTGTACCTGCATATGCCGCTACAGCAGAGAGTATAGAATCATGAATCTCCTCGGCTGAAAGATCTTTTGACTCATACATTATCCGGATGAGTCTCTCTTCACCAAACAATTCAAGTTCCTCGTTCACAGCCTCGGTAACTCCGTCTGTATAGAGGACCAGAAGGTCATTTTCTTCAAGTATGATACTCTGTGAATTATACTCACTGTCATCGATGCAGCCAAGAGGAAGACCAGTACCTATAAGCTGGATTAGTTTGTCGCCTCTGATAAGGAAAGGTGGATTATGCCCAGCATTAACATATTGAAGTGAGTGTGTTTCATCGTTGTATTCCGAAAAAAAGATTGTTACAAACATTCCTAAACGAGATTCCGCTGTTATTATCTGATTAGAGTATTTCATAACTTCTGCGGGATTGTTATGCCACACTGCATTTACACGGATAACTATTCGCGATAATGCCATAAACAGTGCAGCAGAAACACCTTTCCCGGATACATCTGCTATCATAATAAAAAGTCTGTTTTTTTTGGGTCCTGACTGTAGAAAAGGGTAAACGTCAAAAAAATCTCCTCCCACTTCTCTAGCCATTGTAGAACTTGCTGCTATTTCAAGACCCCTGACTGGTGGGAGATGGTCTGGAAGAAAACTTCTCTGAATCTCTCTTGCTATCTCGAGTTCGGTTGAATATCGTTCTTTTTCGGCCGTTGTCCTTTTAAGCGAGTCCATAGTCTGCGTAAGGTCTCTACACATTGTATTGACAAGGTTGCCTACTTCTTCGAATTCATCCCCTGTCGTTAGAATAACTTTTCTAGTAAGGTCACCATTTCCAATGGCTCTTATTGTTTCCATTAGAAGTTTTAATGGCCCTGTAAGGTATCTTGCGAAGAATAGGGCAATTATTAGCACTACAAAAAGGATAATCAGTGAACCTGCAGTATATATGTTGATTATCGCAATACTGGCTTTCGAAATGGCATCTGCAGTCGTATTTGTTTCATTCCGGATGTGATCCTCGGTCAGGCGAACCGGGCTAATGATATCAGAAACAGGTCTTACAACGCCGATACTCCAGCCCGTTGTCCGTACTGGTGCATATGCAATCACTTTTTGTGAGCCTGAAAGCGAAACTATACGTACATCTGAATTTCCCTTTGTCATATCAGCGATAACATCCCTAATTCCTTCACCTGGTGATGAGGTGGCGGATTCGTTGTCATATAATTCATTTAACCGGATATTTTGTGCTGAAAGTCCGGGTCTTGCGATAATATTGCCTTTTCTATCTAAGAGGAAAGAATATCCGCCACCAGCGAGTTCAGTGCCTGTGATAAGGGAATTTATGGTATCAATTGTGATATCATTCCCAATGATCCAGAAATACCCGTGTTTTTCAGAATTTACAGGAATTGAACAGGTAATCATTAGTTCCCCGGTAATCGCGTCTACATAGGGATCAGACCATGTCAGGTTTCCTGCTTCCAATGTATCTTTGTACCAGGGGCGTTTCCTTGGATCATAATCAGCCGGTATCTGACTATACCAGGGCGATTCCATATACATTCCGGTAGAAGTTCCAACATATAATGAATCTATATTGGGATCAACTGACAGCAGGGGAAAGAAAAATGCGGGCATTCCACTTATATATTTTAATTCTCTTTCAGTCTCTTTTCTGTTTACTCCGGGTGCAAAGTGAATAACAGATGTGTGGTTAAGATCAGTCGGATTCTTATATTCTGTATTGAGGGGCCATCCCAAGGGGGGTTCGCCGTTTGTAAGGTCATTTGCCGCACTTGCAAGAGATCTTGTCTCACCTTCTGTCTTTGCAAAAAACATATCAGCAATTTCAGCCTTGTCTTTTGCAACTGAAAGAAGTTCACGTCCTGCACTTTGATATAGGGCTTTTGAACTGTCATTCACAGCAGCTTCACCAAGTGCCTCGCTACTGTTAACTGCAATGCTCCCCATTTTATCGATTAAAGGGATACCAATGATAAAAGAGAAAAAAATCGCTATAAGTGATATTACGACAAAGAGACAGAGAACTTTTCCTGTTACACCTAGTTTCAGAACCATTTCAACTCGAAAATTTTTAATGACCCGAATATCAATAAATCAAGAAAGAATTTTCCTACCTGATAATATTTCATGAGCCATGGTAGTTAATTTCACTTTTATGTTATGTTATCTCACCAGTATTTAATACAGAATAGTTCGATTGATTATTAATCTGTTCGACAACTTCATAGGTATAAAATTTTACCTCGAAGACATTTTTAACCGCAAAGTTGATCTTGTCACGGAATCTGCCCTCAAACCATTAATTCGGGAGCCCATGCTGAAGGAAGTTATTTATGTCTAGGTCGCAATTGCTCTATTTAAACGATATTGCTGAGGCAGCTTTAAACATCCAAACCTATACAGGGGAGATAAACTATGAAGAATTTTTTAAAGACAAAATGCAACCTTGAATACGAATAAATATCTCCACCTATGCAAACACTTATATTATGTAATAATAAGTGATCAACATGGAAGTTCCTCAACACTTAGAAAATTTCTATTTAACTACCCTTCTTATATTCATTGTATTCTTGTTACTGATGGCATCAGGAATCAGCTCCGGTGCATATGTCACAGATTCTTATTCTGGAAACGAAAATGTAATCAATATTACTCGGATTCCTCCCGAAGTCAAGACATATGAAAAGGACTGGCCTTTACCAAATAAAGATTATAGAAATACACGGTTCACTACAAATTCTACAATTAATTCAAAAAATATCGGAAAAATTCATCTCATCTGGAACTATACAATCGTTGGAAAAGGCCCGTTTGGAGGGGCGAACAGTAACCCGCTTATTTTAGGAGATACAATTTACTTCCAGGATGCAGGAGACAATATTTTAGCCCTCGACCGGTCAACCGGAGTTGTAAAATGGATCTACAAAGCGAATATAAGTTCTACGGTAGGACCAAACGGACCTGCGGTTGGTTGGGGAAAAGTTTTTGCCGCAAATGACTCTTATTCGATGATTGCACTAGATAGTGTATCCGGAAAGCCCATATGGTCCAGGAAACTCTCATCTATTTCTTCAACCGGAGTCGATATTCAGCCACTTGTTTATAATAATCTTCTCTTTACGTCGACCGTTCCCGGAGCGGGTGATCTTTTCTATGCACCGGGTGGAATTGGTGTTATTTACGCCCTTGATGTGGATACAGGTCTGGAAAAATGGTCTTTTTCAACTGTTGATTCGCCTGATATTTGGGGTAATCCTAAGGTCAATAGTGGAGGGGGCTCATGGTACCCTCCAGCTGTTGATGAAAAGAGTGGATCTATTTTTTGGGGGACTGGAAACCCGGCTCCTTTTGCAGGAACAAAGGAATATCCTAATGGGGCAAGTCGACCAGGCCCTAATCTTTATTCAAGCAGCATTCTCTCCCTTAATTACAAAGACGGAAAGTTAAACTGGTTCAGACAGGTGGTCCCACATGACCTCTTTGATTATGACTTCCAAGTCTCACCAATACTCACGACAGCGATAATATCCGGAAAACAACAGGATATCGTAATTGGTGCCGGTAAAATGGGTCGTGTTCTTGCGTTTAACCGTGAAAGAGGAGATGTACTATGGACTACTCTTGTTGGCAGGCATGAGAACGATCAACTCGCACTGCTCCCGGAGGGAACAACCAGAGTTTACCCAGGACCACTGGGTGGTGTCGAGACACCAATGGCATATAGTAATGGGACTGTTTTTGTTCCATATCTTGATCTTTATGCAAACTGGACTCCTTCTACAACAGTCCCCGGAGATCTTGTACTCCAGCCTTTTTCAGATGGAAAGGGTGGGATTGCTGCAATTGAGGTTAATACCGGGAAGATCTTATGGGACAATCCGATGTCATCCATCAACGTTGGAGGAGCGACAGTTGTGAATGATCTGGTTTTCACTGCTTCTTATGATGGAAAAATTTTTGCGTACCGGACTTCAGATGGAAAAGAGATCTGGAGTTACAAAGCATCAGGTGGAATTAATGCATGGCCTGCTGTTGCGGGTGATATGATAGTCTGGCCGGTGGGTCTTGGTAAACCACCTTCACTCATCGCTCTTGGATTGTAAGACTTTGTCAATTCCCCTCTTTTTTGCAGCTACTTGAACCTTTATTATGCCAACTCCCCAAGCGATATTCATGAGAAAACAGAAAATACTTCAGGGATTGGCCTTTTTCATAGTTATTGTACTAATTACTCTAGCTATATGGACAGGTCCTGCTGCCTCAATTATGATAAATGGAAAAATTAATCTCTATGAACAATGGAAAAAGATCGATTCTGTGAAGAGTTTACCAACCTCAAAACTCCTGCCTAATATTAACTCTACCCGCAATATTACCCCGACAGCCAGTAAAATATCTACAACCCTGGTTACGAGAACACCCACAAAGAAACCTTCAATAACCCTGACATCTGCAAAAAAGAGTAACAATATTACAATTACTGCAACCGGTTTTGCTTTTGACCAGAAATCAGTCACAGTACCTGCAGGTTCCCAGGTATTTATTATGTTTAAAAACCAGGATGTGGGAATACCTCACAATGTTGCTATTTACACCGATTCAACGCTAAAAAATCAAATATTTAAAGGAGAAATAATAACCGGTCCTGATCAGATAACATATCCATCGTTTAAGGCACCCGATAAACCGGGAGTATACTTCTTCAGGTGTGACGTGCACCCAATGATGAATGGTCAGTTCATTGTCAAGTAGTAAGAAAAATAATGTTTGGAAATTGAAATAATCAACTCATTTTTTTTCTGGAAAAGTAGTCCAGAAAAAATTCATTGTTCTCTACCTGATAATACCCTGTGGTTGAACATCTCTTTTCCTGCCGTTACTACAAGATAAACGCACACACCAAAGAGGATTATCATGGAACCTGATGGAATATCAAAGATCCATGATAGGAATATCCCAATTGTTGTAATTATCATACTGATTATGGTGGACTTGATCATAAGACCACTAAGAGTTTTTGAAAAATGCCTTGCTATTGCAGCCGGAAGCGTTAACAGGGCTATAACAAGAATTGTCCCAACAACCTGGATAAGAACTACAACAGCTACCGCGATAAGTATGAGGACGAGAAGGTTGAGTCCCCTTGTCGGGAGACCTGATATTGTTGCGTATTCCTGGTCAAATGCTACTGCCTGGAGAGCAGGATAAAACAAGGTTACAATGATAATAACAAAAATGCCTAAAAGAGAGATTAGAATCAGGTGTTCAGGCGGGACGAGCAGGATATCCCCAAACAGGTAACTGAAGAGATCAGATGTATAACCATGAGTGAGTGAAATGCAGAGGATGCCAAAAGCCATTCCACCTGCCCAGAACGCACCTATAAGTGTATCAATGTGTTCCCGTGCACGTTCCATAAGCCCCCATATGGCAACAGAAACCCCCAAAGTAAAGAAAAAAGCTCCTGTAAGCGGGTCTAATCCAAGAAGATATCCAAGACCTATGCCACCAAAAGCAGCATGGGAAACTCCGCCGGCTACAGAGATCATATGTTTGACAACGATATAACTCCCAATAATCCCACAAACGACTGATGCAAGAAGTCCTGCAAGGAGAGCAGAACGAAAGAATTCATACCCGAATGCCTCGATCATGGTTCATTACCATGCCTTGCAAATACCCTGTGAGGTACATCTCCGTGAGTGATCAGGTCAACCGGACACCCATATGCCATCGAAATCATCTCAGGAGTCAGTTGATCGCTTTCATGCTGGTACAGCTTGCGGTTCAGGCATGCCACGCGGTTAACATGCTTTGAAACCACTCCGATATCATGAGTTATCATAAGGATTGTGACTTCCCTCGATAGTGATGAAAGCAGTTCATAAAACTGCTCTTCTGTCGGAGTGTCGACAAACACTGTGGGTTCATCAAGGATTAGGACTTCAGGTTCTCCAGCAAGAGCTCGTGCAATCAGGGCACGTTGCCGCTCACCACCTGATAGATCAGATATCTGCTTTTTACTGAGGGAAACTGCTGATATCCTTGAAAGTGCCTTATTTGCAGCCTCGAAATCGTGAAGACCATATCTGCTAAAAGGATGGATCTTCCGGCCGAGTCTGCCAGTCAGGACCATCTCATGGACCGTAATCGGAAACTGGAAATCAAAGGCCTGATATTGTGGTACATATCCTATCCTGGCTCGTCCTTTAGGCCCGGCCGGTTCTGAAAAGAGAAGGATCTCTCCACTGTCAATAGGAACAAGGCCCAGGACTGCCTTGATAAGGGTGGTCTTCCCTGCACCATTTGGCCCTATTATTGCGTAAAAATCCCCTCTTCGCACTGTAAGGCTGACATCGTCCAGTATAACCTGGCCATGGTAGCGTAGTGTAAGGTTTCTTATCTCTATCAGGGGCTCGTTATCCATTATTGTCCTGAAATCTTATCAGCAATATGCTGCATGTTCCTGATATAATCACTTGAGAGCGTACTTATGATAACCATTCTTCCATTGATCTCATCAGAGAGTTTTTCTGCTCCTCTCGTTGATTCCTCAGGTTCAGCAAAGACCATTGTAATATTTTCAGACTTCGCTTCATCGATGAGAGCTGCAAGACTTTTTGCAGCTGGTTCATGTCCTTCAACTTCAACAGATATCTGGGTCAGATTATAATCCCGGCTGAAATACCCCAATGATGGATGGTAAACAATAATTTTTCGCAATGAAAGAGTTGAAAGTTCTTTCTCTATCTCTCTATCCAGTTGTGAAAGATTTGCAAGGTAATTGTCACGGTTCCTATCAAACATTTCTTTTTTTGCAGGCCTGAATCTGGAAAGTGCTTCATAGGTGGTATTCACAATTGTTGCAGCATTCCTCAATGAGACCCAGACATGCGGGTCTTTTCCATTTCCGGTATTATTCGTATCTCCGGCAGTTCCATTTTCAGTAAATGTGTGTTCTTCCCCGGTAATGAATACAATGTCTTTTGAGGAGTTAATGATAGGAAGGTTCGGATACATCCCCTGAATCCTAGAAAGCCATCTGTTTTCGAACTCAAGTCCTGACCCAAGTGAAATATACATATCAGCAGATTCGAGCCCTTTAATCTGGGAAGGAGATGGTTCATAGGTATGCGGACTTGCGCCCGGAGGGACCATAACAAAAACTGTGACATTATCCCCTCCAATGGCTTTTATAAATTCCTCCTGCGGTGGAATTGTGCATGCAATAACAAGTGAATCGCCATTCTTTTCTAAATTACCTCGTTGGTCACCTGTACACCCTGAGAGCGTTATAATAACCAAAAGAAATGAAAAAAGGACTATTAAAGGCGGAGTTCGTTTTATCAAAGAATAAAATCCAGGCCTTTTAATTAGCTTGAAGCTCATTTATCTCTCACACTCCCCGCAACAGACAGGATCATGGTCAATGACTCCGCAGGCTGCCCTGCTTGGATGACCAAGTGAGCGACATATCTGGTCAACGTGTTGTCGTACGACAAGGTGTTCTATCATTTCTGCCTGATTGCAATGTCACCGGGTTTTATTTCGTTCCCTATTTCAAGGAGATATTTAAGGAAACGTATCTTCTGGGGTGTCTCTACCCGGTTGTTCATCAGGAAATTTAAGTCTTTATGACATTTAAGCTTTAAGCTAAAATGTTGGACAACCATTTATACTTCAACCTATAATACTAAAAAAACGGACATGACGAGACCTGACAAATCCTTTTACCGTGAGATAAATTTTTCAAAACCTGACATAGCGTCAGTTTATCAGGACGGTTTTATCCCGGTGGATATGCACTTTCATACCTCTCACTCTGATGCATTTACCTCAGTTCCCCAACTTCTTAGATTCGCGACAAAAAGGAAGACTGGTGTTGCAATTACTGACCATAATGCAGTGAGTGGAGTAACTGAAGCTGGGACTCTTCCACACAATAATCTACTTATAGTCCCTGGAATTGAGGTAAGTGCTTTTGATGGCCCTCATATTCTCCTCTATTTTTATGATACCGAAGACCTCTCACTATTTTTCAGGGAACACGTAAGGGATTCTATCCTCGGAAGTCCATACCTCGCTATTTCACTCACGACAGAGGCTATAATCCGTGCTTCAGAAGATTTTGACTGTGTCACATCTGCTGCACATCCATATGGTTACTTATTCCTGAATAAGGGTGTGCTCAAATGTTATGCGAAAGGATACCTGGAAGAGTCAATAATTCGTAAATTTGATGCTCTTGAAGTTTTATCAGCAGGATTACCGAGAAAAGATAACGTCAAGGCTTATAATGACGCAATAAATTATGACCTTGGAATAACAGGAGGTTCTGATGGACACACTCCCTATGACCTTGGAAGTGTTGTAACAATCGGGGAGGCAGGGGACCTGGACGATTTTCTAAATTCAATAAAAGGAAAAAAGTCATCAGTAACCGGAACTGAAAAGAATGTATTTGGAAAGATAATCCTTGCAGGAGCCTCAATGCCAAAACATATGCGGTATTTTTTTCCCTCGATGAGAGTTCATTATTATCAGAATAAACCACGTATCCTCAATACTCTGAAGAGATACAGAAGATAAATTTTAACCCCCCTTTAACCGGAAATTAGATACATATCAATAATGAATAATGCATTACAGGAATTAACCTTATGAAAGCCTGCCAGTTTTGTAGTGAAGCTATCGCGGATAATGCAGATTTCTGTCCTTATTGCAATAAGGAACAAAGAGATCTTGTCATACTTCACCCTTCAAGGACGATAGACAGTAAAAAGAACATGGCAAGGGAAGCGACAGTTTATGGAGTGGGGTATGCCCTTGGTGCTGCAGTCATAGTCTTTCTCATAACTTCAAAAGCAGATCTCTCACTTTCCGGCCCTTTTAAATTTGTTCCACTGGGAATTGTTACTGCTATTATTGCAGGAATTATCGGTTATATTTTTTCATACGCCTTACTTAGCACTGCTTTTGATATCAGGAAACCATGAAACGGGATTATACAATATGGAAAAAATCAACTTCAAGGATGTTATTGCCCGCTCCCCTTTCATCTACATCATAGGAGTTGCGGGAGACAGTGGTTCCGGGAAAACAACATTTACGGAGTCAATACGGCAGGTGTTCGGACCTCTCTTTGTAAGTTCGATAACACTTGACGATTATCACCTTTTTGATAGAATTGAACGAAGAGAACGTGGTATTACACCCCTCAACCCCGAAGCTAATAACCTTTCAGGACTTGAAGAGGATATAAAACGCCTGAAATCCGGATTAACAATAAATAAGCCGGTCTATGATCACTCTACAGGATCATTCAGGGATGCGATCCCTTTCAATCCAACAAAGATAATCATTCTTGAAGGCCTGCATACACTTTTTACTCCTAAACTTCGTTCACAAACAGACAAATGGGTGGTCTCACTCTGGATGGCTCACTGCGCCTTGAGGCCGTAATGAAACTTGAACATTATTTGGAAGAACAAACGCGGGTAAGGCCGATAAAACTGTTTAGCGAGAAAAAGGTGCTCACTGCGACAGATATAATCAAGTTGATCCTGTCATGGAGAATAATTAACAGGAGGATATTCATCGAGTATGGTGATGTCTGTCTCCTTTCGGATACAGTTCATTCCTGAATTTTACCTGAAACCCTTATCTTTTTATAGCCCAATTAATCTTTTGGCAGGCGAACTCTACTATGCGGGTCTCTATGAAACTTGAGATGAACGATTCACCAGGGGAATTAGTCAATGCATTAAAACCGATTTCAGATACGGGCGGAAATATAATAGCGGTTATCCATCAGAGGGACCCCGAAAAAGAGATGCAGACACTCAGTGTACAGATTGTTATTGAAATCCCGGAAGAGAGGCTTTCAGGTCTAATAGAGCATTTAAAAGAGAGTGGAGTCAGGATTCAGAGGATCGGTGAAGACAGGTTCCTTTTCTCTGAAACGCTCATTATGATAGGACACCTCATGCATACTGATATTGTGGACACTGTTGACACTATTGACAAAACAGGCTTTGCAGAAGTTACATCACTTAATGTTATGATGCCTGCAATTAATGACCGTTCGTCGGCAAGAATAGAGATCAGGGCCCTGACACGGGAAAATATTGAACACGCGGTATCACTATTGAGAAAAGTTGCATTTGAGAAAGATATCCTGCTCATTGAACCACTTGAGGACTAATTATGAAGATTGCTGTTATCGGTCTTGGTACTGTTGGAAAGGGGCTTCTTTCAGTCATAGATAGAAAAGGTGAAGGGATACTATTAACAGCCGTTGCAGACTCAAAAAGTGCAATAATCAGTAATCAAGGATTAAGCCCTAAGACAGTTCTCGAAAAAAAAGTGAAAACCGGGCTTTGCGGGGAGCCCGGCCTGACCGCCAAATCCGTTATAGATACTGCTGATTATGATATTCTTGTAGAACTAAGTCCTACTAACGCAGATACTGCCGAACCTGCAGTGACGTATATCCGTTCAGCTCTTGCAAGGGGAAAACATGTAGTCACCTCAAATAAAGGGCCGATTGCACTATATTATCGGGAATTGAAGGAACTTGCTCATAAAAACGAAGTATCACTTAGATATGAAGCCACTGTTGCAGGTGCTATTCCTATAATTCATACCCTTTGTCATGGACTTAAAGGAAATACAATTAAATCCCTTTACGGAGTCCTTAACGGAACATGCAATTATATCCTGACAAGGATGGCCTCAGAAGGTCTTACTTATCTGCAGGCGCTTAATGAAGCACGGGAACTTGGGTATGCTGAGGCAGACCCGGCCTATGATGTAAAAGGAATCGATGCCGCAATAAAGCTTGTAATCCTTGCAAATACCATCTGGGATATGGGGATAACACTAAAAGACGCGAAAGTGACCGGAATTGACCTTCTAACAAGCGATGCAGTCCGTCTTGCAGAGGAGCAGGAGTCAACTATAAGGTTAATCGCCGAAGCCGTCCCTGAAAAGGGAATGATCAGGGTTTCACCAAGAATCATCCCTAAAAGTCACCCGCTTGTTGTAGATGGAAGTCTCAATGCAATCACGCTCTGCACAGACCTTGCAGGAGAAATTACGATGATAGGGAAAGGAGCGGGTTCAATTGAGACCGCAAGTGCGGTCCTGGGAGATATATTATTCATCTATGAAAAAAAAGAATAAATATTTGAAATATCCCCCTTTAAAAGAGGCAATATCTCCATTTTCAAGGAAAAATGACCTTCTTTCCTGTGATATTCTTGACAATATCCTATCCTGTCTTCAGAGCCTGAGGTCAGCATTTGGACGTCAGGGGATTCTTGAAAATCCGGGTGTTTCAGGGCCAGTTCTCGATTTTATGGTTACATGTTCATTGCTTTCTGTTCTAGCAGTTGCTTTTACCAGATCAATCTTTCATATAGAGACCTATTGTGAAGAATTAGATTATAAACTAATTATTCCACATTTTTCTGGAGCTCCCAAAGTAGTTGAATTAAACTCTCCTGAAGCATTCAAAACTGGGGTAAAACTCCTGATAGAGTTATTTTCTCAATTAAAAAACGGGCTTTTGCCTTTATCCTCTCTTACAAATATATTTTCGGTTTTGTTTGAAAGTGATTTACTGTTATATGGTGGCGGATTGGTAAAATTTAGTGAAATATCTGATAGAATTCCGGCTGAAACCGGTCCATTCAATGGAAAGATCTATCATTGCATTTTCTCAAAATCTTCTGATGAGGTCAGAGCATTTCCCTCTAAATTTCCAATGAGAATTCTTGATCCTGCCTGTGGAACCGGGATAAATATTCTTTCTCTCGCTGAATGGATACAAGATGAGGAAAAACTTTTAATTGATGATAATAATTTTTTATTTTACGCAGTGGACCGTGACTCCAGGAAACTTGTGGTATCTGCATTCATTGTAGCCCTGAATTTTGTTATGAATCAGAGTCATGTTGCGAAGAGCGGGTTACAAATATGTCAGGAAATTGAAATTATGCTACAAAAATTTAGTTCACGCTTTATTTGTGGCAATATATTATTATGTGATGAAGATTTTTCTGACACTGTACTTTCTTCAACTCTAACAACCGAAACAGAACAACTAAGACCTGTAAAATTTTCAGAATTTGTCGAAAACTGTGGATTTGACCTTATCATAGGATCAGTCCTCCACCCGTTTTTACCCGAAATCAAAGAGGAAATGGCCATTGAACGTAGATACCAGACATATAACCGTAATGAAGGACTATACCCCTGTATCATCGAACGGTGTTTCGGGCTTCTTTGCTCCGAAGGTAAACTGGTCCTCGCCATTCCAGATAGTATCATTCATTCTAAAGCCGCTTCCGACATCAGGGCATTTGTTGCAGACAAGAGACTGAAAACGATATTCTGGGCCGAAAAATTTCGCAGAAACCGTGATTCACCAGGTTCGGTTGTTCTTGTAATCTCTAATGCGCCCTCAAAAGGGGAAATAAGAATTATTGAGGGACCGATATTTTCAAAGAGTGAAAATCATTCTGATTTCGCAGAATATTACAAACAAAATTTTCCGGTTGACGGGAAAGGCTGGGACCTGAAGGATACGGATTACTACGAACTTATCTCACATTTCTCTAAAAAAGGAACGCCTTTAAAAAATATTCTTCTTGGGAAAATATTCGAAGAAAAGTTGTATGAAGACAGGGAACTCAAACAGGGTTCAATCCCGCACTTATTCCAAAATCGGAGGATTCAAGTACAACAGAGTGGGAAAAACCTTTGTTTTGCAATCGCATCAGGTTGTGTTGCAGAAAAGCCAGGAACTGTAAGTATTCCTATAATTGATTACTATCTCTTTGGATTTTTTAATTCAACGGTATTTTTAACCCTGTATTTTGATAATAAAAAATCTGGTCTGTATGACAGTCCATTTGAAATTATTAATAATATTCCTGCCTATTCGATTGATCCTTACGACCATCACGAGAAGATGAGAGAGAATAGGATTTGTGCTCTGGCGCAGATGATCCTCATCATGTCAGATACCAGAAGTACGAGATTTAATAGAGACTTTGATTTTCTTTCAAAGAGAATCAGACTGTTTCAGGAATCACTAGACAGGCTCGTTTTAGATCTGTACAAATTGGATGACATCCAGAAGGATGTATTCGAAAAAAGAGCCAGTAAAATACCACTGAATATTAATTGTTTATATATAAATGGTACTGATTTACTGGAAAAAATGATATAAATGCAAATTATCTCAATTACTCTTCTATATGCGCGTATTTGTACCACAACTTATAAATAGATAAGAAGTGAAGTAAATATATTTTTAAAGTATTTAGGTAGGGGGTAAAAATGACTAAAAGAATGGCAAAGATATGGTTTATCCTTGTTATTTTCCTGTTTGCATGTCTATTATTGCCGGCAGGAGCTTTGGGCGCACGAACAATGCCGAGCAATGGCGACCCAATCCAGATTAGAACTGATGTACAGGCATATGGCTCAGAAGGATTCCGTCAGTATACAAGTCTTGAGTATACACAGAGTACAGTCAATGTCTCGGACAGCCCGCCTCTGAATCCCGGCGAACTTATTGGTACAATGGGAATTGAGGAGCAGGGCCTTGCGCAGGGTGGACAGACTAATTATAACGGAGCTCTCCAGCTTGACACATCAAGTAAGGACCTTGGGAACAATCTGGACGCAACAAGGAGAGTAACTTTCAATGGGACACAGGGTGAAGCAGGCAGAATGATCTATGCGCAGACTGTAGGCCTTGATGTAATAGGCAACTCTTCGAATCTGCAACAATCAAATCTCTGTCCTCTTGGCTCTACAGAACAGGCATCACAGGGTGGCTCATATGCTGAGCGTGTATCAGCAGGATCAGACTTTGATGTTTCACAGATGGACCTGACAACTTCAAGCGGAGTAAGGACCATATCAGACAATGGAGCACCTGTAAGTCTTACTAACGGTGTTAATGCATATGGATTAAATGGGCCCGATTCCAAGGCAGTTGGATTAGGTGAATCATCAGTACACGTCAATAGTATGCAGGGTAATGGGACAACCCAGACCACTCAACTCAACTATGATGATATCACCGAAGTTGATGGACTGTTTGAACTTGCAAAGAAAGTATCTTACAACTCCTAATCTCTTTTCTTTTCAGTTAGTGAATTCGGGAATCGATAAATACTTTATAACCACCGTCTTGCGGACCTAGAGGCTTAATAACAATCCCTGTCTGCGACCCATGGCTGTTACTGCTGTTGGGCGTAGAAACTGGTGAAAATATCTGCGTGGTGAAAAAATCAGAACTGTCCCAGCTGCCTTTATACCTTCCCTTTCCTTCTCCTATCTCGTTTTTTCCATCAGCTTCCACTAGTGAGAGTAATTTTGGTGCAGTACTCATGCTAAACTGGAAGTCTCCACCCTGGCCGGTTGTTGCGGCATTGATATGAAGGACCATGAGCCCGCTTTTATTAAAAGGACCGTGATTAAAAGGCCAGACCGGGTTTCCATATTCCAAGGGATAATTCCCTTGCCCTGGCTTTATATACTGGACAAGGAAGTACTCCTGATACCCCCCGTTACATGCACCAGGCATAACAAGAACGGCATCAGGATAGTTACCGAGGGGTCTAATGACATATGTACTGCTTCCATTACAAAGAATAGTTGGTTTTATCCAATCAAGAAGGTATTTAGAGAAAGCATTGTGGTCCCCCCAGTTCTGATCCATCATATCCCAGCCCCCAAGGCCACCGTATGGATTTTTATCACGAGTTTGATCGTAATAATCGGATAGGCCAAGCAGGTGGCCGGTTTCATGGATATCAGTAATAGGCCTGTATATTTCGTCTGTATAATTGCCAGATATTTTATAGACCTCAGTAGTATAAGGAAGCCAGGAGAACGTCCTTACTGACTTTCCGCTTACTTTTGTAATTTCACCATAATCGAGAAAGGTGGCAGGCCACCAGAATAAGTTGTCAGGGTCCCTTGAACCTGTCCATTTTAGGTAAATGCAGTCTATAAATCCATCATTGTTATTGTCGTAGGCCGAAAAGTCTTCACCAAGTTTTGCGAAGTGATCAAGCACTTCTTTTACAAGGATTCGCTCACCGGAAGGAATCTGTTTGTAGTAATCCCGTGTGTGACTTGCGGTATACCATGGATAAACTTTTCCTGATATGTTCAAAGAACCATATGACGACCTATAATAATACCGGTTTACACTTTCATATGGAAACTGTGCAGGATCTCCCGGCCCAAAGAATTTATTATTGACATCGTTCGCGGTCTCGTTATCAGTATGTTTTTCAAGTGGGAAATCCACAAGAAAAACCGGGACTTTTACCTCACCCTTTGAGGGGATACCTTTCCGGTACCGAAGAGGTGGCCCAAAATCACGAGGGAAAGTTGTTTCATTATTTAGAACCGGACCTGAATTTTTTACTCCTGGCGTTTGTGAATACAGCTGCGTTACAAATGTCACGGCTGGAACCGTTTGAAGAGAACCAGAACTGGCAGAATAACTTAATGTGGAACCTTCTGCCATGGAAATAATAATGAGGCAAAATAATAGGATACATTGAATATTAACTAATTTATGCATTATCAGCCGGATTGATCTTAAATGAACTGATGCCTTCATAAACCGTCAATCATTCCTGCAATTATTATTCTATTGACAGGGTTTTTTTTCTATTAGTAAGTATATACTCTCTTACAAGTCAATACCGTTTCTTATGGAGTTTCCAAAAAATGACAGATATCACTTCTCTATTAACAATGACTTCACCTGGAATATGTCTATACTCTGATGGGAACGAAATATTATTTGCAGATGAAAATTTTCTTCTGATTTTCGGATACATGGACCTCCCTAAAAAACCAGAATTTCTTACTGATATTTTAGATGAGGATGTAGTAAAACAGATTCACGACTCTTTTTTTAATTCTACCACCTCTCATAATACTCCTGTTGTTATTCCTGTTAAGCTGGATGAATTACGGTATAGAGATGTATTTCTTCTCGGAATTAGAGAGAGTTCAGATGATAAAAAAGTTCTTCTGCTCGCGATTTCCGGAAGCGAATTAAAGTTTCGGGATGAAGCAAAGGAAAAAGCACTATCCGTTCTTCACACATTTCAGGGTATAGCACGTCACGGAATATTAAACAGCCTTACCGGAGTTTTTCTTATTTTATCTCTTCTTGAAGATGAATCTGAATCTATATCTGAATCGCATTATATCGATGACTTCCATAAATTACTTGATCAAATTAAAAACATTAGTGAATACTCCAGAATTTATAAAAACCTGGGTCTGGGTGGGCCTGTCTGGTATAATGTCACCAGGGTCCATAGCGAAATAAGCAGGATGAGCCGGTTGGAATGCACCTACCCTGAAAACTCCTGCGACAGTCTTGAAATTCTGGCAGACGCCTGTTTTAAAGAGGCACTTGATGTTGTATTCCAGATATTAAAGGAAACAAGCGATGACGTAGAGAGATCTGTAGTTATCAGGGCGGCTGAAGTTCATTTAGTTCTTACCATATCATATGAATGTGAAGGGGAGGGTATTTCTGAAAATGATAAAGAAGCTATCTTTACACAGAATTATTATGGGAAATCCGACCTCGCGCTCTTTTTTACACGCCAGGTATTCAATATAACCGGTATATCAATAATTGAAAACGGAACAGAGGGGATAGGAACGCGGTTTTTAGTAAAAGTTCCTGAGAAGTGCTTTAGAAGAAAGATAGCGACTGATTAATAAGATCTTTTTACTTCTCCACGAAACATCTGCCGCAACTGCAAAAAAAAGCATATAGTTTCGCCTTTTCGGTTAGAAACCGGGTAAATATGAACTGTTGCCATCCTCTGAGTACCACTTGCGGTTTCAAGGGTCATCAAGCGCTCTTTTTCAAGGATTAAAAGCAGGTCATCAAAGGATTCCTTGCTTTCCCAGTCCTTTAACTGTACTACCTGTTTCAAAGGTTTCATAAAAGCTTCTTTTTGGTGTGTATCAAGCAGATGTTCTGCAAATGGGTTCATAAAAATAATTCTGCCTTTAATGTCTGTTATTAGAAATCCATCCTTTGAAGTGACAAATTGCCTGATGGCTTTTTTTGTAAGGCCTTTGGAAGAACCGTCCTCATTATATGCATTTGCTTCATAGGAGTTCATTGCTATTTCTATCGTGCTATATAGTTCATTATCTGTGAATGGCTTGATTAGGTATCCGAAAGGTTCTGCAATTTTTGCCCTTTCAATGACCTCATGATCTTTTTGAGCTGTAACAAACACTACCGGGCGGTTAAAAACATGAAAAATGTACTTTGCAGCTTCAATCCCGTCTATTACACCCTCAAGACCAATGTCCATGAGTACGATGTCAGGAAGGTTTTCAATGACCTGGGTGAGGGCCGCTTCTCCATTTGTTGCTGTACCGACAACGCGGTAACCAAGTTGTTTAAGAATTTTGACAAAAAGCATTGAGAGAATTGCATCGTCCTCTACAACGAGGACAAAGCGTTTCTCACTCTCACGTGTTCTGTCAATCTCAACCATTATTTTCCTTTAATAAATGATCCGTTTGAACTTCCTGTACATGTTTATATATGATCCGCTACTTTTCTATTTTTTGTAAAGGAAGAGTGGAAATTATAAATTTGTATCGGTTTTATGGTAGTCCTGAAATTAATTAGAATGATTTTTAACATCAGTAAAGAATATAAAGATTATCATGATGGAAAGCCGGGAGCTCTATTGTTCATATGGTGCTTGGTATCAAAACAGAATTATAAGAGCTTTGATCAGGCTTATTCCCTCTATTCATGAGGCAAAAGACCCGGAAGGGGTTCATAAGATGCGGGTTGCGACCCGGCGTCTAAGGGCCGCCCTCCCCCTCTTCCGTTCGTGTATGCGAAAAAAGGATTATAAGAGATGGATCTCCGAGATAAAAAGAGTAACTACTGCACTCGGAAGGGCCAGGGACCTTGATGTCCAGATTGAATTTCTGACAGATTTTAGGGATTCAATGTTAGAAAATCATGATATACCTGATTTCGGAACAGGAATTAATGCCCTAATCACTTCTCTATCAGAGGAGAGATCAATGATCCAGCCTATTCTTGATTCGGCTGTTGAACGTATTGTAAAAAAAGAGGTTATACAGGAGATAAAATCATACTTGCGTCGGTACAGCGGCTTATGGTCGACATGTTCAGCAAATGACGCAGTGAGGGAAGTTATTGATAAAGGTTCACAATTCATCTTCGAAACAGTTGATATCCTGAAAAAAAAGAGTGATGCAATATATGACCCTCTTGATATATCAGGACATCACCAGATGAGGATAGCTGCAAAAAAACTTAGATATACGCTTGAAGCGTTCCAGGTAATCCTCCCTCTTCAAGTTAAGGAGATAGAAAAAGGAGTAAAAAAACTTCAGGATCTCCTTGGAGAAGTCCATGACTGCGATGTATGGATTAATGACCTGCCGGTGTTCATAACAGATCAGGTTGATCAATACTGGAAAGAGGCAGGAGAGTGGGAAAAAATAAAAAGGGATATTAATTATCTTATTGCAAATCGAAAAGAGAAGCGCCAGGAGCTTTATACTGGAGCCAGAAATCTCTGGAGTTCTTTTCTCTGTCAGCAGATTGATGAAAGGCTGCCCAACCTGATTGCAGACATGTTCAATGAGACTTCTGATGCGTGTGTGAGGGATCTTTATCAGGAAAAGAGTACACCTGTTACTGTAGCGCTAATAAGTGACATACATGCAAACCTGAAAGCGTTAAACAGGGTAATGGCTGATATTAAGGCAAACAGAGCTGATTTTATTCTTAATGCCGGTGATGCCGCGGGTTTTGGTGAAGATCCCGAATCTGTTATTAAGATACTAGAAAAAGGGAATGTAATTGGTGTCAGAGGTAATTCAGATGACAAAATACTATCAGTTAAGGAACATAGTGATAATCCGGTAGATACACCTGATGCAGATGTGAGGGGCCCTTACTGGACCTGCAGGGTGTTAAAGAAGCCGCAATTTCAATATTTACAGAGTCTTCCCCAATTACTTATTCTTAATGCAGGGATGTTTACAATACTGCTTACTCATAAAATTGATAAAAATAACATGCAGAACTATCTGGCCTCTTTACCCGAAAAGATGGGTCCTGTCTCAAGAGATATTTATAAAGCTCCGGATATTATCGTTTCAGGACATACACATATCCAGAAGAAGTTGCAAATAGATTCTCTTACCCTTATTAACCCAGGCAGTGTTGGTAATAGTAAAGACGGTCTCGCATATTATGCACTGCTTTATCTAACTGATGAAGGGTTTACTGTCGAGATGAAAACAGTGGATTATACAGATTCGGTGTAGTACTGCTTACAAATACCTATTAAATACATGTTTTTTTGTAAGTTATCATCACTGTCTACTTATGGTATGGGTGATTCGCAATATATGAAAATCCCCTGTAGAGTTGTTCAAGAAGGATAAGCCTTGCAAGGGGATGGGGGAATGTCAGGGTTGAGAGCGAGATCCTGCTGTCTGCACCACTAAGAATCCTGCCCGAAAGTCCGAACGGTCCTCCAATAAGGAATACAACTTTGCTCTCACCTTTCAGGCTTAATCTCGATATCTCATCTGAAAAACCTAAGCTTGAATGAAGTGTTCCGTCTCTGTCAAGAGCTATCGTGTATGAACCTGGCGGGACCTCTTTACTTAACCTTACACCCTCTTTATCACAAATTCGGGCCAACTCATCAGGAGAAGGCTCTTTTTGCAAGGTTTCTGCCTGGACCTCTATTATGGCCATATCAGTATATCGTTTCAGCCAGAGCTGGTATTGAGAGATGCCCTGATATATCCAGTCCTCTTTTATCTTTCCGACTGCGATAATAAAAAGTTTCATCTGAAAGGTTCCTGAATCAGAGCCCCTTATTCTGCACTCTTATCTCTCTTCTCCAGGAAAAGGATCTGGACTAAACGGTGAATGATCATGGCAACTGCGAATAGGGAGAGACCTAGTACGAGCCACATGATAATCCCGAAGTTATCTTTGACTACAGGTATTGAGCCGATATAATAACCTCCTAGCACAAAAACGAGAGACCACAGGATACCTCCGATTATACTGTACGCAAGGAAAGTCCGGTAACGCATATCTCCAACTCCCGCAAGAAATGGAGCGAATGTCCTTATATAAGGGATAAATCTAGCAATAATAATAGTGAGCCAGCCATATTTCTTAAAATATTCTCCAGTATAATTAAGCCATTCACGCTTGATGAAACGCGGATAACGCTCAACTACTTTATCGCTGCCGAAAAGAGACCCTATAAAGTAGTTCAGTGTGTCCCCTGCAATTGATGCAACTGAAAAGATTATAACGAGAAGACGTACATCCAGAACTCCGCTTGCGGCAAGTGCCCCTGAAACAAATAGAAGAGAGTCACCAGGAAGGAAAGGAGTCACCACAAATCCGGTCTCAATAAAAATTATTGAGAAAAGAATGAGATAAATAAGGGGCCCGAATTCTAATGTGAATATTGTAAGATTTTGATCTAAATGGAGGAATAGGTTCAGAAAGTTTAAAATCATTATAGTAGTTCTCGTAGAATAGATTTCTATCAGGAAACTATAATGGTTCTTAAAAGTGCCATGGCGGGTGAAGGAAAATTTAAGAGGATAATACTTTTCAGATGAAAAGGTACTATCTAGTGTATGAGGGACCGTTTCATTACCGAACCTGAAGGTTATAAACTTCTGTTGAAATATGGCATACCACTACCAGAATATCGTTTTGTTTCTAATGAAGAGATGGCAGTCGAAGCGGGCAGGGAGATAGGCAGGGAACTTGTCCTTAAGATTGTTTCAAAGGATATCATACATAAAAGCGATGCAGGTGGAGTCCTATTCTCTTCCCATTCTGAACCTGATGTTAGAGCGGCTTACAGGAACCTCATTGAAAAAATACGGATAAATCGTCCTGATGCCGCAATTGAAGGCGTCCTTGTCGTGGAAAAGGTTAGGTCAGGACTTGAAATTCTCGTTGGGGGAAAGACAGACCCCACTTTCGGGAAAGTCCTTACAATCGGAGCAGGAGGGACAATGGTTGAGTTCCTGAATGATATTGAACTCCACACTATCCCGGTAACTGGTGAAGAGATAATCAGGATGATTGAAAACCTGAAGATTAATTCAATTATAAAAGGTTATCGAGGGAGTGCACCACTGGATGTGAATGCCCTTGTGAGATTTATCGCATCTTCCGCTGATCTTTTTATAAATGAGGTGGAAATTAGTGAGTTTGATTTTAACCCTGTATTTTTGTATGAAAACGGTGGTGTAGTGGTTGATGTCAGGCTTATTAACGGTGAGAGCCAGGAAAGAAATGTTCATACAGTGAATGCACCCCTATCTGCCTCTCTTTTTGCACCCAGAACAATCGCAGTTATCGGGGCATCTTCTGACCCGAGAAAAGTAGGATATGCTGTATTTCGAAATCTTCTTTCATTTGGAGGGCTGGTTTATCCGATAAACTCAAAGCGGGACGAAGTCCTTGGGAAGAAGGCATGGCACTCGCTCGGAGACATCCCCGGACCTGTCGATCTCGCTCTTATTACAACTCCTGCAAACAGTGTCCCCAAGATAATCAGTGAATGCGCAGAGAAGGGAGTCCCCCTGATAGCAGTTATCTCATCAGGTTTCCGTGAGTCGGGAAAGGATGGGGAAGAGCTTGAAAAAGAGGTAATCAATCTTGTAAAACTGCATAAACTTCACCTTATAGGCCCTAACTGTCTTGGGGTCATGGTCCCACCTCTCGGAATCAATGCAACTTTTGACCCCATGAGTCCAAAGCCAGGGAGTATAGCTTTTGTGTCACAGAGTGGCGCAATAATCACGACAATGGTTGACCTGAGTGTGGCTGAAGGGATAGGGTTCTCTTCAGTTATTAGTGTGGGAAATCAGGCGGATCTTGGTTTTGAAGATTACCTGGCAATGCTTGAGTCTGATCCAGCGACAAAGTCAATTGTTCTGTATATCGAAGAGGTCAGAAACGGGCCTGCATTCCTTGAAATAATGCAGAGGGTGACAAAGACAAAACCTGTAATTGCCATTAAAGCGGGTTCCAGCGAGATGGGCAGGAGTGCTGCCTCATCACATACAGGTTCACTTGCCGGAGATGCAAGAGTCTATGAGGCTGTATTTCGTCAATGCAACGTCTTTTCAGCGCATTCACTGAGAGACGCATTTCTCATGGCAGACTTACTCGCAGAGGAGGGTTATCCTAAGGGAAACAGGGCGGTCGTAATCAGCAGTGCAGGTGGATTTACTGTACTTGCTTCAGATTATGCCGAACATTATGGTATCTCACTTATTGAATTCCCAAATCAACTTCTGAAGGAACTTGACCTTTTACTTCCAAACCAATGGAGCCATAAAAATCCGATGGATATAATAGGTGACGCGGGACCTGACAGGTTTGCCGTTGTATTTGACCTGATGCTTGCAAATGAAGACCTTTGGGACATTGCATTCGTTATTGCCGTTCCTTCAGCTGTTTCCGAACCTTCACACCTTGCTCATGAGATTGTCAGGTTCAGGCGTAACACAAAAAATATTGTAATTGGTTGTATGCTTGGCGGAGACAGCATGAGGGCCGGTCTCAGGGTCCTGCATGAGAAGAATATTCCCAATTTCAGTGAGACACAAGACGCATTCCGTACTGTCGGGATGATCCTTGGCATGAGAAAAAAAGAGAAGGTTTTAGACCTCTACAATGTTGTAACGCCAGCAGAAGAAACCTCCCACAGGTTCACGTATTGAACCCCGAACAAGGGTAGAGAGAATTTTATCGACATTTAGAAGAATTCTATTATCCTCCTTTTCTTCTTTCTCCTGACTTTTCCGTTTTATGACCCCCTTCATATAATCTCCAAGGTTTGCTCCGATATTCATTTTTATAGGTTCAATTAGTGACTCTTCTATATTCACAACATCCGATACCATATCAGCTGTAAATGCATATCTGGCATTTTTCGAGACATTTTTATCAAGGAGGACTATTCTCCTGTTATCATTATTCTCAATTGAAGAACGGAATTCAAGGAGGTTATGAAGGTCGATAAGTGTTACAAATTCATCCTTATAACACATATATCCAGGGATGTAAGGGGGTGAGTTGTAGACCGGCTGAACCTGTGTAATTCTTAATATCTTCTGCACAATACCAGCTTCAACAAAGAAGTGGTGCTCCCCAAGGAGAATTTCTACAAGGAACAACTGTTATGACCTCATTCCTGGACCACTCTCTTCATGATCTTCTCAATATCAAGCCATATTATTATTTTGTTCTCATCAATCCCTTCCTTTCGCCGGTCAGCCTTGTCCAGAGATATTTTAATAAAACCTTTCACATATTCTGCCATTGATGAATCAGTATTTTCATCAACGTTTTCGATATTCGCTGCATCAACCCGGATAACACTGTGAATTTTATCAACAATCATTCCGGCATGGACTCCATTTGTCGCGTCCGGCATGAAGACAATGATTTTCTGACTTTTTATATATTCCCCTCCTTTCAGTGAGAGCATTTCACGGAGGTCGATAATTTTTGTTATCTCACCTCTCAGGTTAATTATACCTGCAAGGTGGGATTGAGTGTGAGGGACCGGGGTTATCGGCATCATCCGTACTATTTCACGTGTAAGATGGATATCCACCGCATAGCTTTGGCCGCTTATCTCAAACTCCACAACATCGTAAGTACCTTCCATTTTTTCACCTCAAAATGAGACGGATTTTTTTTGTTATTTTTATCATTATCCTTCTCTCCAGCTTTATATAGTGAATTTATCTATCTCTTTTGTGAGTTTGTTCACGACCTCGTTTACGCTGCCAATAACTTTGACTATCTGGTCAATAGCAGCTGAAGCCTCTTCACTTGCCGCTGCAGAGTCCATAGATTCCTTTGCAGTACTTTTCACAAGGCCGCTGACTTCATTAACACTTGCGGTTATCTCCTCGACTGACGCAGCCTGTTCCTCTGCTGCACTTGCAACTTCACTCACATTAGAGGTAATACTCCCTACTGAACTCACTATCTCATTGAATATGTGCAGGGTCTCAGAGACTGCTTTCCCGCCTTCTGTCACATCGTTATTTGCGGTAGTCATTGCTTGGGCTGCAAGCTCTGACTTTTTCTGGAGTTTTCCGATAATGTCTGCAATATTTTCTGCTGATTTTTGTGACTCCTGGGCAAGAGATTTCACTTCGTTCGCAACCACTGCAAAGCCAAGCCCGGCGTCACCTGCTCTCGCGGCTTCAATTGCTGCGTTAAGGGCAAGCAGGTTTGTCTGGTCTGCAATGTCACCGATAAGGCCGACTATTTTCCCAATTTCCTCCATCTGGTCCCTGATGTCATTGATGATAGTGTTTATCTCACCAGTTGACCTTGTAATTCCCATCATCCCGTTTTCAGCGTTTCCGGCAAGTTTTGCGCCTCGTTTTGAAAGTTCATCCGCCTCAACCGAGAGTTTTGAGACCGACTCTGTCTTTACTGCCACATCATTTACTGTTGAAGAGAGATCTTCCATCGCCTGCAAAATCTGAATTATTCCCTTGTCACTCATTTCGGCATTGGTACTTACAGCTCCCGCACTCCTTGCTACTTGTGCAGAACCTGCTGCTATCTCTTCTGAACTTGCATTTGCTTCTTCAGCGCCTGCTGCCAGGTCCTGCACCTGGTTCGTGATAAGTTTTACAACCTGGGCAATCGCATTACCAAGATAGTTTAGTGAATCCCTGAACTTTGCAAAGTCCCCTGAAACTTTAATATTCTCGTTAAAGCGTACAGAAAAGTCCTGTTTTGAGAACCGCTCTGCAAGTCGCATAGCCTCGTTCAATGGAGACTCCACAGCGTCAAGGGTCTGGTTTATACCTTCAATAATAGCCTGATATCCTCCGGCAAACTTCTTTGTGTCACCACGTACGTTAAGTTTTCCCTGAATTGCAGAGTCTGATAACTTCTGTGACTCTTCGATGAGACCGTTTAATGATGCTACTGTATCCCTTAGAGCTGGAGAGATCTCATCCTCCTTGTCTTTTGGGGTAATCTGAAGGCTCAGATCTCCTGCAGCAATCTTCTTCATTGTCCCAACAACAATATTCTGGAGGTCATCGGAAAAGATATCCATGGTCCGTGCCATATCTCCGATCTCATCTTTTCGTTCCAGTTTCAGCCGGTTTCCAAGATGGCCCAGGCCCATTTCTTTGAGCATTGCAACAGTATTCCCTAGTGGAACCGTTATACTCCGTGAAACTATAAATGCAAGTAAAAGTGCAATAATAATCCCAAGAATCGTAGCAACAGCTATCATTAGTTCAGATGCTGCAAATGTGGCATCCCCCTGTGTATTGAGTTTGTCAGCCGAATCGACATTTATCTTGGAAAGCTGCAATTGGGCTTCGTCGGCTGCAATTGCGGCATTATTTAAAGTCCCACCCGGCGCAATAAGTGCTAAAGCATCCTTATCTTTCCCTTGATCAATAAGTTGGAGATATTTTGCCATTTCGGTCTGATATGTTGCCCACGCAGAATCGAATTTCGGTAACCACAGCTTTTCGTTGTCATCGAGATTTGTGGCCCTGTATGCATCTATCTCTTTATTTATTTCTGCGGCATTCGTGTTTATATCTGAAGATGTGGCCTTTCTTTCATCCGGAACTGACTCATATTTATAGAGATCACCAGTAATCGTGGATAAATCTGAATTAGCCACTCCGAGGTTGTCAATAGGCAGCAGACGATCATCATACATGGCAGTCATCCCGTCATTAATTGACTTCATATTGAAGTATCCAATACCTGCAACTATCCCAAGGATAATAATTACAAGGATAAAACTTCCAAGAAGTTTTGGTCCCATCCGTATGTTGTCAAGAAAACTCATAGAAATCGCTTCACTTTAATAAGACAATTTATAAAATAACTATAAAAAACGATCGGAAAAATATTGCTGAATTTTAGATAAAATAAAAAAAAATTATAAGAATCATATGAATATTCTTACTTGGTCTTAATATTTTTCCTTTTTTCCAAGGAGAATAATATTGCGCGATAAGGGTAAATTTTTTTCTCTCTCCTGCATTAGATTGTAAATTTATTCGTCTCTTTTGTGAGTTTATTTACAACCTCGTTTACGCTGCCAATTACTTTGACTATCTGGTCAATAGCTGCTGATGCCTCTTCACTTGCAGCTGCTGAGTCCATAGATTCCTTTGCCGTGTTCTTAACAAGGCTACTGACTTCATTTACACTTGCGGTTATCTCTTCGACTGACGCAGCCTGTTCCTCTGCCGCACTTGCAACTTCACTTACATTTGACGCAATACTCCCTACTGAACTCACTATCTCATTAAATATGTGCAGGGTCTCAGATACTGCTTTCCCGCCTTCTGTCACATCTTTATTTGCTGTAGTCATTGCTTGAGCTGCAAGCTCTGACTTTTTCTGGAGTTTTCCGATAATGTCCGCAATATTCTCTGCTGACTTTTGTGACTCCTGGGCAAGAGATTTTACTTCGTTAGCGACAACTGCAAATCCAAGACCGGCATCACCTGCCCGGGCCGCTTCAATTGCCGCGTTAAGGGCAAGCAGGTTTGTCTGGTCTGCAATGTCACCTATAAGGCCGACTATTTTTCCAATTTCCTCCATCTGGTCCCTGATGTCATTGATAATAGTGTTTATCTCACCAGTTGACCTGGTAATACCCATCATCCCGCGTTCAGCGTTTCCGGCTAGTTTTGCCCCACGTTTTGAAAGTTCATCCGCTTCAACCGAGAGTTTTGAGACGGATTCTGTCTTTACTGCTACATCATTTACTGTTGTAGATAGATCTTCCATTGCCCTTAAGATCTGGATTATCCCTTTGTCACTCGTCTCTGCATTGTTACTTACCGCTCCTGCACTCTTTGCTACCTGGGCAGAACCTGCAGCAATCTCTTCTGCACTTGCATTCGCTTCCTCTGCACCTGCTGCAAGGTCCTGTACCTGGTTCGAGATAAGTTTTACAACCTGGGCAATCGCAGCACCAAGATTGTTAAGTGAATCCCTGAATTTTGCAAAGTCACCTGAAACCGTAAGGTTCTCGTTAAAACGAACCGAAAAGTCCTCTTTAGAGTAGCGCTCTGCGAGTCGCATCGCTTCATTCAGTGGGGCTTCAACAGCTTCAAGGGTCTGGTTCATACCCTCGATAATAGCCATGTAACCGCCGGCAAACTTTTTCGTATCCCCCCGAACGTTAAGTTTTCCCTGAATCGCAGAATCCGAAATTTTTTGCGATTCTTCAATGAGACCGTTTAATGAGGCTATTGTATCCCTGAGAGCTGGAGCAATCTCATCATCATTGTCCTTTGGGGTTATTTGAAGGCTAAGATCGCCGGCCGCAATTTTTTTCATTACCCCGACAACAATATTCTGGAGGTCATCAGCAAAGATATCCATAGTCCGTGCCATATCCCCAATTTCGTCCTTACGTTCCAGTTTTAACCGGTTTCCAAGGTGACCGAGGGTCATCTCTTTGAGCATTGCTCCTGTTTTTCCAAGCGGAACAGTTATGCTCCGGGATAATGTAAACCCAAGCACGAGTGCAATAATAATCCCAAAAATTGTCGCAAGAATTATCAGCAATTCTGATGCCGCAAAAGTGACATCTCCCTGAGTATTGAGTTTTTCTGCTTCATCGACATTTATTTTTTGGAGTTGGGTCAGGGCATCATCTACTGCCACACGTGCATTACTCAGGGTTCCTCCCTTTGCAAGCAATGCTATCGCATCCTTATCTTTTCCCTGGTCAACTAACTGGAGATATTTTGTTATTTCAGTCTGATATGTTGCCCATGCAGAATCGAATTTGGGTAACCACTGTTTCTCGTTGTCATTAAGACTAGTGGCCCTGTATGCATCCATCTCTTTACTTATTTCTGCGATATTATTGTTCATTTCAGTTGTAAGGGCCGTTCTCTCTTCTGGAATTAATTCGTATTTATATAAATCACCACGAATGAAATAAAAGTCTGAATTGGCTGTCCCGAGTTGGTCAATAGGCACCAGACGGTCATCATACATAGCAGTCATTCCGTCATTAATTGACTTCATATTGAAGTATCCAATACCTGCAACTATCCCAAGGATAATTATTACCAGGATAAAACTCCCAAGGAGTTTAGGTCCCATCCGGATATTATCAAGAAAACTCAAAAGAATTCGCTCCGCTTTCATATGCACTTTTGCGAATGAGGTATAAATAACAATCGTCAAAAAAGGAAGGGGGAACTCATATGATAATCTAAAAATAATTAGGGGGAGGAAGATTAGATATATTTATTCCCGGTTATTAATTTGTGGTTCCTGTCGTTGTTTTTTGTTTAAATAATACTCCCGGATGAGCTATATTGAATGTCTCAATCCATGCTTTAATCTTTGTCTTGTCTCCTGCCTGAATAAGGGCCGAGAGTTCAGTTGTGTCGTAACCTGCAGTTGAGATTTTACTCACCAGGTTTGAAGTCATGTTTGTGAATGAAAACTTTCCTTTTCCCACGCCGGAGCTACCATTGCAGGCATGTAATACTCCCGGATGAGCTGTGTTGAAAGCATCAATCCATGCTTTAATCTTTGTCTTGTCTCCAGCTTGAATGAGAGCCGAGAGTTCAGTCGTGTCGTAACCTGCAGCTGAAAGTTTACTTACAATATTTTCAAAGCCAAATTTTTGCGTTGTATTTTTTGCAATTCCTGATTTTAAATTGTGGAGATTTTTCATTGTTCCATACTGCTGGCCACTTGCTGTTGTAGTTGCTGCAGTTACTGCACAGGATGCAGTGACCAGAGCAATGATACAGACAATTGAAATGGCACAGATAGAATTTTTAAGCAATTTCATAGTTTTATCACATTCTTCATTCTTCGGAGAGGAATCATTTTCAGACTCCTGTCCTTGTAAATGATGTTTGACATTTTGTGATATAAAGGTAACCATTGTTGTAAGACATCTTACTTTTCAATAAAAACAATGAAAAACCTTGTCAGAATGTTCATCATCCGAAACATTTTTTCCCAGGTCAGATTTCAAATTGAAGATATGCAAGTGTATACTTTTTTTTCGACCTTAGTATAATCCTTGAGATGTGCATATATAGAAAGAGCCAATAGCCTCGTCTGAGAACATACCAATAGAAAATACTTCTTGCAGTACGACCGTTTCCGTCGTTGAACAGGTGTATGATAGACTATACCTGTTTTGGGACTGGCAATGACAATATCATTGCTTTTCCGGGAGTTTTTGCATTTAGCTTCTCTATCCCAATTACTAATTTAGTATATTTTAGTAGTTATTAGTAATTACAATGTACCAAGAATTTTGCGCTCTTTTAAAACCCATTAACATTGAAGTCAATTTTTCTATATTTTCATACCCCATTAGAAATTTTTTTTAACACAATGACACTTATGATTTTGGCATTTTGACCTTTTTCTCTTGTATATCCAGTTTGATTTCACCGATAGATCACCTTGGCCTTGTAGCGGGAACTTTTTCGAAACCCGGATAAAAAAAAGTTATGACATCAGGATGTCATAACTTACAAATAATCATGGCATCAAGATGTAACTATGGTGTCAATCGAAGAGCTGGAGCGGTTCAATCCCTGGTGGACCAAAGGGGGTGTACCCCTGGAATGGACACAAGAGTACAGAAGAAAACTTTATTTCTCGATTGAACCCTATGTGAAAAGACGCCAGATACTACTTGTATACGGCCTGAGACGGGTTGGAAAGACCACTCTGATGATGCAGGTTATCCAAAGTCTGCTCAAATCCGTCCATCCCCGGCACATCCTGTATTTTTCATTTGATGAAGAAACATTTACCATAAAAGATGTGCTTGAGACCTACCAGAAGGTTATACTGCACAGTAGTTTCGAAGATTCCCCCGAATCTATATACTTATTTATTGATGAGATCCAGAAGCAGGATGGCTGGGAAAATACCGTCAAGACATATTATGATCTCTACCCGGGCATCAGGTTTTTCCTATCAGGTTCTGCCTCGGCAGTTATAAGAAAACGATCAACGGAAAGTCTGGCTGGACGAATCCTTGATTTCACCTTACTACCGCTCTCATTTGAAGAATTTCTTGAACTAAATGGAAAAAATACCGGGAGGATAAAGGAAGATCCGGACCTCTGGAAGCGGGAGATCATCCCCATTTTTTACCGGTACCTGAAATATGGACAGTTCCCGGAGCTGGCGAGGGAAACAGATGAGACATTTGCAAAAAAATACCTGTTAAATACCATTATCGAGCGAGTGATCTACCGGGACCTTCCCGAAGAGTTTGGGATTAAAGACATTGAACTTCTCAGAAATATTGTTATTCTGGTCGGAAAAAATCCAGGAATGATCGTAAAGTACAGCGAAATTTCAAAAAATTTTGGCCGGGACCAGAGGACCGTTGCGAACTATTTTGAATACCTCGAATACGGGCTGCTACTACGGTTTGTCTACAATTACCGTGGAGGCGCCCTTGCAAGCATGAGAAAGATGAAGAAGGTATATTTTTCAACCCCTAACCTTGTGTTTGCCTTAAACCAGAACCTGGACAGGATTTTGCCCCTTATGTTGGAGAACCTCGTTGCCTGCGAGACCGGGGCAAAATTCTTTTACCGCAATAGCTTTGAAGTTGATTTTATTACAGAGGCCGAAAACGGGCTCGTTGCCATTGAAGTGAAAAATAAACAAAATGAGGTAACTCAGTTACTAAAATTCAGAGAAAAATTCGCCAATAAAATGATAGACGCTTATCTTCTCGATGTTGAGGGTGAAGGTGAAAAGGACGGTGTGCGAATTATTCCGGTCTGGAAATTCCTCCTGGGTATCTGACAGGTTACCCCTTACGGAATGACGGAATGAAGGGTAAAATAACTGCTGATAACATTGTGCCCATTTTTAGGTAGTCAGGAATTTTGATTAAAAGGAGAAGATTAGTTAGATAGATATTTGAATGGCTTCCTGGAGATCTCCCTATTAATTCGTTTCTCGTTTTATCCGGTTTTTCTATGTTATCTTAACAATATTCTGTCATAAATTTTTTTTGAACTTTGAGATAACCTTGACGGATGGAAAATATAGGTTTGTCAGCAAAAAAAAGAAAGTTCAATATATTCTGCCTATTCGCTCCGCAATGCATCAATCGGGTCCATGTTTGATGCCTTCCATGCCGGATAAAGGCCAGAAAACAGGCATACAAGGATACCGATTATCATCCCGTAAGGAACATAAGCGATACTCGCGGGTAAAAAGAAATATTTGGTATTTCCCACGAATACGTTTACAACCGTGTATCCGATAATAAGGCTCATAAAACCACCCACCCCGGCTCCAATAATGCCAAGAATAATTGCCTCGTAAACAAACATCCGCCTGATCTCTGCTCTTTCTGTCCCAATACTTCGAAGAATGCCGATCTCCTGGATCCTGTCGTTCACAGACATCATCATAACGTTAAATATACTCACTGCTGCAACGACAAGGGAAATCCCTCCAATAGCAAGGATAAACGTAGTCATTGTATCAAATGTCTGTGATATAGAATTAAGCCTTGAGCGTGAGTCCTCGACTGAAACGGTCTGTGTTTGTCGGTTCATTCTTTTGTTGATGGCCTCTATTATCGAATCCATTGTGTCGATGTCTTCAACAATGATGTTAACCTGGTTATATTCATTCTCGTTTCCAAAATGGTTTGTAAAGAAACTGTCAGAAGTAATTATTGCACTATCTGCCATCATGTCAGGAGAAAAGCCCCTTGCAGCAAGAATCCCTGCTACCCGGACTGTTGTGACATCTTTTGCTCCTGCACTTGTATTTCCAATTTTTATTCTGTTCCCTATACCCAGGTTGAAATTTTGTGCGAGGGTTGCACCTACAAGTGCATCCTCAGTGCCCCTTATATTATTGCCCTCGTTAATTGTGAGAAAATATTGTACGTCATCAGGGTTTAATCCGTAAATCGCTGCTCTTCCGTCATCAGCCCCTATCTTAATATTTGTCTGGGTACGGTGCAATGGTATAACCCGGTTCGTCCCTACAACCTGTTTTATCTGTCTTACCTGGTTATCGGAAACTGTAGCTTTTAAGGTTGCATTTTGACCTGAACCACTTATTTTTGAAACGTCTGTAGTGACAACGAGGACATTTGCATTTGATGAGAGCTGGTCCTTTACCATGAGCGTTAGATTTGTCCCTAGCATCCCCATCGCAGATATGGCGACAACGCCTATAATTATCCCAATCGATGCAAGGATGGAACGCAGAAAGTTTATCCTTACACTTCGGAGCGAGAGTTCAAAAAAGATATCAGGAAACATTTGCAATCCTCCCGTCTTCCAGCGTTATTGTACGGTGGGCATACCGTGTAAGTGAAGGGTCGTGAGTAACCAGTATTACTGTTTTACCCTTTTTATTCAGTTCCACAAGAAGGTCCATTATCTGAGTCCCAGTTTTCTTATCGAGATTTCCGGTAGGTTCATCGCAAAGAAGAATTTTCGGTTCATTAACAAGGGCACGTGCAATCGCTACACGCTGCTGCTGACCCCCGGATAACTGTGAAGGGCGGTGAATAGCCATAGTTTCATCGATTCCGGTTTCATTAAGGATATGCGAAGCTCTTTTATTTTTGTCCCTTTTTTTATATTTCAGGATAAGCGGATATTCAACATTTTCATAAGCTGTCAACAGTGGGATCAGGTAGAATTTCTGGAATACATAACCTATGACATCCCTACGCATATGCGTCCTTTCCAGGTCATTAAGTTTTGCAACATTTTTCCCGTCTATAGAGAGTTCACCAGATGTGGGGACATCGAGAATCCCGAGCTGGTTGAGGAGGGTAGACTTTCCTGAACCTGAAGCTCCCATTATCGCTAAAAATTCTCCTTCCCTTACATCAAAAGATACATTATCCAGAGCAACAACATCTCCGGATTCAAGCTTGTAAACTTTTGTGACATTGATGAGTTGCATTATAGGAGTTTTCTCCATCACTCATCACCCTAGTTCTTCTTTATTTTTGATGAAATCCATCTGCGTTTTTTATAGAGTACGATTGCGACAATAATAACTAATATTCCGGCTATAAGGGGAATAAACCCTGATATCCCTGTGTTACTCGTCCTGCCTATCCCTCCAAACGGTCCACCTGCTCCTCCCCTGGAACTTGTTCCTGTCGGCTGAACTTTTCCTGAACCTGAACCCGCTAATGATCTAAGATTGAGGTCTATCACTTTTGAAAAGGAATTTCCGTCGTTATCCTTCCATTGAACGAGGAGTGGAACGTCCACGAGGTCTGGTGAAGAGAATGTTATCTCAAAACTTGAAAAGTCACCTGAAGAGAGAGACCCAATTGATTCTTCCCTTGATGGATCTACCGGACTTGCCGGGTTTTTTACTGTGACAATAACTCCTTTTGCATCGTTAATTCCAGAATTGCTGATATCTCCGTTCAATTTGTAGTAGTCACCCATAGATGTGAGAGCAAGATTGTTCACAACGGGTATCACCCCAAGTTTATCTTCTCCGATAGGAAGGTCCAGGGAATAATCCATTGAGTGCTTATTGTCAACACCATTGTTGAATGTTATGTGAAAAGTCAGGTTGCTGCCAGTATTTGGAGTAACCGAAAAAGGAACATCTACCGATTTCATTGAATCAAGTTTTGACGCAAAAAATTGTTGTGGATTAACATCTATACCTTCACCTGATGGAATGATAAGGAGATTATCAACCTCGGAGTCTCTTGGGTTGACAACTGACAAACTGAGTGTGTCCTTTTTTGAAACAGCAAAATTATCTGGTTTTTGGGAAACACCTACCGTAATATCTGATGAATCCACCCGTACATTGAATGGGTAGTTCAGAGTGCCTGAATCCTTAATATCTGTGGAAAATATAGGGAAATAAACCCCGTTATTTCCCCCGGCTTTTACCTGAAAGACAAAAGACATCTTGCTGCCAGGATTAAGATAGATCATATTCTCATAGGAATTAGTATTGATTAAGTGGATATCATTACTGGAAATTGTTGCATGAGACATAGCTACCGACTGGTTTCCGGTATTTTCAACATTCACGGTAACAATTCCGGTTTCATATGGATATAGTGTTCCAGGGTTTACGTCAACTGAAGTAACGTGAACCTGAGATGCAATGTCCTGGGAACTAATTGCCGCAACTGGTAATACTGTTACAATTGACAGGACAATTAATAGGAGAAATAGCGTTGTTTTCATAATTTATCAGTTCTTTTCATCTATTCTGTTATTTCAAGATCAATTTCTACTTTTACTTTGTTATAGATGTTGCCATGTAAAGTATATTTTACTTTTTATTGTTGCATCAGGAGAGTCCCCTCAAAGATGAAAATTTATGAATAAAGTTAAGAAAAGGAAGAACAGATTCATCTGCATATAAATACTAAATTTAAAACTAAGATAGATAAGTACAATTTATGGATAAGATCTAAAAATTATGACAGGTAAACAGAATAACAGGAACCGTATAAGCATCCGTCCCGGGCTTATTGTTGACATAGTTCAAAAGCAGGACCAGAGAAGTGGGAAACTTACCAGGGGGACCGTTAAGGATATATTGACAAATTCAGGTTACCACCCGTATGGGATAAAAGTACGACTTGATGATGGGAAGGTAGGAAGAGTTATCAAAATATCAGCAAATGAGGAGTAAAATTGGGAAATGTCCTAAACTAGCATACTTTCTAATCTGAAAAATCATATTATATTTGTGAACTGTGTATGGCTCGGTTAAAAATAATTAAACTGTTAAACCAACAAAAATGAGAGTTGTAATATTGAGAAAACTCATTTTCCTGGCGATTGACTGAAGATGATTTGATCTCATATGACTCGCCCACCAGAAACTTTTATAAACATTTTTCATATCAATATTTATAAATAATATAAACCGATAAGGAATTTGAGAATAACCAGAATATTTAAAAAAAGAACTGATAAATCATGCAAAAAATACTATTACTTCTATTAATTGTCCTATCAATTGTAACTGTATTACCGGTTACTGCATTAAGTTCCCTGGATATTGCATCTCAGGTTCACGTCACTTCAGTTGACGTAAACCCTGGAACACTGTATCCATATGAAACCGGGATTGTTACCGTGAATGTTGAAAATACCGGCAAACAGTCTGTAGCTATGTCACATGCAACAATTTCCAGTAATGATATCCAGTTAATCAATACTGATTCTTATGATAGCATGATCTATCTCAATCCCGGGAGTAAGATCTCCTTTGTCTTTCAAATAAAAGCCGGAGGAAATGATGGCGTTTACTTCCCTATATTTTCCACAGATATTAAGGATTCAGGCACTCTCTACTACCCTTTCAATGTACGGGTGGATTCATCAGATATTAAGGTAGGTATTTCCCAAAAACCTGATAATTTTGCAGTTTCAAAAAAGGACACACTTAGCCTATCTGTTGTCAACCCAAGAGGCTACCAGGTTGATAATCTCCTTATCATTCCATCAGGTGAAGGAATAGATGTGAATCCACAACAATTTTTTGCTTCAAAACTGGACTCAATGGACTCTGTTGATGTCCCTTTTTCGGTCACTCCAAATAGCGGAAATAACCTGACATTTCATATAACATACAACAATGGAATTGACAACAAACATTCAATAGATTTTCCAGTGAGTCTCTTAATTGGCGCTGATAAACTTGGAGTGATACCTGTTGTGAACAATCTTGCTCTCACATCTATGGGTGATTACTACAAATTGAACGGAGATATCAGCAATTCAGGAATTAATGATGCAAAAGGAGTTATCGTTACAGTTAAGGCCCCGGCTCTTGCAGTTGACCCGTCAAGAGAGGAGTCAATTGGTTCTCTCTCATCAGGTGACTTTTCAAGTTTTGAAATAACATTCTCGTCGGCGGACCTCTCGGACGTTCCACTTCTCGCTCAATGGAAGGATAACGATGGTAATTCCTTTTCAAAAGTAATAGACCTTAATCTTCGATCACTTTTGAGTTCAAGTTCAGGAAAACTTCAGTCAACTGGGACTTCGCGAGGAAATAATGGAATAGCGGGATTTGTTCCAATTATAGCCGGTGTATTAGTCATTATTATTGTAATTGTACTCTATAAAAAACGCAGATGGATATCATCAAAGATAAAGAAGAATTAGGTGATGGGTAAGGGAGAAAACTCCTATAATGGAGCTCATCAATGTCACAAACGTTTACAAGCTAGAATCCGGAGATGTTGTTGCTATAGGAATGCTTGGAACAAATCTTGCACTAATGGTAAAAGGCCAGCTCTCATCAAGTGCAAATGTTCTCGTTGTTACAACAGATGTCTCAAAGATAAGTGGAAATGGTAAAAACACTACGTTGAAATCAACGGTTTCAGAGAATCAGGTCAGGCAGATAATGTAGTTTGTAGGGATCAACCGATTCATCCCATTACACTGGACCCAGACAAATATAAAGATAGGAGCCGATGATGTCCATAAATGACAGGATTCAGGAGATCGGCATTCTTCGGAGTATTGGGACAGAAAGAGCAGAGATAAGGCGAATGTTCGTCTATGAAGCTATTATCCTTGGCATTATTGGAGCCGGGCTGGATGGTTTTATGAGTCTTATTATCGGATACACGGTTTTTTTATTTTTACCAAAGGCTGAGAAATTTTGGAGATGAGAAATCAACAAGATACACAAAAACAAGGGTTTTCAACTGTAAATGTCCCTAAAATTTTTGCTCTAACTTTGATACCATTATTTCTAGGAACTATTCCTGTTTTCATCGCTACAATTGCTCTTAGAGTATATATTAAAAGTGGAACGATTAATCAACTGTTGATAGGTTCAGGTATATTCCTGTTTGGCCTAGGTTCGACAATTTCAGGTTGGATAAAGCATCTTTCTGGTGGTCCGAACCTGTCGATTACCATCCATAGAACCTGTGCATGTATTAGTTCGATAGTTATTCTCATAGGAGCTGTTTTAAGTTTTTTTTATCTGGTTCCTGGAAGGGATATAGGCAATATCAGAAAATGAATCTCCATATATGGAGTGATTTGTGGATTTGTGGCTCTCTTTAGTCTGGCTACCATTCTCGGACTGGTTCCACCTTTCTTTATTTCATCTTTCGGGCCTACGTTCATAAGACAGATTATAGTAGAAAACGCCTGTATGTTTTTTACAACTTGCAACATGTAAACATCGTATTCAACCAATTGAAATTATTTGTAAACAAAAAGATGGAACAATATTTTCCGTTGAAGTTTCAGTTTCACGACTTCTACAGGGAAGAAAATGGATATATGCTGGTATTCTGCGTGATCATATTGATCAACAAACGGCAGAGTGAGAACTCAGCCAGGCAATTTTGTAAAATTTATTGTTGTGCTACCTGTGAGGGTTCGCAAAGTGAGTTCAATGAGTCTCAAGGTAGGTTTTACAATACTCACATTCGCTCAGACAAGGCATAGACTGCATAGTGTGGGCCATATTTGCCCTTTACTTCAATTGTTTTCAACTCAAGGATAGTAAAATACCTGGAAAATAATTCCCGAATTCCAGACTCTGATGAAAAGTAGAGAGTAGTCCCTATCTTAGTTTTACGGTATTATTTCATGAAGGTCTCCGAGTAGATCTGCCACTATAAACCTGCATATGACTCCACGTTCTTTTGCCTTTTCTTCTGCTATTTTTATTGCGGTAGGTGAACTGTCAACACCAGTTACGCGAAACCCGAGACCTGCCAGATATATTGCATAGTTACCCGCACCACAACCGAGGTCAATTGTTCTGCATGGCCTGACTTTGCCTTCCTTTATAAGATCAACAAGAGAGTCAGGAGGTGTGTCAATGTTCCAGGGACAGAAGCATAGTAGCCATTTTCATCCTTTTCGATTATTACAGAAAATTTTAAAAAATTCATTTCACTCTTGGAATATCATAAGGAGAAAATAACCTGATGAACCTGACCTCAGTCTGACCTTCTTCCCAGTTGATGATATCATTGACCATCCGTGTAACATTCAGATATAGGATATGTGTATCTGTAAACCCCTGAAACTCTTTACGGCTCTCCAGGCGCTCGAGAAAAATTGTCCCATTAAGATATTCATTTGCAATTAATGCTTCTTTACGCTCCTGTGCCCATTTTATATCACTGTCTGTCACGTCATAAATGCCAATTATCCGGTCAACAATTATCCCATATGTCTCCCTGTTCGTGAGATTTGGGTCAATGAGAAGTACGCGTACATTCCTTTCATCGGATAAACCCCGGTCTTTAAGAAGGAAACGTGTATCCACCAATGTTACAGTGAAATCTCGAAGCCGCATAATACCCGTAATAAACCTGGAGGCATTTGGTAATGGCGTCGTATGTGCCTTTCTGACTACTTCACGTATCGAATTGACATCTGCTGCATAGATGCCTTTACCCAGCATAAAAAACAGGAGTTTCATTATATTTGTCAAAAAGAGACTTGGGGATTATACATATTAATAGTGACTGTCTCACACAATAAGCCGGCGGTGCATCCGCTTTATTGCATATATTGCAGAGATAGACGAGAAAAAAATAACAAACAGGACTGAAAATAGAAAAAAACCTCCTGGCGCAATTCCTGATAAAGAACGCATCATTTCGACCGAATGGGTAAGAGGCATGATCATTGCAACACCAAGGGCAACGTGAGGGAGGACTGAAAGTGGAAAAACGGTCCCTGCAAATAGGAGCATTGGTGTGATAAACAGGAAAGCCGGGTAATTCAGTGTGTCAATCGAAGGTGAAATGGCAGTGAAACACATCCCGATTGCGGCAAAAAGAAAACCAGAAATCAATATTGCAGGAATAAGAAGGAAGATAAGATTAACTTCCAATAAACCTGCAATGATTAGGACAAGGGAGACAGCACAGCCATAAAGTACTCCTTTTGTTGTTCCCCATAATATTTCACCTAAAATTACCTCATCGATTCCGACCGGGGTTGCAATTATAGCATCAAAGACCTTTTGGTAGTACATCCTGACAAAAGAAGCATAAGTGCATTCGAAAAAAGAAGCGTTCATAACTGATATTGCTACTAGACCCGGAGCAATGAAACGTGCATATGACACACCCTCTATAGCATTGATAAAAGAACCTACCCCAAATCCCAGAGCAAGAAGATAAAGTATCGGTTCAATAAAAGGCGGGAGAAAGTTGACTTTCCAGGTCTTCATAAAGACGCGAAAATTTCGCTCCCAGACGTCTTTTGTCCTTAATAATGATCCTGATATTTCTGAAAACGTAATCATCAGTCGCGAAGGCTCCTTCCAGTTATTACTAAAAATACATCTTCAAGGGTTGCCTTTCTTGATATGATGTCTGTGACTCCTTCGTTCATGAATATTTTCATGACCGGTTGTGGGTTTCGCGTGAAGTGATATAGTTCACTACCCATCGGTGTAAATGGCAGGGAGTTTGCCTTGAGAATTTCATGCTCTCTCTCACTGTTATCAAGTATTACAACATATTCGCCCGCATAATTCTCTATTACATCACGTGGTTTACCTTGTGCAAGAATGTGACCATTATCAATGATTAAAAGCCGGTCACACAGACGTTCAGCCTCTTCCAGGTAATGTGTCGTAAGAAGGACTGTATTCCCTTCGTCACGGAATTTCCGAACGTGATCCCAGATAAAATGACGTGCCTGCGGGTCAAGCCCGGTGGTAGGTTCATCAAGTATCAGGAGAGAGGGGTCGTTTACGAGAGCCCTTGCAAGAACAAGCCTCCGTTTCATACCCCCTGAAATCGCATCTATTGAAGAGTTACGTTTATCCGTAAGTTCTATCATTTTAAGGAGTGATTCAGCTTTCTCTTCAGCTATCCTTCCTTTTATGCCAAAAAAACGTGCATACTGGATAAGGTTTTCGTAAACGCTCAGTTCAGGGTCAAGGTTATTTTCCTGCGGGACTATTCCAAGTAAGCGCTTGATAGAAATGTGTGATTTATCAGGGTCGAGGCCGAAAACAGTAAGATCTCCGCCAGTCCTTGGAGATATGCACTGTACCATTCTTAGAAAACTAGTCTTTCCAGCACCATTTGGCCCTAAAAGTCCGAATACCTCTCCTTTGTTGATATCGAAAGTGAGATTGTCTACTGCAGTACAGTCGCCAAATTTTTTTAAAAGGTTATTTACACTGATTATAACGTTATTTTCAATGAAATTTTCTTCATTGGGTGTATTATTTTTTTTCATTAATGTTTACACACTCTTCAGCAATTCCTATGTTTTATTGAGAGTGAGTGAAATAACCTTTGATTGTGTTTGTCTGCGAGGACGATGGAGTTGATATACCATTTGAAGAGAAGGAAAATATCCTTTAACGGGAATTTGGGAAAAACAGAGGTTTTTGACGGGCTCTTGCACGAGAAATCCTCGATATTACAGGTATCACTATAGAAGAGACGGGTGTTCCTGGTATGGGTGCACGGTTTGAAATAGTTGTACCACAAAGGGACTATCGGATTAATAATGACAAGGAAAAAAAGGTAGGAATCCTTGACTAAATATTACAAATCACGAATCTGGCATGAGAAATGGTTCCCTCTTGTTCTAATTATTATTCTTACGATAGCTATTTTTATTATAAGTATCATTTCCCTTATCTCCGGATGGCAGACAATATTCCAGAACCTGTTCTATTTCCCGATAATTTTGTCATGTGTATATTATTTAAGGAAGGGTTTTTTCTTTTCCGTTCTGCTTGCATTCGGATATTTTATTCTTATGGTTCTCTTCTCAAAAGACCCTGTAGTACTGGAAGGAGCCTTTATCAGGGTTTTAATTTTTATCCTTGTTGCAGGCGTTATAACCTATCTGTCCATTATCCGGATTCGTGCTGAAGATGCTTTGAAGCGAAGTGAAGAGTTCAACAGAGGTCTTGTCGAAAATATGCCAAACCTGGTGATGGTTTTTGACCAGGACCAACAAGTCCAGTATGTAAATCCGGCAGCAACGGCTGCCCTGGGATACTCATCTGAAGAGATGGTCGGGACAGATATCATGCGGTACGTAATACCGGATCACGATGTACGGATTGAGGCAGTAAATAAAGAGTGTTTCCTTTCAGGAAGCGGAGAATCCACGGAAATCATACTTCTGACAAAAAAAATGGAAAATTTGACAGTAATCTTAAAATGTGCTCTCCTGCAATTTCAAAACCAACAGGCGATTCTCATGCTTCTTGCGGATATTTCTGATCGAAAGCGGGCTGAATTGGCTTTACTTCAGGCAAATAAAAAACTCAATTTACTCTCAAGCATTACACGGCATGATATAATGAATAAAGTAGTTACTATCCAGGGCTTCATGCGGTTTGCACGAAAAGCGAAAGATATTAAGGATATTGAACCATTTCTCGATAAAATATCTGATTCTGCAAAGGCTATAGAACGCCAGATAGCTTTTTCAAAGGACTATCAGAACCTGGGTTTAACCTCGCCAAAATGGCTTAACATATCAAATATCGTTATTTTAGCCAGTAACCCTGCTATTCATATTACTGATGAAACCGGAAATCTCCTGATATTTGCAGATCCTCTTTTTGAAAAGGTTTTATATAACCTTGTTGATAACACAATTCGTCATGGAGTAACTGCTACAGACGTTAATATATCTGTTATCGCTGAACAGGATAACATCCGGATTGTCTGGACTGATAATGGAGTAGGTGTCCCAGCTGATACGAAAAAGATGATTTTCGAGAAGGGATTTGGTAAGAATACCGGCCTGGGCCTGTTTCTAATTAAGGAAATTCTTGCAATTACAGGCATGACTATACAGGAGACAGGTGTTCCAGGGAAGGGTGCACGGTTCGAAATAACGGTACCAAAGGGGCATTATCGGATAGTAAATGATAATGGAGAGTAATTGACAGATACACTCCGGGTTCTTTATGTTGATGATGAAACTGATCTTCTTGAGATAGGAAAGCTCTTCCTTGAGGAGACCGGTGATTTTTCAGTTGTAACCATTGATTCGGCATCTGCGGCATTAACACTTCTTGCCAGTGAAAAATTCGATGCCATCATCTCTGATTACCAGATGCCGGGAATGAACGGTATTCAGTTTTTAATTGAGGTGCGGAAACGATTAGGACAGATTCCATTCATCCTGTTTACAGGCAGGGGCAGGGAAGAGGTAGTCATCCAGGCAATCAATAGTGGAGTGAATTTTTATCTCCAGAAAGGTGGTGAACAGGACGCACTGTTTGCTGAACTTTCACATAAAATTAAGCAGGCGGCTTACCGAAAAAAGGCAGAGGATTCCCTGGAGATTGCTAATGAAAATCTTGAATTTCTTGTTACAGAGCGGACTTCAGAACTTTTCTCGGCGAACCTGCAGTTGCAGAAATCGATTGAACAAGGCAAAACAATAAGAGAATCGTTAAAAGAATATGCAAAGAGAGCTTCTATCCTCAATGAGGTCATTTTCACAGCTAATGAGGCTGAAACCCTTCCTCAGCTTTTTAAGGACTCGCTTGACAAGGCGCTGGAATTACTTGACTTTGAGAGTGGGGGGATCTACCTCGTTGACATTTTCACAAAATCAGCAAATGTCATTCACTCCAAGAATCTTCCTCTCGAATTCCTGGCTGAAATCCGGTCTGTACCCATTGACACTCCACCCTTTGATACACTCTTTATAAAAAACCAACCGATAATCACCGAACATTATGAAGAATTACAACCTGAAATGGCGCAAAAATTTCATTTCAGATCACTCGCCAGTATACCTCTTGTCTCAAAAAATAAGGTGATCGGAGCCCTCAATGTAGCAAGTTTAAAGCGTTATACTATATCAGAGGATGAAAAACAGGTACTTGTAATAATCGGCCGCGAGCTGGGTACGAGTATTATGCGGATGATAGCAGAAGAGGAGGCCATAAACGTTTCTGTAAACCTTCAGACACTCTTTGACTCTATTGACGAGATGGTATTTGTACTTGACATGCAGGGGTACGTTCTTGCAGTCAATAAAACTGTAGAGAAACGTCTTTTATATGGAGAAAAGGAACTTATCGGAACGAATGTCCTACTGTTACATGTACCGGAAAGGAGGGACGAGGCACTAAAAATTGTTCAGGATATGATAGCCGGGACAATCGATTCCTGTCCGGTGCCAGTACTAACTAAGGAAGGTACACGCATCGAGGTCGAAACAAAGGTTACGAGGGGGATGTGGAACAATCAGGAAGTGCTCATGGGTGTGAGCAGGGATGTCACAGATAGGAAAAAGGCAGAAGAGGCACTGCAGCATAATTTAGTAAATCTCTCAATTCTCAATGAGATCATATCAGCTGGAAACAAGGCAGATGACCTTTCAGAGCTCCTTACGATTATCCTTGATGAATCACTGCGCCTTTTAGACTTCGATGTAGGGGGGATCTATCTCATTGACATTTCAACGAAAACAGCAAACATCATTCACTCCAAAAATCTTCCCCTCGAATTCCTGACTGAAATCCGGAGTGTACCCATTGATAGAAAACCCTATGACACGTTGTTTATTCAAAACGAACCACTAATCACAGAAAACTATGCAACTGTCTCTCCTGAATACTCTAAGAAGTATGGGTTCCAGTCGATGGTAAGTATTCCCTTACTCTCAAAAGGTGTGGTTATAGGGGCGCTGAATATCGCAAGTTTGAGACGGTATGTCATATCAGATGAAGAAAAACAGATACTTATCTCCATCAGCAGGGAACTTGGCAGTACAATAGAAAGAATGACTGCCGAAGAGAAAGTTAAGGAAGCAGCAAAAAATCTTGAGACCCTGTTCAATTCTATAGACGAGATGTTATTTGTACTTGACATGAAGGGACACATCCTTGCAGTAAATGATTCCGTAGAGAAACGTCTCCTGTATTCACCAGTGGAACTTACGGGTCTGGATGTACTGATGTTGCATGTACCTGAACGGCGGGATGAAGCCCTGCAAAATGTAGAGGGAATGATAGCCGGAACCATCGATTCCTGTCCGGTGCCATTACTAGCTAAGGACGGTACACGTATCGAGGTTGAGACTAAAGTAACTCGCGGAAAGTGGAATAACCTGGAAGTAATTATCGGAGTCAGCAGAGATGTTACCGAACGAAAGCAGGCGGAAGAGGCACTGGTCCAACTCTCTGAACGCCTTTCCCTGGCCACACGGGCAGGCGGTGTAGGGATCTGGGACCTTGATCTCATAAATAACAAATTTACCTGGGACGATCAGATGTTTTCTCTATATGGTATATCGAGGGAACAATTCGGTTGTGCATATGATACATGGCAGGCGATGGTCCACCCGGAAGATCGAAAGAAGAGTGATGATGAAGTCATGATGGCGATACGCGGCGAAAAGGAATTTAATCACGAATTTCGGATTCTCTGGCCGGATAAGAGTATCCACACCATCCGTGCCCTTGCCCTTGTTCAGCGGGATTCACAAGGCCTCCCTTTACGTATGATAGGCACTAGCTGGGACATCACCGAGATAAAAAGCCAGTTAGAAAACATCAGGCAGATCAATGATTGTCTGCTTAGTTTCGGCCCTGACACACTTGAGAATATTACTGCTTTAATTGCCCTCGCAGGAACATTACTGCATGGAGATTGTGCATTGTATACCCGGATTGATAAAGGTGTGCTTTGTACATCCGGAGCCTGGCAGACCACTCCGGACTCTGACCTGTGTAATCACCCACTTGGCCAAATCTGCTTTGATATCATTACAAATGAAAATAACCTGACTGTGAATATCCCGGACGTAAATAATTTCCAATCTGCAGAAATTGAAGCAAAACTGGCGCCTTACGGACTTATTTCACTCATTAAAAAAGATATCAGAATAAGAGGCATTTTTTATGGATCGCTATGTGTTCTATATAAAACAAAGCATAACCGGACTGAATCTGATAAGAAGCTTCTCAGTGTTATAACTTTAGCTATTGGTATGGAAGAGGAACGAAAAAAGGCCAGGGAACAACTGAATGATTTCGCGTACATCGTATCACATGATCTCAAAGCGCCACTTCGGGGGATAGCATCTCTCGCTCACTGGTTGAAGGAAGATTATGCCAGTCAGTTTGATGAAAAAGGGGTCAATAATTTAAATATGATAGTTACGAGAGTGAGTCGGATGCAGAATCTTATTGAAGGCATCCTTACATATTCAAAAATTGAGAGGACTCCTGAAGTCCGGGTGCAGTTTCCAGTCAGAATCCTTATTGAAGATGTTATTGATAATCTTACGATCCCTGATCAATTTTCAATTAATATCCCTGATAATATGCCTGTTATAATTGGCGATAAAATCCGGGTCACCCAGATATTTGAAAATCTCATTTCAAATGCAATAAAATATACTAACAGGCCTGATGGAGTGATAGATATTCTTCTCGATTCACAAAATGGGTTTTATACATTTGGAGTACGGGATAATGGTCCAGGAATAGATAAAAAATATCATGAGCGAGTGTTTCAAATCTTTCAAACCCTGCATAAAAGAGATGACATAGAGAGCACTGGTGTTGGTCTTACCATAGTACGAAAGTTGGTCGAGCAGATGGGGGGTAGAATATGGATTGAATCAGAGTATGGACACGGAGCAACTTTTTTCTTTACCATTCCTGTTTAAAAAAATTTTCAACAACTGGAAAGTCGTATATACTTTCAGGCTATATTATAATTATCTCTGATATATTATAAAAAAAAAATTATACATTACAAAATATAAAAACAATTATATCAGAAAATGGAGTTGAAAAAATAATGACTAAAAGTCCAAAAGGAAAAGCAGCCCAAAAAGCGGGTAAAGGCGGAGAAGTTCCTGCAAAGGCCGGATATGTTAATTCAAAGAATGTCACACCTGACAATCTCAAAGGTGCTGGAGTAAAAACTGAAGGGGTTTCACATACTCCAAAAACAACAGGACATGGGGCCGCCGTACCTAAGTGGAAAACAAGGTAAAAAACAAATATGAAAACACAAATAAATTAAGATTTATCTATTTTGTCCCCTTTTTAGTTATCTTCTTTGAAGGCTTGATAGGACTTGGAGGGTTAGTGTGGGCCGGAAGCTCATCGCCATGGAGATGGGAATGTGCATCATGCCTTGGAGGAAGGACTGGTTTTGCCTGTGGATGATGATCTGGATGCGGATGCGGGTGATCCATTGGATGATGCTGGTCCTCTTCATCGTGACGCTCTTTGTCCTGGCTAGGTTGTGATCCTAAGTGGGACAGGGGATCACGTGGGTCTGATTTGGGTTCGTGTCGCGGTGACATAGACAATACACTATTTGCCAGTTGATAAAACTATTGTTTAATGAAAGATTGGGAAAGATGAAATCTCTCTTCATTCATATTTAGGAGGGACTCATCAGTATTGCATATCTAATGTTCATAGGACTTCATCCATGCTGCCACTCCTGTAACCGGCAAGGTCGAGCGCAATATAGGAGATCCCCATATCTTTAAAATAGTGAATTATATCTCTGCGGATGGACAGGAGCTTTTCAAAGTCTTCAGGAATAGCCTCTATCCTAGCTATACTCCCGTGGAGCCGGACCCTGGACTGTATGATTCCATTTTCCGAAAGAAAAGCCTCAGCCAATTCAATTATTTTCAGTTTATAAAGGGTAATCTCATCCCAGTAAGGTAAACGTGATGCAAGACATGCCGCTGATGGTTTCTGCCATACAATAAGTCCACATTCTTTAGCAATTTCCCGAATCTCTTGCTTGGTAATTCCTGCCATAATAAAGGGATGAATTATTCCTTCTTCGGTTGCAGCCGCAAGACCTGGCCGGTGTTCACTCATATCCGAAATATTTATTCCGTCGGCAATGCAGTTCAGGCTATATTTTAATGCGGTCTGCCTTAGGTAATCTGCTGATATTTTTTTGCAGATATAACAGCGTTCAGGTGGATTTTTCCTGAGGCTTTCATGCTCCATGTGCGAAACATTGATAACCTCAAGGTTTATCCCTAGGTCTAGAGCAGTCTTTTTCGCGTCTTTGACTGTAGCCCTTGGAACGAGAGGACTATCAAGAAAGACAGAATAACTCTTCTCTCCGAGCACATCATGAGCGATTACTGCAAGAAGAGTGCTATCTACACCGCCCGAATAAGAGACGAGCATAGACCTGCAGTCTCTGATAATCTCCTGGAGAACTTCTTTTTTATCAATAATAGACATTTTTCACCTAAAAAACCTGACCTGCTTTTCTTTGCAATATTATCTGTCCCTTAATATTTGTCTCATAGAAAGGTCAGGTGTACATATTTAATTGTTACAATGCATAAAACATCAAAATTCACAATTGTGAACAGTACTATCAATGTCAGTAAGATTCTATAAAAAGTTATGTTAATATGCTATTTTGGTCTACGAAGATCATCCCCCTGCTATCTTTAATTTGCTCCCGGCATCTTGGAAGGAGTGCCACACTGTCATTTTTCCGGAATAGGTGAAGAACATTAAAACATTAGCTGCCATCATCAACTAATTTGAAGAATGGCACATTTCAAAGAATTTAATATATATCAATAGTGCAATCCATTGAAGTTATCTATTAACGTAACGCAAATAGTTAAGTAAAAGAGCGTATTTAATTAAATAAGTTTTATATACTGACCTTTGCGGTTTGGTTCAATACCATCGCAGAAACGAGGAAGATATTCTATGAAAACATTATACGCTATTGGAATTCTTGTCATTTTTATTTTTGTATCGCTGCCTGTAACTGCTGATTACCCGGTTCCTATGCAGGCTACGGCAAATGGAATCATACCCTCTGTTATTAATCAACCAAATAATGAAGCATTTAGCTGTCCGGTAATCCAGATTCCACAAGGCAGCTATCCTGTTGGGTTCAGAGTCGATGATTGGATAGATGGATCAGGAAAACAGACAATTGGTCCTGGAATGTCCAAGATTGTGGATAATAATGGAGTTCTGGTAGGCACTATTACTTATACTGATATGTATTCGTTAGATAATGGTGATAATGGTCCCTGGGCATTTGACTGGGCAACTACTGAAGGAACATATACTGGCAAGGTTACAGTTAAAGCAGGAAATGTAGACCTACTTATCTACGATTACAGTGGGTCAAATGCAAATAGTGCTGGTGATGCAAAACTCTATGCACCTCAAAACGGACCCGGAAAATGGGCTAAAATCAGCCACTTTGATTTCTGTGGATACTTCACTCCAAAACCGACATGTTCAACAGCCCATATTTCGATAGTAAAATTTTATGATGCCAACGCTAACGGAATCAATGATGATGGGAAGAACATTGATGGCTGGAAGGTTAGCATCAATGGTAACGATGCATTTACTCCAGTAGATAAGGAGACAGGATTCGGAAAGTACACTGTTAAGGAATATGATCCAAACCAGACATCTTGGATGAGTACAACCTCAAAAAGTGTTGACGTGAACCTTGCAACATGCGGTGAACAGAAAAAAGTAGAATTCGGAAACCTTTGTATTGGGCCTGGTGGCGGATTAACCCTTGGATTCTGGTCAAACCCGAACGGAGCAAAACTTGTTGGCTCTGATGATCTTGCCATGTTAAAGGCATTGAACCTGAAAAATGCCAATGGGAATGATTTTGATCCATCTGACTATACCTCGATGAGAAACTGGATACTAAAAGCACAGGCATCAAATATGGCATATATGCTCTCTGCTCAGCTCACTACCATGGAGCTGAATGTTTTCAATGGCAAAGTCGATAAAAACGCAATTATCTATGCACCAGGAACAAAGAGTGCAAATTCCCTTGGATTCGCGTCTATCACTTCAATTATGGCAGAAGCAGATTCGGCTTTGGCTGTAAACGGATTGACACTTGCTGGAAGTCCAAACAGAAATATCCAGGAAACTCTGAAAAACGCTTTGGATAATGCTAATAATAATATAAACTTTGTTCAGTCAGTCCCTTGTGCATTCAGTTTTGCATAATTAAAAAAACATTTTTTTATATCACTGACTAAAAATCTTACATTTGAGATGAAATTAAACTTAATTCGACAGTCTCACAATGTACTATAATAAGGAATTCAACCCGGATTTCCATTATTGCTATATTTCCAGGCATGTTCCGGTACCTGGATCTCAAACCTTGCTCCGGCCCCGGGCTCACCGTTTTCAGAAATTGTAATATTGGTTATCCGTAAAATTTCCCTTATTAAAAACAGAACCAGACCTGTATTTCTTCTGTACCCCTTCTGAAAGATCTTATCTTTCTCATCCCTGGAAATACCTCTCCCATTGTCGCGATAAATTATAAAAAGTGCCTTACTTCGGACCTCATATGTTATTGAGATGTCAGTTACAGTCTCTCCATGACGTTTAGAGTTGTCGATAAGGTTGTAGATGACTTTTTCAAACAATGGGGTCTGCCCTGATAAGGATATTTTCTTTTGAGAGAGAGAGACTTATTCCTGAAAGGAGATCATCAGTGTTTATTTCTTCAATGATTTCATCGAGTGACAGCCAGACCGGCTGACCGGCACCAAGGTCCTGGTATTCCTTCGTAAATTCAATAAGATGTTGTATCTCCTTTCCTGCTTTTAAAATTTTAGCAACCTTGTCGAGAGCTGATGGATCAGTTGTAGTCTTCCTTAGTACTTCCGAATAACCTGATATCACCATAACTTTATTTTTAATGTCGTGCCGGGTTATGCTGTTAAGCAGGTTTAACTGTTCGTTCGCTTCTTTAACTGCGTTCTCAGTACGTTTCAGTTCATCGATATCATGAATCAGATAAAGAAAAGCAGGAGATCCATGTAACTCTATCTCACTCACTGATATTATTACATAGATGAACGAGTCTTCAGGGGTTTTAATGCGTGTTTCAAATCTTGAACCCGGTTAATATCGATAATTGTCCCAGAGGGGTCGGTTATAAGCAGGGGATCAGGGAGTTCCTGAAAAACTGTAAAAAAAAGTTCTTCATTTTTCTTCAGTTCTTCATTTGCTGCAATAAATTCGTTTTTTCTTTTAATCTGGTAATAGCGAATAAAAAATATGCTGCGAGCGGGATCCGAACCCGCGACCTCCAGATATCCCAGAACAATCTCTTATGAGTCTGGCGCCCTAACCAGCTAGGCCACCGCAGCAATATTAAGAGGTTTTAATTTCGGATAAATCTTTTTAAAAATTCTTCATGCACCAGTGAAAAAAAAGTGAAAAAATTAATCTTTTCTACTTCCTCTCCCTGCGATATATGTATTAACTGCAGCAGTAATTGCGGCTACTTCTTTTCCATGCCTCAATGACAATCCAAGCGTCTGTATTCGGGCTTCTTCCTCTCTCATATATCGCTGCGCCGTCTTTGAGAAATGTTCTTCCTGCAGGAAATGTGTGTGGGTATCGCCTTCAATAAAGTGCTGATTATGCATTATCGCGGCGTGGAGTGGCAATGTAGTTTTTACGCCAAGTATAACGTATTCTGATATAGCACGACGCATCCGGTCAATTGCTTCAGGACGGTTGTATCCCCAGGCACAGAGTTTTGCAATCATGGAATCATACACGGCAGGAATCGTGTAACCCATGTGGATTCCGGAATCAAGACGGATGCCGGGTCCTCCGGGTGAACGGTACTTCAAAATCTTTCCTGGGTCTGCGGAAAAATTGTTTAGCGGGTCTTCTGCATTAATTCTGCATTCAATTGCATGTCCCCTTATATTGATATCTGACTGAGAGAACTGGAGTGGTTCGCCTGCCGCAATCGCAAGCTGGTTCTTAACAATATCGATGCCTGTTATAAATTCAGTAATCGTATGCTCAACCTGCAGGCGGGTATTCATCTCCATGAAATAATATTCACCATTATTGTACAGAAATTCAACAGTACCTGCATTAGTATAGTCAGCTGCCCTCGCTGCTGCAATTGCTGAACCCGACATCCTCTCCCGAAGTTCATCAGTCATTATCGGACAGGGGGCCTCTTCGACCAGTTTTTGATGTCTGCGCTGGATTGAACATTCACGGTCATAGAGATGCACCGTAGAACCATGCTCATCAGCAAGGATCTGGAACTCTATATGCCTTGGTTTATCAAAGTACTTTTCAACAAAGACAGTAGAGTCTCCAAAAGCAGATTCAGCAATTCGCATTCCTGCATTGATGGCATTAAAAAGTTCGCTTTTATCTCTTACTATCTGCATTCCTATTCCGCCACCCCCTGCGCTTGCCTTTATAATAACAGGGTAGCCGACGGAATCTGCAACCTTTTCTGCCTCGTACTCGTTTTGTATTGCCCCCTCAGTGCCAGGCATGACCGGGACGCCTGCCTCCTTCATCATCTTTTTTGAACCGATCTTTGAACCCATGGCTTCAATAGTTTTCCAGGACGGGCCTACAAAAATTATTCCTTCGTCAGTACAAAGTTTTGCAAACTTGGCGTTTTCAGCGAGAAATCCATACCCTGGGTGAATCGCTTCGCAGCCACTTTTTTTAGCAATGTCGACAATACGCTCTTTATTCAGATAACTTTTCGAAGGAGGTGCTTCTCCGACATGAAAAGCCTCATCTGCGTACTGGACATGGAGAGCGTTCTTGTCAAGGGTTGAGTAGATTGCGACAGTCTCAATTCTTAGTTCTCGACATGCACGCATAACGCGAATTGCTATTTCACCACGGTTTGCAATAAGGAGTTTGTCAAAGTACTTCATAGAACAGCCATGAGTATGTCGCCACTCTGAACGACGTCACCTACATCTACAAATATCTCAACAACCTTGCCGTCAGCTGGAGCAATAACCGGGTTCTCCATCTTCATTGCTTCAAGGACAAGGAGAAGATCTCCTTTCTTCACATCCATGCCCCGGCTCACTGGGACTTCGAGGACCATTCCCTGGATACTACTCTTTATAGCTCCTGCAATGTCACCCCTCGGGGCTTTCTGCTCTGAACCATCCCGGCTCGAAACACTGCTTCCTTCAACAGATATTATCCTGACACTGAAGATCTCTCCATCTACTTCAACTTCCATCATACTCGGGATGTCAGAAATTTTATAGTCAGATGGACTGGTCCTTGAAGGAATTTCTTCGGGCTTGCGTTCTCCCTTTAAGAATGAAGGGGCAATCGCAGGGTAAAGGATGTAGGTCAGGACGTCTTCCTCTTTTTTTACAAGGCCAGCAAGCATTGCTTCCTGTTTCATGGTTTCATAAACCGGCTCGAGCTCATCCGCGGGTCTTCCTTCTAATAAAGGTTCACTTCCAATTATCCGGTTAATGATTGCCTGGGATATAGGTGCAGGAGATCGTCCATATAGTCCCCTGACATAATCTTTGACTTCTTTAGTTACGTTCTGATATCTTTCTCCACCAAGGAGTACATTGAGTACTGCCTGAGTCCCAACTATCTGCGAACTTGGTGTTACGAGAGGTGGATATCCCAGATCTTCCCTTACATGTGGGATCTCAAGGAAAACATCGTTCATCCGGTTAAGTGCATCCTGTTCTTTTAGTTGCGAGACCAGGTTTGAGATCATTCCGCCCGGGAGCTGGTAGATCATTACATCACTGTCTACACGCTCAGAAATCGGATCAATAAGGCCTGCATACTTATTCCTGATATCAAGGGTTGCATTCCTCACTTCCCTCAATTTTGTGAGACTAATTCCTGTATCTCTGGGTGTCCCTACGAGACTTGCAACAATACTCTCGGTAGGAGGCTGAGATGTACCCATTGAAAAAGGTGACATCGCAGTGTCCAGGATATCCACACCCGCGTCTATTGCAGCTTCATAACTCATTGGAGCTATCCCACTAGTACAATGACTGTGAAGGCAGACCTTTACCGGTATCTCCTCCTTTATTCTGCTAATAAGTTCTCGTGCTGCTGCAGGCATAATGAGTCCTGCCATATCCTTAATGCAGATTGAGTCACAGTCAAACGAGTATAATTCTTTTGCGAACTCAACAAATAGTTCTGTAGAGTGAACCGGGCTTGTAGTATAAGATATTGCGCCCTGAAGGTGAGAGCCGGTTTTTTTAACCGCTTTCATCGACTCGGTCATATTTCTGATATCATTGAGTGCATCAAAGACGCGGAAAATTCCGACTCCGTTCACCGCTGCTCTCTCAACAAATTTGTTTACAACGTCATCAGAATAGTGCCTGTAACCGACCAGGTTCTGACCCCGAAGAAGCATCTGGACCGGTGTTTTTACGAGGACCTCACTAAGACTTTTTAACCTATTCCATGGATCTTCATTCAGGAACCTGATGCAACTGTCAAATGTAGCACCCCCCCATGCTTCAAGTGAGAAAAATCCAACTGAATCCATCAGTTCTGCAAGCGGAAGCATGTCTGCGGTCTTCAGTCTTGTCGCAAAGAGTGACTGGTGTGCATCCCGCAGTGTGGTATCTGTAATGCTGACCTTATCTGCCATGAAAGGGCCCCTGTTCTCCTTTAAAATTCGTATTATAGTGTTTTGAAAAAGTTATAATCTATTCTAAACCTTTAAAGGATATATAACTCGCACTTTATTATTTCTCTGACCGTTTTCATAACACCTTTGAAAAATTTAAAGTATTTTTAGATCATTGAACGCATTGGCAGGAACGCGCCGTCTTTCTCTCTCAAACTGACTGTTGGACATTCTTATTGATTTCTAACTGTTCATCTACAATGTAAACTGAATAACAAGTTTGCAATGTTATCCAAGTCATCCCCTGGTTTTCAAATCTATCATTATATGATAACATAACCACCCTCACTAACAGTCTTGAAAACGGTACCATTGATGCATTCATCATCCAGACACCTTCCCAGGAGATCGCTATTGCAGGGAGATCTCTCGTAATAATCGGAGCTGAGCCGTCCGATGAGAAACTCGCAATAGCAGTACGAAAAAAAATTCAGAATCTCTTTTTTAACTGTCCGGCTATGATATCTCTTCCCTTCCGTCTGGCCATATATTTACATGTGCTGTTTTCTTCCAGCTAGAACCGAGAGAACTACCCGTCACTTCCATTAAGTCATATGATGCAAGAGATCGGTCTCCGGCCGAATTCGTTTTAAGAGACCCGCTTTCGCCATCATACGTGTTAAGGTGATGGACGAGTGCAGTCTCTATTTCGGCTTGATTCACATCAGGAGGGACATCGTTTAAAACATCCATCACTACCCAGAGAGCGTCATAAAGGGCTATTGGTCCAGAGGCTGGCTCTGATCCAAGTCTTTCTTTTATTCTGGCCTTTGGACCACTCAAGTGATCAATATTTGCAATTCCCCAGACCGTACCGGTCATGTTTATCTGTGTCGCGAAAAGTGTAGTGGGTGAAGACCCGGTCAGGGATGCGATGCCGGTATTCCCATCACACCCGAACCAATGGACACGGGAGAGGTTCGTTTTTCCTGATGCTTCACTGAGGATCTCTGTCGATTCATCGAAACCGATAAGATAGACCCCAATCCGTTCAGCACCATATTTATTAATTGCGTCACCCGTAAGAACGTCCAGGGAAGCGACAGGTGCTGAAAATTCTTTTGCATTTGGATCAAAACGGACTCCTTTCAGAATTATTCCATTCTGCCTTGAGAATGCCGAACTCGTTGAATTAAGCAGGCCATCACCCCATATGTCACCCCGCCATACAGGGACGATGGCACTTATGTTGTTCTTACGAAGCCAGATCCCCATGACCTGTCCCTGAGCCGAATCATCGGATATAAGCCGGTAAATAGAATCGCCAGTTATTGAAAGGGCAGGTGATGTACTTCCGGCATCAAGGACGACCATCCCGTTCATATCTGTGTAATTTTTCACAACTGCAATCTCGGCACTGGTCATGTGTCCAAGTATAATCCTTCGGCCGTTTTCATGAACCTGTTTGACGAGCGTAAGTGCGGTCGCAGGGTTCGACCCGGTGTCATGGATAATAACGTTTACACGACGGGAAGAACCGATAACCTGGTAATATCTGTTTATATCATCATTGGCAGTAATTAGTGAAGCCTTTGCCATCTCTCCAAACGACGAATAGGAGCCTGTGAGTGGGAGGAGGGCATCAACTATTATCACCTGCTCTCCATTCGATGACTGGGAAAAGCCCTGAGCAGGATTTGCTGTCATACAACCTGTAATTAAAATTGTTACAGGGACCAGGATTAGTAGTCCAAGAGCGGTATATTTCATGATTAATCTATTTGGCAGGAAGATTTCATTCCTGCCCATGTATAAAATTCAAATACTCCTATACTTTTTCAGTTCCTGTGAGATCTCTTTTATTAACGGATTGTTTGCAGGTGTTATGTAAATCAGGTGCTGGCCGACGATGATAAGGTCCCCGACCGGTTTTCCTTTGCCAATTTTGTTCGAATTATACGTGTTTATCATGGCATCTCGTGACTCAGCACTGTCGAAAGCCTGCGTTTCTATAGTAACAATGTTCCCCTGGCTGTCAGATAACACAAACCTCTTTCCCCCCATTGCTCCTGGCACATTCCACTGCGTATCATTCTCACTATTTATCGTGATTCCTACAGCCTGTGCTGCATTCTTAACCGGGTTACCTGCCACAATATGGTATGGTTCAGGTCCTGAAACGGCGATGATCAAGGCAAATGGTATAAGAAATATCACGACAAGGAATACGACAAGACCTATATCAAGCCAGAAATGGCGGTTTGAAGATCCACCCTTCTCTTGTTTACCGGATTTTACAGATGTCATCATGATCACCCCGTTCTCCCTGCAGTTTTCAGCCATCGCGAATTTTTATATTTCAGGAATATGAAAGGCGGCACGGCAAGGAGGAACGTGCCGAGTAGGACAGACAAGACGTAGGCCAGCCAGTTTGTGGCAAAGAATGATGGAGGCATAAGCCCGACAACGAACGCAAGAGCGGTTCCGAAGAGCCCGATGCCACCTACGACCCAAACCCCGGCGATTCCACCCGGAATTTTGAATGGACGTGGTTTGTCCGGCTGGCTGTAACGCAGTTTGATGAGAGCTGCAAAGACAAGGAGATATACAATGCAGAGTAGTTCAACCGTCATTGCTGATAGAATCCAGTATGCCTGGTTCACAGACGGGAGGAAAACATAAAGTAGAGAGATGGCAGAGCCTATCAGTGCCTGGATGACGAGCACTGCAACAGGTGCCCCGTACTTGTTTGTACGGTCAAAAAGGGGTGGCATGTTCCCTTCTTCAGCCACTATGCCCAATCCTTTTGCTGGTCCGATAAGCCATGAGGCGAGGTTAACCACTCCGCCGAGAGTGATAAGAAGTGCCATGGGCCCGACAAGCCATGCTATACCCGCCGCATCAAAGAAGTACTGGATTGCCTGCATTACACCGGATGCGAGACTAAGCTGGTTTGAAGGGATCACAACGGCGATGGCGAGCGTTGCAAGGACAGTGCAGACAAGGATGATAATTGCTGACAGGGCCATAGCATTGGGAAAGTCCTTCTGAGGGTTACGCGTTTCAAGTGCATGAAACCCGGCCATCTCCATACCAGCGAATAACAATATAATTGTCGCAAAGAAAGGCAGGGTTGAAAGATCAATAACCGGGACCATCGCCCCAAGCGAAAATGGTGGAAGAACGAGTGTTTGTCCTGACCCGATCCACCATATCCCGAGAAAAATAATAAGGACTGCTGGTATAATACTGCCTAAAATCACGCCTATGTTGCTGAACTTCGATGATGTTTCTTCGCCAAAGTAGGCAATAGCCGTTGTACCCCAGAACGCTACCATCATTACACTTATCATATAGAACGGGTTACTCGCGAGCGCCGGGGTAAGTGCAAATGCAAGTGTGGAGGCGATAAACGAGAGGACAGTGGGAAACCAGACGAGATTGTTCGACCATTCACAAAATAGTGCGACAAATCCACCTTTCTCACCAAATGCCTGCTTTACCCAGGCATAAACACCGCCACCCTCAGGCCACCCGGTAGCGAGCTCTGCCCCGGCAAGGGAGATTGGGATGAGGAAGAGTATGGCACCGAGTACATACCATCCGATACATGACCACCCGTATATCGCCATGGAGGGAAAATTCCTGATACTCAGTACGGCTGCCACGTTAATCATCGCGAGTGCAAACAGACCCAGCACTTTACCTGAGCCGGGGGCAGTCTTTGTGCCAGTTCCTTCATTGCTCATTGCTTCTTCTCCTTTATGCATATAATCCGGTATTCAGAGTTAACATTTTCGATTCCATGGGTGTCATGTTCAAAACCCGGAAACTGCCTGTCGAATTCCTGGAGGGCAAGCAGGTACTGGAGTACCGGGCCGTTTATATCACCGGTCCGCTCACCTGGCGCAAGCAGGGGGATTCCAGGCGGATAGGGGACAATCCCGGTTGCTACGATTCGGTTTGCGGCTTTTGATATAGGGATCTGCTCAACCTCGTTACGCACGAGCATCCTGAAGGCCTCAGCATAAGAGAGGGCAGGTTCGGGGAGCAGTGAGTATGCTTCATGGAGGAGGCTGCAAATAAGTTTCTCTTTCTTTAAAGAATGCATCTGATCCGCAAGATCCTGCAGTTTCATGCCGCGATACCGGTCAGGCCACCGCTCAAGAAGGTCAGGAAAAATCTCTGCAAGCGGAGCGTTTTCATCATATAACCTCTTGAACTCGAAAAGTTCGGTGACAAGGGTTCCCCACTTTCCCTTGGTAATGCCCATAGAGAAGAGGAACAGGATGGAATAGTCACCTGACTTTTCGTTGATGATGCCCCTTGTGTCGAGAAACTTAACAACAACTGCGGCCGGGATGCCCTTGGGAGATAGCGTACCATCATCGTTCACCCCGGGAGTGAGCACCGTGACCTTAATCGGGTCTAGCATGCAGTAGTTGTCAGGAAGGCCAAGAAACCCATGCCAGTCGTCTTCAGGGTGCAGGACCCAGCAGGATGGATTGTCTCTTAAGGTAGAAATTGGTGTATCTGAAAAGGCTATCTTTTCGCTTGTCTTTGGGTCAACTATTGTTTTCGGCTGCCACATTGGGAACCACCAGTCTGTTTTTGTTTTACCGCTTTTAATCTCACTCCCAATTCTAGCCATGACCTGGCGGAAGCGAACCGCCTCCTCGATGGACTCATTTGTGAGCATTCGTCCGGATGCCCCGTCCATCATCTTGGAGGAGACATCAAGCGAAGCGATTATAGTATACAGTGGAGAGGTTGAACTATGCATCATGAACCCCTCGTTGAAACGGGCATGTTCAATAGGGATACGCCCGTTCCTTATATGGATCATGGAGGCCTGCGAGAGGGCTGCTAGCAGTTTGTGCGTTGACTGGGTGGCAAAAACAGTGGGTTTGTCCTTGTTATCGATATCGTCCCGCATAGCGAAGCGGTCTTTGTAGAGTGGGTTGAAGCGGGCATAGCCGTACCATGCCTCGTCAAAGTGGATGCTGTCAACGCTTTTACCCAGCAGATCTTCCACCTCGTCTGCATGGTAGCAGAGACCGTCATAAGTGGAGTTCGTAATAATTGCGTGAACCGGCTTTTTTTCGTCCAGGCCTTTTGCAATCGGACACGCCTCAATTTTTTCCCTTATTGATTCGGGTGTCATTTCAGAGGGTGGTATAGGTCCAATGATTCCGTACCTGTTCCTTGTTGGAACCATATACACAGCAACGGAATGGGTCATGGTAAGGGCGTGCTCGGCAGACTTATGGCAGTTTCGGTCCACCATCACCACGTCGTCGCGGGTGACCCTGCCAAAGAAGACGATCTTGTTAGCTGTAGAGGTCCCGTTTGTAACGAAGTAAGTCATGTCGGCGCCAAATACCTTCGCTGCATAACGTTCGGCTTCGCCTACCGGCCCTGAATGATCAAGGAGAGACCCGAGTTCTCCCACAGATATGGAGAGGTCGGAACGGAAAAGCTGCTCTCCGAAGAAATTGTGAAACCGCCGCCCTGCCGGCGTCTTGCGAAACGCAGTACCTCCGGCATGGCCTGGTGTATGCCAAGAGTACTCGAAGTCCTTTGAGAAACGTACCATCTCTCCAAAAAACGGGGGTAGGAGGCGATCCTGGTACCGTTTTGCCGCGGCGGTGATCCGGCCTGCGATAAACTCGTGCGTATCCTCCATCAAATAGATGTACTCGTTAACCTCCTTGATCATGTCTACAGTGAGCGAAAAAGGAGTATTGTCTGTCGATTCCGCCATCAGGAAAATTGGAATATCTTCACTGGAACTCCGGATCTGGTGGATCAATTTCAAGGTATCTTTGTGGCTTGTGGGACTATTTCTGCCGAGATTCCAGTTAATTAATATACAGCTGACCGAGGGAAGGTTTGAATACGCGGCCCTTGCATCAGACGGCGATGCAACAGTTGCAACACGGATCCCAAACTCCTCAAGGCCATGCACCAACCGGTTGATTGCCCGTCCGTGAGGTGTGTCTTTGTGTATAGTGTCATCAATAATTGCAACGATAAGGTGCTCTTCCTCATCCATCAGGTCCACTCCTGTAAATGGATTCGGTGCAGAACTTTTTTACCAGGTTGAATCCAGCTCATTAACAGCGCTTAGGATATACACTTATTTAAATAAGTCGAAATGCGATTTCTGAAACATTTTTTTTGTAGGTTTTATTTTCAGATAGGTTCTAACCTGTAAAGCAAATCATCATAATGCATTTCCAACCTGCTTTGTTAATCATGAAATCCTTCACAAACAATAATGGCACTTTCTACAATGGCGATTGTATAAGTGGTGCAGTTACACACATACCGGATAATTCCATTGATCTAATTATCACAGATCCACCTTATGGGATAAATGGAGACAAACTTCAAAAGCACTATAACCGAAATGAAGAATTTGTTATTGAGGGGTATGTTGAGATCCCACAAACTGAATACGCGGATTTCAGTCTGAAATGGATAACTCAGGCCGAAAGAGTGCTCAAGCCAGGGGGATCTATCTATATTGTTTCAGGTTATACGAATCTTATCGATATACTCAATGCCCTACGCCAGACAGACCTTAAGGAGATCAACCATATAATCTGGAAATACAACTTTGGTGTGTTTACCCGCCAGAAATACATTTCATCCCATTATCACATCCTCTTCTATGAAAAACCCGGAGGCAGAAGAACATTTAATCTTGAATCACGGTTTGGGCTTGTTGAAAAAACTGAAGAAGGTCGTTCTCATAATAATGCTGACAGGGAAGACGTCTGGATAATCAACAGGGAATACAAACCAGGTCAGATTAAAAACAAGAATGAACTCCCTATGAAACTACTCACCAAAATGATCCAGTATAGCAGTAATGAAGGAGATTTGGTGGGAGATTTTTTCCTGGGCGGGTTTTCCACTGCCAAAGTTGCGATCGGCCTGAACCGAAGAGTAATCGGGTTTGAAATTTCTGAAGCGATGTATGATGCAAAAATCATTGAGATGGAAAAGATTATTCCGGGACAACTTATCTCTAACCTTCGATCCCCCTCAATAAAAGAGATAAAAAATCTTGGCCAATCATGGACAGAAGAAGATTATGTCAAGCTGACTAAACGATTTACCAGCCTTAACGCGAATGGTAAAAATAAAAAGCAAATCATTGCAGAGCTGGGAGAGGAATTCGGACGAGGACACTGGGCAATTGAAAAAGCTCTCAAGAAAAGTGATATTAAGTTTGTTAAAAAATCAAAGGCTGGTAAATTAACTGATTTTCTAGAGAAATAAATCCCACTAAGTACCATTTGAAGTTGAGACATTATCACTCAAAGGAGCAACTACAAGACATCTATGAGTTGTGAACCCCACCTGTGAGGATGGCTCTCATTTTGTCTCATATACTACTGGTCTGCAGTTGGTCAACTGCCAATTCTGCGCCAAAATCCTGCAGGAACTGTTATTTCAAACCGTGCACCCATTCCTTCAGTACCTGTCTCCTTTATTGTCATACTACTTATTGCAAGGATCTCACGCACAAGGAACAGTCCAAGTCCGCTATTCTTTCCATAGCCCTGATCAAAAATCAGCTCCTTCTCTCCGACTGGAACACCACAGCCGTTATCTTCCCATAGTAGCAGCAGTTTATGAAAATTTTCGTTTGCAGTCACCCTAATCCAGGTTACATGCTCTCCGTGACGGATTGAGTTATCAAGAAGGTTATACCAGACTTTTAAAACGAGAGGATCTGCAAAAATCTCGAGATCATGTAAATCCATGCTTATCTGAATTGTTTGAGGGAAATGTAAATTGGAGATTATTGCATCAACTTTCTGCCACTGTGGTTCTTTCGTACCCAGCCCCTGGTAAAGTTTCGTAAACTGTATCTCTTTTTTGATTTTTTCTAGAGAAATCTCTATTTTTTCGAGATAATATTTAATTTCAGGTGTGACTGGAATTTCTTTTGTAAGTTCTATGTACCCTGAAATCCCCACAATATGGTTCAATATATCATGGCGGGTGATTCCCCCTAAAAGATTAAGTTTATGGTTTGCGAGTTTTAGAGCCTCTTCTATTCGTTTACGCCTGGTGATATCGGTTACAATTCCCTGCAACATTCCAGATCTCCCGTCCGCGTCTTTGATGAGCGTATTCCGCTGGTTCATCCAGCGTACTTCACCAGATTTCGTAATTATCTGAAATTCGTAATATTGTGGGACATCGCCATGAAGAAGTCTGAACCAATTCTGCTCGAAATAGTCAATATATTCGGGATGTATGATGGATTGAATTAATAATGGAGTGTCATAAAAATCTTCAGGTGAATAACCAGTCAAAGATAGAAATGCAGGGCTCATGTATTCATATTTTCCTGAGGGAAGTGACATCTGGAAGATGCCGTCCCGTAAATTTTCAGCAAGCATCCGGTATTTGTTTTCACTTTCTTTCAACCTGTTTTCTGCAGTTACCTGCTCAGTTATATCCTTAATAGCTCCCAGGTGATAGACTACATTCCCCTCGCTGTCTTTAATTACCTTTATATTTACAGAACACCATACAATATGCCCGTCCCTGTGAAATGTTGGGACAATCGCATCTTCATAGAACCCTTTTTGTTGTAAAATATCTAATATTTCTCTTCTCTGTTTAATGTCCTGATACAGCTGCAGACCTACGTCTGATACTGAGTTGAGGAAATGTTCGGATGATTCATATCCTAGCATTCGGGCGAGATAACCATTTGCACCTATAAGCCGACCGTCAAGTCCGACTATACTTAACCCAATAGCTGAATTTTCAAAAATTTCCCTGTATTTCCTTTCACTCTCAATAAGTGCTTGTTCAGCGAGCTTTCTTTTTGTAATATCTTCAAAAACTGCTACGAAGTGATTTTTTACCTGAGAATAAACCGAGATATGCAGCCATGTCGGGTTTCGTGTGAAACTGATATCTAATGTTTCGGACTTTCCAGTTGATGCAACCCGTCCAAATACTTTGAAGAGAGCAGGATAGTTTTCCCGAATTCCGGGAAAAACCTCGGTCGCCCTCTTTGATATAACATTGTAGGTATCTGATATCCGGGAGAATGCAGGATTGACTTTCAGGAAGACAAAGTCTGAAGGTTTATTGTTTTCATCATAAAACATTCTGCAATAAGCAAACCCTTCCAGCATATTATCAAAAAGTACTGAGTATTTCTGCTCAGTTATCCTGAGCGAATTTTCCATCCATTTCCTGCTACTAATGTCCCGCGTAAGAGTGAGAGCGACTTTTTTCCCTTTTAACGGAAAATGATGGGTAATTACTTCAATAGGGTATGTGCTCCCATCTTTTCTCGCGTGAACCGTCTCAAAAGATGCATGGTTGTCTTTTGATTCCTTTGAAATCTGCTCGAGGTCGATATTTTTTTTTTCTTCTGCAGGTATAAGATCAAAAGGAGACATTTGCAGAAGTTCGTCTTTCGAATACCCGAGTTTATCAGCAGCACTGGAATTAACCATGAGGTAGTGCCCTGGGTAATTGTCCTTTTTTATCTCATGGATAAATATCGGGTCGCTTGAATTGTTGAAGATTTCCTTGAAGAGTGCTTCATTTTCCTCTAACTGTTGTTCAAACCGCCACCGCTCAAGTTCGCTGCAGGCCCTGATAGAAAGGAGTTCGAGAACTGTATTAATATATTTTGATATAATTAATTTTCCGTGAGAAAGGACGCAGAACATACCAAGGGTTCCCCCTGATTTATTCCGCATCGGTATACCAGCATAACCATTGATATCAAGTTTTAACAGTTCATGGGACTCTGGAAATAATTGAGCTACCTTATCCGGGTAATAGCAAAAACCTTTTTCAGGGAGATCTTCAAAGGGCGTACCACTGATGGAATACCTGAAATTTTCAACTAGACGTCCATCAACAACCATTGCAAGACTTTCTGCAATATTTTCATCGATACACTCTGAGATTATTCCGATATCGGCTGCTGTAAAGTCAACAAGCCATTGAATGGTTCTTTCAAAAAATTCCCGGCCATTTACTCCTGCAGTCTGCCTGATGAGTGACTCCCTTACTTCTTTTGTATACTCACGTTCTTCTTCCTGGGCTATTGCGGTTGATAGAATTCCGATTATTCGTAAGTCTTCAATTGTTGGTTCAACATCATGCCTGTAAAAAACACATAGTGAACCGTGTATTTTGTTACAGTAACTCACATGGTGGCCGATATATGTCTCCATGCCATAAACATTAACAATCGGGTCAGTTACCGCATACTCGCTTGTCCCGAGATTTTTCCTGACAATCGCTTCTTTTCCCTCTTTATTGATGACATCAAAACAGATAAGGCCCTCCTGTGTATCAGGTGAATTTAGTTCCACAGGGATATTCCACGCACCACGTGTGACAATACAACCCTCCGAAACCCGGTTATACATGGAACAATCTCCGTTTAGTAGTTCTCCACAAAGCCGTGTCAGTTCACTGATGTTTTTTAAATAATCACTCCCAAGCTGGAGGAGCGTCTCATTTATCCGTGACAGCCGGGTTAGTCCTTTTTTCCGTTCTGCTGCTTTTCGGACCTTATGTGCAAGTTCAGCAAATTGAGAGACAGGGTCTCCTCCTTTCTGGAGATAAAAATCGGCTCCATTATTAATGGCCTCAATTACTATCTCTTCACGCCCTCTGCCTGTAAAAAGGATAAAGGGGATATCACCGAATAGAGCCCGGATTTTCTTTAAAAATTCTATTCCATTGGTCCCAGGCATCTGGTAATCAGAGATTATTACATCAATAATGGAATTCGTCTCTGATTTGAGCATTTCCTCTGCAGATTTAAATATATCAACAATGAATTCCTCATTTTCTTCGAGAAAAGCTTTTGCGAGTAAAAGGAGGTCTGGTTCATCATCTACATAAACAACATGATACATTCAGTAATCAACCAAATAAAACGATTAAATATTCCTATATGCTTTTTGCCAAGATAAATTTTCTTATTTGCTTAAATTTCGCGACTCTCCTTTGAAGTCTAATAAATGGGCTGCTCTCTCATTTCCCATTTTATTTTTCCTTTTGATATGAAAATTAATGCGGGTATAATAAGAACAAGAGCGGAAAGTGCATACCAGGGTGAGATTGATGCCAGGGATGAAAATAAAAGAAATGGGACTGCAGCAAAAAGAAAATACATTGCCATTACACGTACACTGTAGATAAAAATACCAGGGGAAAGACCGGTCAGCCAGATCGTTACACCTAGAGCATAGAATGCCATCGACTCGGTCAATACCAGGACTGGAAGGGTATATTGGCCTTTTCCTGAAACCTGACAGACAAGGACAATGAAGACTACAGGAAGCAACTGAAGAAGCATCCATTCTGAGACCTTTGCGGTTATTAAATCCGGGACACTGACCGGCAGATAAGAATAGGTGTTGTAGTTGTCAAACATCGTAAGCCAGGTATACATCGTTGATGCTATCACTCCTGTGAGAATTGCAAAGGAGAAAAGTATCTGGAGAAGCGGGATAAAGTCTGCGAGGAGGGAGAGAAAAAACCACATTATGAAGAGTGGCAGTAGAAATGAAAAAAGGGACTGACCAACAAGGCTCCCGCTTCTCTTTAGGTCCATAAAGTCCTTTGCAGAGAGGATTGGACAGGGCAAAAACCTCAATTTTTCTGTAAGAGGAGACAGGTGGTTCTGAAATTCTTTTTTCGACCCTGAATAGTCAGGGAGAAAAAGAACAAATGAGAGGATAAGAAAGGCAAGGATTAGGAGTATATTGCCAATAATAAAAGTCCAGGAAAAATTCCTGAATACAAGAAGTGGTGGATATAGAAATGCAGGGTTAACCTTTGCAGTAATGAAAAAGTAACCTGCCAATGCCAGGATAAAAAGAAGAATGAAAGTGAAGAACGTCTTTGTCCTCATATAAATCGTTGATAGAAAAAAGACCAAGGAAAGGCCTGTCATAAATGAAAGCGTAAGGGTACAGAGAAGGAGGGAGGGGACATAAAGCGGAATTCCTGTGAGTCCTGAAGCAACTACAAAACCGGCTGAAAATGGAAGGACCCAAAGGACAAAATAATAGAGAATATCCTTTGCCACAAAATTTGCAAATATGAAACGCTCGCTAAAGGGGAGAATTTTTACAGAATAGGAAATCAGGCTTGCCTGCCCAAATCTCCTGTTCATAACTTCATTACCAAGAATCCCAAATGATCCTACCATGATACCAAGGAGAAGGTAATTTGCATGGAGGATAAGTGACAGATAACCTGGAGGAAGGGCT
>CAIYHQ010000071.1 GCA_903926075.1 uncultured Methanomicrobiales archaeon
ATAGAGGTAAATCAGATTACCACGTTTGACTCGCTTTATCCAGCTCATAGTTACCAATTGGTCACTGCACTAAATATAATTTTCGTTGTGAATCTAATCCTAATTCAAAAATCTAAAGGGTATTTAAGAAATAATTATTTTCATCGCTATTTTGTAGTGATCACATCGCGCTATTCAGGCTATATATTTATTCTTCATCGGGAACTTAATGACGAACCTGCGAATCTGATTCAATCAGTGTCAATGGAGATTGAACATTTGCACACCCGAGTGTATGTGAACAGAAATCTGAAAAGTATGTGGCGGTATTTGCTGAAACAGGTTTAATCGGAACAATGGGTGGTTTATGTGAAGGCCTCCTGTCAACAAAAAAAGGTGACTGGATTATCGAAGAATATACCGACATTGAGGAAATATTCAAACCTGTAAGGCAATTCTGTGTCAACAGCATTCAGGAGATGTATGGTTATTGATGTAGGTATATTTCTTTACTCCTCTCACCAGGAAACATCGTACAGTTGCTAAATATAACCATCTGATTAGTGTTCTCTAGTCTCTATTTAACCCCCCTAATTACAGTCCATTCTCTTTAAAGAGGGCTACATACATTTTATCTGTTTCTTTGATGTGCTTTACTACCCAGTCACGAAGAAATGTCATAACTTCAATCGAAAGACCTAATTTGCCCTCATCAAAATCATTCTGGAATTTGTCAACTTTAGTTATAAATCCCTCATGCTCTTTCTTATGAGCCGGATAACCGGTAAACTTAAAATTTTGCATATACTTCTCTTCGGTCTTAAAGTGATAGACTGAGTATGCCGCAAGTTCATCAATTATTCCGGACAGGGCCTGTTTTCCCTGTTTTGCAAGCATTGCATCGTGAAGCGTGTTAATGAGATCAATAAGATTTTTGTGTTGCCCATCTATCTCACTAACCTGAACACTTAGATCATCCGACCATTTCATTAGTGACATAATCTCATATAGAATGTCCTTTCAGATTAAATCGCTGATTATGGTAAATCCTATTATATTATTTCAATATACAACTATACAAGCATAAGTAGATGGAAAAAAGTGAGATAATCCGGATAATAAAAGGTGCAGCGACAGAAATGCCATTAGTCAGGGTTATCTACCTTTTTGGTTCAGTTCTTAATAGGTGCGATTTTCAGGATATTGATTTGGCTTTCCTTATCGATAATGAATATCCGGTTGAAAAACGTCTTCTGATTGCAGCTCAAATTGGTAACCTGGTAGAACAAAGCCTATCATATCAACATGAGTGTGACATTCATATTGTAAATTATGAACCACTCTGGTTTCAGTATGAGATAATTAGTACAGGCATTCCTATATATGTAGTAAATGAAGAAGAACGTCTTGATTTTGAGACTTCATTACTTATTGAATACCTGGATATGAAATATAACTACGACCTGTTTGACAGGGAATATCTCGCTTTGGTCTGACATGAGGATTCTTGCACAATTACAGACATTGGATGAAGCACTTCGTGCATGGAAACGGTATCAAGAGATACCAATGGAAAAATTTTCACAGGAAAAAGATTTGCAGTACATGGTATGCCATGCAATGCTTCTTTCAATACAGTCGTCCATCGATATTGCAACAAGTATCGCTGTAAAAAAAACTCCAAAACGTCCTGAATCCTATCGTGAGACGTTTTCGCTTCTTGGAAAATATCACTTTATCCCCGAAAATGTCGCATTTGAGTTATCGAAACTAGCCGGGTTTAGAAATATTCTTGTACATGAGTATACTGCACTTGATGTCGATGCGGTATACCATGTCCTTCAAAATGACTGGGATTTTCTTGAAACATTCAGAAAAATAGTAAAAGAGTTTATTGAAGAAGAAAGTGAGAGACCTGGAACATTATAACTATTTTCGCAATCAGGAAACTGGGGTTTATTTGCATTTAAAAACCTTTTTTAATGCTGTATATGGCTTCCGTCACAGAATGGTTTATTCCTTGATCTCCCGCAACGGCAGAGCGTGATTCGGTTTCGGACCTGGTAAGGTTCTCCGCCTGCTGATATAACCGGGATTCCTCCCCTCACCCAGAGTGGACCATGTTCGCTACGTGGCGGGTACTCAATAACTACAATGGATTTTTCGACGAATGGCTCTATCTCGTCTCCCGTCGCATTGTCTGTGAGGACAAGCCTGCCTGATGGACAATTACACGCCTCTTCAATCGCAGTTTCGCGGGAACCGGAGTCATTACGCTGGACAAGGTTCCATATGGTTCCGGCCCTCATGCAGAATCGTGCATGAACGCAGAAGTTCTCATGATCTGTGAGGGTCAGGGATGGGCCGTGAAGTACGGATTTCTCATTGAAGACCTCTTCGGGGTCAGGGTTTTCAATTCCCCTGAAATGGATTTTTGCATGGGTACCATCGCAAAACGGCTTGTTCTGTGATTGACCGCAACGGCAGAGGGCATAAGTCGCCTGGAGGGGAAACTCCTTCACTTTCCGCCAGGTACGACAGTTACCTTCGCTGTCATTACAGATCTCCATTTCTATAAGCGGAATTTGGCCGGTCACGATATACGGGCCGTCCGGTGTCACGGTTATTTTCATCTGGTCATAAACGAATTCCGATGATTTTTTATCTTTTAATTTCATGGCTGCAAAAATTTAAACGTTTATCTTTACATAAGACCGATCTGCTGCATGAGAAGTATTTTGTCATAGAAACGTTTCTCTTCGACAATCTCATGGTTCCTCCATTGGTTGAGTCTGCATAATTCAACTTTAAATTTCTTCCCAGTAGGGGAACTTTTTTTGCCGTCGAATTGTATCATCGGACCCAGGAATGAACCGGTAAGATCGGTTACTATGCAGGTGAATTCTCCCTCACCAAAAAACATCTGGTTTGGCTCGTGAACAACCTGGTTGTCAGGAAAAGTACTGGTAATCTCAATTACCTCTTTTATGTGCGACTCTCTGCCATGAGTAGGTTTCTCTTGTCCTGGCCAGAATACGTCGACATCTATTGCATAGAATTTCTCGTAGGCTTTCCAGTCATGGGCGTTCCAGGCATCATTCAGGCTCAGCAGGAGACGCATATTTTCATTAATGGTTGACATAATTCACTCTTCTAATTCTTTTTGCACTTTAATCTATGCCTTGTGTTATTTTTAGAATAATATCCCAAAAAGATTTATACAGATTTATTAAGATAATCCGGGAAATATAATGTAAAAATGGTAACAATTATTTATGAACCAAGGTTAATCCCAGCTTCAGGGGAACCACCAAAATCTATCAAGGAATTTATTGGATTAATTGTGTCAGGAAATGATAAAGTCAGCATTGCCCGGATGAAAAGCCCTCCTGGCTGGAGAGAACCGGGCCAAAACCCTGATTTTGACGAATACACTCTTGTATTAGAGGGAAATCTCGTAATTGAGACCCGGGAGTCAATGTATATTGTTGGAAAAGACCAGGCAGCATATGTCCCAAAAAATGAATGGGTCAGGTACAGCACCCCTGAAGGGGCAAGTTATATTGCAGTCTGTATCCCCTCTTTCTCTCCAGATGCAGTCCACCGGGACATAGAGGATATCCCTGCAACGAAAGATGAAAAGAAAGGAGTTATCAATACTCAAGACCTGAAGTCAATTGCTGAAAATTCTAATATTATCTATACAACCTATGGTGTTAATGAGTTTGACCTGATAAGGGATCTATGGGAGGGTCTTATAAAATATCTGATTGAACAGACAAAAGATCGTTCACCTCCAATTCGCTGGCCCAGCTTTGAAACAAGGAAAACGAAATTTATGCGAAAGAATAAAGAGAGAGAGATATCTGTTATAATTGCCTCAAATGCCATTTCAGGTACCCATATCGGTTATTGTGTAAGCTCTGCAGCTTACAACGAATATGCAGAGATTGAATCAATCTTTGTCAGGGAAGAGTTCAGAGGACAGGGAATCGGGTCTGAACTAATTAAAAGATCACTTGACTGGATTAAAATGATCGGTGCATCGAGTATCGGTGTTGCCGTAACTGTCATGAATTCACGTGCGATTGCATTTTATGCGAAGCATGGCTTCTTTATGAGACAATACCTTCTTGAAAAAACAGAATGAGTTTAATCAGTTTAAAAAAACTTTAACCATTTAATTCAGGACTCTGCAATTTTCTTTTTTTTTTACAGCCTTAAATAAATTATGCGCTTTTCACAGGTCACTTCTCTTTTTTTTATTGCAATATATCTACCTATAACCAGGTTGTTACTTCATTTACTGAAGGGCGGATTGAATCTGATAATTCATCTGCCGGGTACCCTGTTGCACATCCCATGAGTGCCCATTCTCCTTGTTTGAGCTTGATTATTTTACATAACTCTTCATTATCTGTCATTTGAGACGTAATTGATACCAATTGAAATCCTAGACCAAGGGCGGTAGCCTTGAGCCACATATTCTCCATGCAATGTGCAAGAGATTGCTGTTCAACAGGTGGAAATCCCTTCTTTTCAGCAGTAATAATAAAATACGGGGCAGTGCCTACACCCGGGACCATACCAAGATTTTCAATCATTGCAAGTCGGTTAACAAAGCCCGCTGCACTTTCCCTTAATTTTTCATTAATTTCAATTGCTTTTTTAAGTTCTGCAGACATTTTTAGTGCTTCTTTAAAAAACAGGGGAATTAGGGCCGACATTGTTTTTGATCTTTTGTCCACAACAAAAAATTTCCTGAAATAAGCACTGTTACTAACAACAGCGGCTCCTGCATATGGAGCATGAATTCCGGCCCCGATTATCTTGTTTATCGTTTCAACAGGAGGGATTTCAGGCCCGAAACTTCGATAAGTCCTCCGTTTTAAGATTATCTTGTCAAAAATTTCATTATCTTTTTCATTAAATGCTGAAACCATACTACATCTCCACTTATGTTGACACTTGCAACTTTTCTTTTTAGTCAATAATATGTAATAACATACTATATAGGTGACAACTTTTAAAAATAAAACCGAAATTCTAAAATAGAACCAGAATTAATGCTTCACTTTATGAAGCACGCCACTTTGACAATTATTGTTTTGGTTCTGGCCCTGCTTATTTTATTCTCAGGATGTACAGAGAATAAGAAAGCAACAACTGAAACAAATATTACCGTAACGCAGACACCGGTTGTCCAGTCATCAAATCAGGCAGTATCTGAAGAGGAACTTATCCAGTTCGTTGACGATGCTGTAGCCTATGCCCGTGCGAATGGCAGAGAAAAGGCTTTTGCTGCATTCAATGATAAAAATGGACGCTTTGTCAGAGGAGACCTGTACGTTTTCGCGATAGATTACAATGGTACTCAACTCTCTGATATCTGGGAACCAGATTCAATTGGGAAAGATATCTCATCAATGACTGATTCATTTGGTGTGAAAACTGTTCAGCGGCTCGCAGAGACCGCACGTTTTAAAAAGGGATATGTAAGTTACTACCATGAGAGAGCAGCAAACAGATCGATTATTGAATCAAAACTCTCTGTCGTTGAGGATGTGGATGGGACTTATTACATTGGTTCAGGGGTTTATCTCGGCCAGTTTGAAGTAAATCCAGCTTTTGTAAATAGGCAGGCAAATGCAAGTATTAATAGCGATGATCTCATTAAATTTGTAAAATCTGCAAAAGAATATGCCCAAATAAATGGAAAAGAGAAAGCGCTTCTTGAATTTAACAACATAAGCGGACAATTTAACAAAGGTGAAATGAGGGTTATTGCTCTCGATGTGAATGGTACACTCCTAGCAGACTTTGATAAACCCTTTGTTGTTGAGAACAGATTGAATCTTATTAATTACCTGAACCCGGATGAAGTAGCAATAATCCGGGAAAATCGATATAATGCATATCGAAATGGTGGTATCGCCTATTCTGTCGTGGATATGAAAGTAAATGGAACCATAATCCGGGTACCTTCAATCCGGTACTCAGAAAAGATTGATGACACATGGTGGATTTTTTCACAAATAACCCTCCCTGAGTACATTAAACTGCGAACAGGAGATACTTCAGGAGTTATGTTACGAAATCATACCAAAACTGACGTATATAATCTGGTTAACCAGGTAGTAGAGTATGCCAAAACGAACGGAAAAGAGCGTACACTCTCTGAAATAAACAATCCCAAAGGGGCTTTTTCGAATGGAGACCTGTTTGTCTGGGCTCAGGCTACAAACGGGACACTCCTTGCAGACCCTTACTGGAAAGAGCAGATTGGTAAAAATATCATGGGCTATACGGATTCATATGGACAAAAAACAGGAGTTGAAGCTTTAGAAGTCCTTAATAATGGCACAGGGTTTATGCATCAGATTTTCCCTTTAACATACCAAAACAGTACTAAATCAGTCCCAAAACTAGTCTATGTAAAATCTGTTGATGATACCTGGTATATCGGCAGTGGTGTCTATGGGGTGGAAGTAATAAAATAAGATTGAGGGCTGTAATCTAACAACATTTCCGATATTTTTTGGAAATCTCTTTTATTTTTTCTTCCCAAACGGGCAAACCCAAACACAGTTACCACATACTTCCACACCTGACTTAACCCTCCTTGATGCAATCAACCGATCACAGGCAGCCGCATCAAACCTTGCTTCCCTAGGTTCTTCTTTGTGAAAAATACGTCCTGTGAAAGCCTGGGCCGGACAATTCTCGACACATTCCCTGCATTCTCCACATCTGCTTTCCAGTGGTTTCCTGGTAGGAAGGAGAGGGGCATTTGTGAGGACAGTAACCCAGCGGACCCTTGGACCGTGTTCAGGAGTGACAAGGAGACAACTCTTTCCAATCCAGCCCATTCCCGCAAGATAAGCTGCAAGTTTATGTGAGAACAGTCCATAGATCCTGATGGTGTCAGTTCTCAGGGAAGCCGGTATTGGTAAGGCCTTGTATCCTTTTTTCTGGAGAGAAATTGCAAGATGCAAAGCTATCCTGTCGAGTTCACGATTAATGACATCGTAATAGTGGTGGTACAGCATTTCACCAGTATCATCCTTATATTCTGAAAGAATATTCGCAAGTGAGTCAGGCAGATCGATACCGGCTGTTAATGCAACAGGATATTCAGCTAAAAATGTTCCACCCTGTGCTTCAATAAACTCCTTTGCTGGATTTAGGTCTGCAATGCCAAAATAATTAGATCCAAGTGATTTGGCGGTTGATTGGAATATAGTATTTATATCATCCTGCATGAACATTATCCTCTTACATTTGATCTGTTAGTATAACTGATTCAGTTCATTATTATTTTTCTGTAACTCAATTGTATTGTCATCTTTTCAAATGGTGCCAGGACAAAGTTTTAAAGATTTCCAAGGTCAAATCATTATAGATTAATCTAATTAATAAACTCTGTTGTGAAATATTAGATCATCTTCGAATTTTTCACCTCACACTTTCACACTGCCTGCCGGGCCACTATTGATTTCTATTACTGTGTAAGAAAGTGGTGAGGTGTATTATCTATGGGCCGAAGTATCGAGAGCATCCGGCAGTGTGTGAAAAAAATTGCTGCCAGATGGACAAAGACATCAAGAGCGATGACTGGTGTTAACAGGATTTATGCAGAGCGGGTGATTCAGAAAGCGACAGTTCACAGCGATGCCGCGTTTTATGGTCTTGATGACCCTCTGGAAGCTGCAGTGTTCTCTGTTCTTGTGGAACTGGAGAAAGAGATGGATGATTTGAGAGCAGATAGGGATTTTCGTCCGGATGTTTGAGGTTTTGTTTAATATTTCGATATTTGTCTATGAAAGATAGACATATTGGGAGGCTGCCATTTGAATTAATAGACGAGAAAGGAATCAGGGTTTTTTCGCAAATTTAAATAGATAATAGGATATACTCATAGATTTTTGGCAGTTATTTTTTTATTCAAGATCTTTATTATAAGTTTTACATAACTATTGTTTTTAACTCAATTGATTTAGGATATTTATGATTATTTATCCCTATGATCGAAATTGAAGAGGGGGGATAATAATAAAAAACATTTATTTTCCGATAATTGGATCTTCAACGATCAAAAAATATACCACAATTACCTTAGAGTGGGTAGGGATAAAAGAGATGAATACAAACATTAAGTACAATACGGCGGGTATTGATCTATGGATTATCTAATAATAGAGAAAATAAATTGCTCGTGTGGGACATCTAATACATTTTATGATACCGACACGTTGAAGTCTGAGTTTTGTTGCGTGTCGTGTGGAAAAGCCCTCGAAAATCCAAACTTGTCGGCAAATATTAATGAATTTATTAAAAAGACCCTTCCTCGTGGAACTAGGGTTTTAATCGAAGGAGAAAAAATATGGATTACTATCCGCATTGCTGCTGAAATCATGTTGGGATTAGGACTCGGAAAAAATCTTAAATCTCTCCAAAGTAATATTCGGAATAAAATTAAAGATCGAAAGTTGGTGGGAGAATTAAAAGGAAGAATATACAGAGTTGATTGGTCATCAGTTTTTAAGTTAATTAATACAAAACAGAAACAAACTTTTGTAGGAAAATCTGCAAAAGAAGTAGCACAAGAATTGAATATATCAGTATCTAGACTTTATAAATATCTTCAAAATGACGATCACCCAAAATATTATGGAGTAAAAGGAGAAAACAATCGGTGGATAGTGAAAGAGAGGTAGTCAGGCAAATTTGAATTTAATTTTTTTTTGCCTTGCTACACCATACCAATCTCTGTTAGGTTCCCATCCTATGCATTCAATCAATCTTCGACAAAATTTATATGAATTTTCCAATTTCGAAAATTTTTTACAATATATTATTCCATACTCCCCACAATCAATTGTTTGAGATAATTTAAATTGGGATTCTATTAATGATAATTCATTATTAGAATCTTTCTCAACTAATATATCAACAGACCACTGTTTATCTTTTAATATTCCAATTATAGTTAATTCTATAAGGGAAGCAATTTTGTTAATCTCGAAAGTTTCGCCTTTAACAGTTAATGATATTAATTGAGTATTTTTTTCCAAAGGTCTAAATTCTATACCAGAAACACCAGGCCATAGATTCAATGCAATTTTCGTAAAGTCTTCAGCCCTTTCTTCAATATCACTAATTTTCCATTGAGTTTTCCTTGCTAGCTCATTATTAAGGCAAAATCCAGTATTACCAAAAACTTCAAATTTAAATGTACAATTATTATTGAAAAGAAACCGGTTAACCTGGGATGTTACTAATGTAAGGTTACCAATGGTATGGACATAATAGTCAGAATCTTTAACAAATCTCCCTAAATGTGAGATCCATTCATTTGTCAACTTCTGAGGCATAATGTGTTCTATTGTGAATTTTTCTTCGGGGTTGAAATTTGCACTCATACCTCCTTTACTTTCTTCAATTGAAAGGAGAATAAATTGTGTGAATCTGTTATAATCACTGGTTTTATAAAAATCACTTTTTTGAAAATTTTTCTCGAAAGTTCCATCGGAAGGTAATTCCTTAACTATCTCAGTTTGGAGTGTGTTTAATATGGATAATGCCGCTTGTGTTGATATTGAGGAACATAAATCAAAAAATATTTTTTCCGTATTAATAAAATTTAAACCACAAACCGATCTTCTCACATAATATGTTTCGATACTTTTTAAAATTTCAATTAATATATCAATTGGTATAGATTTGTTATCTTTGTAATATCCAAAACACTTCAGAACAAATGGCATATATTGTGTTCCACGAAGGAATTTTAATTTTTGCAATGGTTTCTTCAATTCCTTATCAATGGTAGGAAGTTGAGCTGGGTTGGTAATAATTCTATAATATCGAGCATATAGCTTCATTTGAGCTAGAAATTTTTCAATATCTTCATATAGTGAATCCGCTTTTAATTCAATTGATAACCGATCCATTATTGCTTGAGTAAGTTGATCAGGTTTAAAAAATCCATTTTTCAACATATCAGGATCTTTTAACAAAAAATATCTTATAAATAATGGGAAATCCCCAATATTATTAAATTCGGCTTCGATGTCTTTCCAAAATGTTTTGTATAACGAATTCATTTTGTCGATATCTTCAAATTTCCCGAGAATGTTATTACGTATTGTATCAATAGGTTCAAGATGAATTCCAGTTAAATTAATTGTTTCAAAAATATATCCTGCGTTATCTGATATGCCAAGTTTTAGAAGTATAAACTGAAGTCCATAAATAATTGAATCCAGTAATTTTTGAGGGTCTAGTATAAACTTTTTTTCTTCAAACTTTTCATAAAAAAAATTATGACATCTGACAATTTTTGAAATGAAAAAACACGGAAGGTTTTTGAGAATTGCCGAAAATTCAGAAAAATTTTTTTCAGATAATTCCAATTTTGGTAAAAATTTGCAACTGCCATCAGGATTATGCACGAATAATATTGAATTAATTTTTAATGAAAGATTTATGTCATCACAATAGATGGATTTCAACGCAGATAATACTAAAAAAGTCGTGGCTAATCTTTGTTGACCATCAATAACCCAAAATTTTGGATTTTGATCCAAACTTACATCCTTAATTACAACCATTCCCATAAATTCTAGATGATCCTCGTCATTAGATTCATATTTCCTCATGAGAGTGGTCCAATATCCTTCCCACAAATCAATATCCCATTCATAAGTACGCTGAAAAACAGGAATTGTAAAAATTTTTTGATCAGAAAATATTGTAGAAATAGTTTCAGATGATGGTATCATTAGAGAAAATCCTCAATTTTGCGTTGAATTTGACCATTCTTTTCCTTGATTTTAAAGAAACATATTGAAATTATATTAAGCATCGTGATCAATTTAATTTTAATTATCACTCCAACATAAAATAGATCAGTCATAAATATAAACTATTATATTATTAACAATATGATTGACCACGAGATCAAGGATGCCATCCGGAAGAGCTGGGACCTGTCCTCAGTTAAGTATGACGACTCTCCAGGTCACGGGGTCTGGAGCGAGGAAGAGAAAACAGCATGGAAACAGGAACTCAGCCGTAACCTGCCAGGTTCGCCATTAAAGGTACTTGATGCAGGGTGCGGTACAGGCGTTATGGGTCTTCTTTTTGCCGAGATGGGACATCAGGTTACAGGGGTTGATCTTTCGGAAGGGATGATGACGAGGGCACGAGAGAAAGCCTTTGCACAAAAACTTTCGGTTGAGTTAATAAGAGGGGATGTCGAAAATCTTCCGTTTATTAATGAATCGTTTGACGTAGTAGTCAACCGTCACCTCGTATGGACGCTTCCTCACCCTGAGACTGCCCTAAAGGAATGGTACCGTGTCTTAAAAACGGGGGGCATGGCACTCACAATTGAAGGTGTCTGGAAAGATAAAAGTTTAATACTGCGGTTGAAACGATCATTGAGCGATGGAATGGCAAGGATATTTGGCCATACCCATGGCGGCCATTATGATAAAAACCTCAGGAGCCACCTCCCGTATGACGGAGGAGTACCGCGGGAGGTAATGGAATCCGATTTAGAGCAAACAGGGTTTTCCAGCATAAAATTTCAGGATATAAAGTTCATCCAGGAGATACAGAAACAACAACAGCCCTGGTACCTGAAATTTGCACCTGGAAGGAGCTACTATATAATTGCTGCAACAAAAAAGGATTGAGTTTATTTCAGAGCTTTTATAACAAGGAGGGTTATATCGTCAAACTGTGGTTCTGATTCACTGAAAATCTGCACTTCATTAAAGATCTTATCCTGTATTTCAACAGCTGACAAGGATGCATTTTTTCGGATGATAGATTTAAGACGTGATTCTCCAAACATTTCATTTTGTGAACTAAAGGATTCAGTTATCCCGTCAGTATAGAGGACTAATATATCACCCGGGTCTATCTTTACTGATTTTTGAGAAAAATTTTCCCCTTCAAGTACTCCAATCGCAATTCCTGTATTAGTGAGTTCTTCAAATACATCACATCCTGTACGGTATATCAGAGGAGGATTGTGACCCGCATTTACATAAGTCATGGTGCGGCTTTGCTCTGAAAGGATACCGTAAAAAAGCGTTACAAACATTCCAGCTTTTGAATCCTGGACTATAATGTTATTTGCATCAGTTATCACTTTTGCAGGTTCGTGATGCCAGATAGCGTTAACCCTGACCACTATTCTCGATAAGGCCATAAACAAGGCAGCAGGAATTCCTTTTCCTGATACATCAGCGATAAGAATTGCAAATGATCCGTTCTCCATAGGAACAAGATCCATTGGAATAACATCGAAGAAGTCGCCTCCGACTTCTTTTGCCATGACACTTGTGGCTGCAACATCAAATCCCTGGATTACCGGGATATTGTCGGGTAAAAAACTTCTTTGGATATCAGCGGCAATTTCAAGTTCAGCCTTCGAGCGTGCCAGAAGTTCTTCCATCTCCCGGCGATCGGTAATATCTCTGATGGTTTCTATGGCTCCAGTGATATTCCCTATAGAATCATACAAAGGACTTGCTTTTGCCCAAAAATATGTCCCGTTTTTGCCAAAGCCCGGAATAAAAATATCTACAACGAGAGTGTCACCGTCCCTGACTACAGAGTTATAACGATTATCAACCTCTTCATCCGGCATTAGTATAAGATTAGCGAGCATCGGTTTTCGAGTACCATAAAATGGAATTGCATATTCATAATCACCCTTGCCTACTACTTGAGAAGATGGAACTCCGGTAATATCCTCCATGGCCCGGTTCCATGCAATAACTTTTCCCTCAAGGTCAATGACAAAGGTTGGGTCTGGAAGAAAATTTATTATCTGTTCGAGTCTTTGAACAGTTTTTTTTATCTCCTTCTCTGCAAATATCCTATCAGTAATATCTCTTATTGTCTCAATAGCCCCTACAATGTTCCCGCCTGGGTCATAAAGCGGGCTTGCTTTAGCCCAAAAATATGTTCCGTTTTTTCCAAAACCGGGAATAAAAATATCTACGACTAGTGTATCGCCATCCTTAATTACAGAGTTATACCGCTTTTCTACATCAGCATCCGGCATCAGAATAAGATTAGCGAGCATCGGTTTACGGGTACCATAGAATGGAATTGCATATTCATAATCACCTTTGCCTATTATTTGAGAAGATGGAACTCTGGTAATATTCTCCATTTCCATGTTCCATGCAATAACTTTTCCTTCTAGGTCAATAACAAAGGTTGCATCAGGGAGAAAATTAATTATTTCCTCGCAATATCCTTCCATTTTTACTTTCATATCTGACCTGGATTTAAAATATGTTGTTATTGGGTATATGTATGTTTATTAATAAAAATTTCAGGGATTAAATCAGGTTACTTTATATTCAAATCCGTCCATCTTCTCATATGGCTCCATCTGTTCTTATAATCGGAGGAGGTATGTCAGGGCTTTCAGCAGGAATTTTTTCCAGAATGAGTGGCTTTGATACCAAAATCCTTGAAATGCACTCTATTCCCGGAGGATTGTGTACTGCATGGAATAGGAAAGGATACACGTTTGATCTCTGTATTCATTGGCTTACTAGTTCAAGACCGGGTTCAGCCATGTACCGGCTATATGAAGAAGTAGGTCTTATTCAAGGTCTGGAGTTAGTGACTCCGGAATACTGGAAAAAAGTGAAAGAGGAGCAGGGAAATGAACTGACCATGTATTATGAACTGGATAAACTCAAGTCAGAGCTTCTCCGGTTATCGCGAGAAGACAGTACCTTTATATCTGGTTTCTGCAACGATATAAAAAAAATAAGAAAGATGCAGGTCCCGGTTGATTTAACACTCCTGGACAAAATCAAGTTTATTCCTATTATCAGCGTTTTAAAAAAGTATCAAGTCGATAATCTGTCCGTAGTGTCACAGGTACAAAACCCGGTCCTCCGGAAGTTATTATCTGCAGGACTTGATTGGGAGGGACAATCCGTATTTTTTACACTCATGGGGTTTGCTCTTCAGGGTGCGGGAAATGCAGGTTATCCTATTGGAGGTTCACTTCCTTTAGCAAAATCTATGGAGAAGAGATTTCTGGAACTTGGGGGGTCAATACAATATAAGAGCAAAGTCGAATCAATAACTACAGACAATAATAGGGCTACAGGAGTCAGGTTATCAGACGGGACTCTATTATCTGCAGATTGCGTCATTTCATGTGCGGACGGTCATTCAACAATTTTTGACTGGTTACGCGGAGAATATTGTGATGATACCATAAAAGGGTATTACAAAAATCTGAAACCTTTTCCTCCGATTATCTTTGTATCCCTCGGTCTAAATAGATCACTTGCAGATATTCCAAAAAACCTCACCGTAATTTTTAATAATCCTGTAATGATAGGCGGTACCGAACAGAAAACGATTACTTTCAGAAACCATTCCAATGATCCTACTCTATATCCGGAAGGCAAAGGTATTATCACTACATGGCTCCCGGTAAATTATGAGTGGTGGGACCAGTTAGATTACCAGGGTGAGTTATACAAGGTTGAGAAAGAAAAAGCCCTTCAACAGGTCATTAATCTCCTACTTAACGAATTTCCTGATTTATCCGGAACAATTGAAGTAACAGACGTTGCAACTCCAATGACCTTTGTCCGGTACACCGGGAACTGGAAGGGGTCGTATGAAGGTTGGCTTGTAACTCCGGGATCTTTCTTTTTTGAACTTCCCCTTAAACTTCCAGGCCTTACCAGGTTTTATATGGCTGGTCAATGGACTACGACAGGCGGAGGGATTCCTGGATCTATAAAAAGTGGACGTAGTGCTGTAAAAAGTATGTGTAAAGAACTGAATCAGCCATTTAAAGGGAAAAATTAATTTTTTTATAGGGGAGCCATATTATCAAATTTCATACTTTGAATTTATTCATCTCTTGCGAGACTATTCCTGCGACTTCATTAACATTAGCAATAATTGAACTTACCTCAGCAATCGATGCTGCAGCTTCTTCTGTTGCTGCGGCAGAATCCCCAGCTTCCTTTGCCGTGTTTTGAACCAGTTGTGAAACTTCATTTATACTTGCGGTCACTTCCTCTACTGTTGCTGCCTGTTCCTCTGATGCTGATGCAACATCAGCTATAGTTTTACTAATTTCGCTAATTGAATCAGCAATTTGATTAAAAGCTTTTACTGTATCAATAAGATTCCGACTGCCTTCGCTTACCGTTTCGTTTGTAGTCTCCATTGCATTATTTGCTTTTTCGGTTTTGTGTTGGAGATCTGTTATCATATTTGCTATTCCTTCAGCTGATTGGCGTGATTCCTGTGCCAGAGCTTTTACTTCAGATGCAACAACCGCAAATCCTCTTCCTGCTTCTCCGACTCTTGCAGCTTCAATTGCTGCATTAAGCGCAAGAAGGTTCGTCTGCCTGGAAATATCAGAAATAAGATTGACAATCTTTCCTATCTCGGCCATCTGTCTGTTGATATCTTTGACTATCTGGTCAACTTCATTGACGGAACGAGTAATATTTTCCATGGACTCTTCAGATTTTTTTGCGAGTTTAACACCATTTTGTGCAAATTCATTTACTTTTTCTGAATTTGTTGACACCTTCTCAGTTTTTTGAGAGACAGAACCAACAGTTACATTGAGGTCTTCCATCGCACGGATTACCTGATTAATTCCCTGACTTCCCGTTTCAGCATTTGAACTCACAATCCCAGTACTCTCAGCAATCTTTTGAGTCCCTGCAGTCACTTCCTCGATACTTGCATTAGCTTTTTCTGCGTCAGACGCAAGAACAGATATCTTTTGATTCACAAGCCGCATTGCGGCTGAGATCTGGACACCAATATTATTCAGTGACTGTTTTAATGTCGTAAGGTCTCCTTCAATATTTTGTTTTTCGTCAAAAGTAGCTGAAAAATTGCCATTTGCATACTCATCTGTAACTCTCTGAATCTCTTTAACAGCTAGGGTAATATTCACCCCTATATTGTTCAAAGATGATTTAAACTTGATAAAATCTCCTGATACCTTAATATTTTCTGCTACCCGTGAAGAGAAATCAGCTTTCGCATAACTTTCTGCAACTCTCATCGCTTCCATTAGTGGCTCGATAACGGCATTTAAAGTGTCATTGACACCTTCGACTATCTTACGGAAATCTCCCTTGTGATGACTTGCATCTGCCCGTGTATCCAATCTACCTTCTACTGCTGCTACCGACAGCATTTTTGCATCAGATACAAGAAGGTTCACAGCATCTATACACTGGTTTAGGTTATTTTTTATTTCGTTGAAATCACCGTTGTAATTATTGGTAATCTTATCAGGAATGTCTCCTTTTGAAATTCTGTCTACATATTTTGCAGCAATATTCAGGGGGCCGATAACTGAATCTAAAGTGTCATTCACACCTTCTACTATCTTTCGGAAATCTCCTTCGTGACGAGAAGCATCAGCTCTTGTATCCAACTTTCCATCAACAGCTGCTTTTGCCAACATATTTGCATCCATGACAAGTGCCTTGATATTCTCCCGC
>CAIYHQ010000072.1 GCA_903926075.1 uncultured Methanomicrobiales archaeon
ATAGAGTAGTTATCTGTAAATATTCATGTACCTCTGCAAAAATTTTCAAATCTCCAGAGGTTTTTCCGACAACTTCTTCTTTGGTGTATCCAGTTTCTTGTAAAAAAGGTTCATTTACATCAACAAACGTGCCATCAACTGTTGAAACCAGAGTTAATGGTATCGGATTATGTTGGAACACAGTAATAAATGAATCTCTAGATCTCTTCAATTCCTCCTCTACCATTTTTCGTTTGGTAATATCGGTAACCATTGCAAATGCGCCGACAAACACATTATCTTTAAAAATTGGAGTAGAAGAGACAAGACCCCATACCTTTTTCCCCCTTTTTGTCCGATAAAGACGTTCAAATTTACCACTAATCCCTTTCCTTCTTTCTCCGGAGATAAATTCATGATTAGAAAATTCGTCTTTATCAATAAAATCAGTCAGAGGCCGTCCTTCCATCTCTATCTGATTATATTCAAGCAGTTCTGCCATGTATGGATTAACCGAAACAATATGATATTCTGTATCGAGAATCCAGATTCCTTCCTGTGCGGTTTCTATAATTTGCCGATATCTTTCCTCACTTTCTTTCAACGCTTTTTCCATTCGTTTTCTTTCTGTGATATCTCTCCCGGTCATTATTACATGGGAAATCTCACCATTAGATGAGAATTCGGGGACTGTAAGTATTTCAACCCAGATACCGTTTGGAAGCAGAAATTCAATTTGTTTTTTATTTCCGGTATCAAAAACATAATTTATCATTTTTTCTGATTCATCAGAGATTGTTGCGGGGAATCCCAGTTCCCTGTGAGTTTTATTAATAAAATCCTCTATATTGATCCCTGTTTGAAGTTTCATTGCCTGATTGACATACTGGTGACGATGATTTCTATCTATTCGGGTTATACCATCGTTAATGGATTCTGCAAGGTTACGGAATTTTGCTTCACTCTCGAAAAGTTCTTCTTCTATCTTCTTTCGTGATGTAACATCTCTTGCTGTTCCCCTAAAACCTAATACTTTTCCATTATCACCTATGATTGATTTAGATCGAATTTCGATAATATGAATCGTACTATTAAAGTGCAAAGTAGGGACTTCAAGTGTGTTAATGTATGTCTTATCTATCAGATGTGAATTAAACTTATTTCCTATTTCAGAAATATTGTCTGGATTTATTATCGAAAATATTGATTTTCCTATAATATTTATAGGTAAGTAGCCTAAATTCTCTTTTATTTGCGGACTTATATATGTAAATATTCCTTTGGTATCAATTTCCCATATCATATCAGGAGATGTTTCAATAAGTGAACGAAACCTCTCTTCACTTTTATTTTCTCCATCTTCTGCATGTTTTCTCTTTACAGCCATGCGTATTTTATGAATGAGTTCAGCAAACTGTGACTGTGGATCACCACCTTTCTGAAGATAGAAATCTGCACCATTATTTATAGCTTCAATTACCACCTGTTCTCTTCCTCTTCCTGTAAAAAGAATGAAAGGGATGTTTCCAAACTTCAGGCGCACTTCTTTTAAAAAAGTAATACCATTAATATCAGGCATTTCATAATCTGAGATAATTACGTCATATGAATGTAAGTCATCTGATTTTAGAATTTCTGTTGCATTTGTTGATAGATGAACGATAAATTCTTTTGTCTCTTCTAAAACGATTTTTACCAATTCAAGTAAATCAGGTTCATCATCGATATATAGAACCCGATACATGAAAAGCACCTTCATGGAATAAAGTAAAAATTTTCATAATTATCTTAGAAACGTTCGTATTATCTAAAGATTTCTATTTTGATGATCAGTAGTTTAATAACTGTTTTTGGTCTGAAATGTTACGAACAAAGGAAAAGATCAGGTTCTTTCCTTCATATTCAAAATAACTGCTTGTGATTTCAACAGGGAAGACATAATTGTCCTTTCTGCGATGATTTGATTGTATAACAACGTATTTTTCTTTAGCTATCTGGTCCCATATCGATTTCCATTTTTCAGGAGGGTAGTTGGGATCAAAATCATAGACATGAAGATTGGCAAATTCATCCTTTGAATATCCTAAAGAATCACAAGCTGCCTGGTTTGCCCGAACTACTTTGGCATTCTCATCAAGCCAGAAAGTAACGATTCCTGAATGTTCAATAGAGAATTCGGCAAGTCTGACTTGTTCCTCTGTCTTCTTCCGCTCTGTAACGTCCCGACCGGATGTAATTATCTGGTTTATGTCCCCATCTAGACCATGAACAGGAACAAGAAGCCAGTCAATCCAGAAACCAGTAGGAAGAAAAAATTCAATTCTGTTGGTTTTCCCTGAAATAAACACAGTATTTAATGCATGTTCAAGTAGATCAACCAGTTTTTCAGGAAACCCAAGATCAGAATAAGTTTTTCCGATAAAGTGATCTGTAGAAATTCCCATTTGCTTTTCTGCATTGGGATTAACATAAACGAAACGAAGATTTCTATCAAAAAGCATGATTGTATCTAGCGAGTTCTCAGTTAATTCCCGGAATCTGGTTTCACTTTCAACAAGACGTTTATCTGCATTCCGGCGTCCTACAGCTTGCCTGATTTTATGCGCCAACTCTGCAAATTGAACATCTGGTTGTCCACCTTTTTGCAGGTAAAAATCGGCCCCATTGTTAAGAGCCTGGATAACAACTTCTTCACGTCCCCTACCTGTGAAAAGAATGAACGGAATATCTCTAAATCTGGCCCTTACTTCTTTTAAGAATTGTATTCCATCCATCTCCGGCATCTGATAATCTGAAATAATCGCATCATAATATACTGATTTAAGATGAATGAGTGCCTTATTGGCAGATAGTAATGTATCGACATTAAACTCACCGTTCATCTCAAGAAAAACTTTGCATAATTCCAATAGATCAGGTTCGTCATCAATGTAGAGAACTGAGATTGTCATTTGGTAGTTCCTAGAATGTTTTTTTATTATAATAGAATTTTTTCAAGTATATCTGCAGAGTCCCGTACGAGATCGAAACACCTGGTAGTAAAGAGTCCGCTTGCCCGTGCCTTTTCATAATCCTCCTTATCATTCAGGTTGTACCCTAGAAGTTCAGAACAGCAGATTGAACCTTCTAACTCGACAAATTCCTGGATAAACTTACGTACAAGAAGACGTGTTTTCTCTGTTGCAGCATCGTCGCCAATAACGGTTTTCCCATATTTCAGACCAATGACAAGAATAGCACCCGATACTGCCCCGCAAATATTTCCTGTCCTTGAAATACCTGCTCCTAAACCACAGGCTATTTTTTTTGCTGTATCCGCGTCCAGTCCGAGTTCGCTGGAAAATGCGGAAAATATAGATGATGAACAGGTGAAACCCTGTTTAAAAGAGGAAATGGCCTCTTCGGATTTTATACTTCTATTCTCCTCCATAATTAAGTCCTGAACAGATTTTAGCTTGAAATAATATAACCTGAACCCGACATTTTAACCTACAGATATGTAGTCTTCTAACAAGATTATCATTATTTCTGCTTTCAAATCTGCCTGAACATCATCAATAGTGAGATCAGAAGCCATTGACCGTGCTGTCTTGAAATTTTCCAATCATAAGAAGAATTGCTGGAGAATATCTTCTTCCGAATTGTTCAATAAAGAGTTGTGTCTTTCCTTTTTGTTCCTGAACTTCTTCGAAAAGATGAATTATCCTCGCAAGTGTTATCCTTAAACGATGCTGTTGCCAGTACCTCGAGAGCCCTATCAATATTTAGAGTAATTGTTGATGTCTATACACATCCAGGTTTCAGGCAACATATCAAAAATTTTATGTAATTAAATCGCATTATTCCAAACACCCTATGTCAATAACCGTTCTATATATTGATGACGAACCTGAACTTTTAGAGATAGGAAAACTTTTTCTTGAAGAATCTAACGATATATTTGTTACAACTGCTGATTCTGCAACCGATGCATTGGATCTACTCCAAAATAAAAAATTTGATGCCATCATCTCTGATTATCAGATGCCATTGATGGATGGGATTACTTTTTTAAAAATGCTTAGGCAAAGAGGGGATACAACACCTTTTATCATATTCACTGGCCGGGGACGTGAAGAAATCGTAATAGAGGCCCTAAACAGCGGAGCTGATTTTTATCTCCAGAAGGGGGGTGAGTTCAAATCTTTGTTCACTGAACTCTCACATAAAGTCGTTCATGCCATTACGAGCAGAAAGGCAATCCACGAATTGAAAAATAGTGAATTAAAATACCGTCAGCTGATTGAAAATGCCAATGAGGCTATCTTTGTGGTGCAGGACGAAATTATCAGGATAATTAATCCCAGGTCAGTCGAATTAACAGGGTACTCTGAACAGGAGATACTTGAACAGCCATTTATAAGGTTTGTCCACCCTGACGATCACCTGATGCTGATTGAACGTTATAAACAAAGGATAAGAGGGGAAAATATCCCTTCCCATTACACTTTCCGGGTATTCCGAAAGGACGGTACGGTTATGTGGGGTGAATTAAGTGCCGTTGTCATAACCTGGGACGGACATCCTGCCACCCTGAACTTTTTAACAGACGTTACAGAGAGAAAACTTGTCGAAGATTCACTGAAGGAAAGTGAGACCCGGTATCGTGAATTCTTTAAATCAATCCAGGACAGTGTTTACATTACATCCTCTGACGGCGAGTGGATTGATTTCAATGATTCCACAATTGAACTTTTCGGTTATGAAACGGCAGAGGAATTGTTCAAGGTTCGGATTTCATCTTTATTTGCAAACCCTGATGAATTATCTGTTTTTACGGAGCTACTTGACGCAAACAGCCATATCAAAGAGTATCCGCTGCATTTAAAACAGAAAGATGGAACAATAATTGACACCCTAACAACAACGGTACCGGTGCTGAACCCAGATGGGTCTATAAAGATGCTTATCGGCACGATAAGAGATATTACCAAACAAAAGAGGGCCGAAGAAGCGCTTCGGGAGAGTGAGGAACGACTCCGCACTATCCTCTTTTCGTTGCAATATGGAATCATCATCATCGATGCACATACTCATGAAATTCTAGATGCGAATCCAAAAGTTCTTGAATTGATCGGGGGTGAGAAAGAGTCGGTTATCGGCGCAGTATGCCACCGCTTTATTTGTCCTGCCGAAATTGGGCGATGTCCTGTTATGGACCTTGGTTTACCGGTTGATTCTTCTGAACGGGTTCTTTACACGCTTAAAGGGGAAAAAGTGCCAATTATTAAAAGTGTTATTAAAACCACACTCGCGGGTAAAGATGTCCTGGTTGAATCCTTTATTGACATTACTGACCGAAAAAGGGTTGATGAAGCACTCAGGCAGGCTAACCGGCAGCTTACACTGTTATCTGGCATTACAAGACATGACATTAAAAATCAGATCTCAATACTGGAAGGACTCATAACCATTATTAAAAAGAGGCAGTCTGATTCTACACTTGATGAGTATTTCGCTAAGATTTCAAATTCAGCACTGCGTATTTCTTCCATGATCCAATTCACGAAGGAGTTTGAGGAAATCGGGGTGAATATCCCGCTTTGGCAGGATTGCCGCTCACTTGTGGACAATGCCGCAAAAGAGATTATACATACAGATATACTTTTAAAGAATGATCTCCCGGAAGGATCAGAAGTTTTCGCAGATCCTCTAATCGTTAAGGTCTTTTACAACCTGATTGATAATGCAGTACGTTATAGTGGGAATACTCCAATAATAAGGTTCTTTCTCGAGGATCAAAATTCTAATCATGTTCTTATTTGTGAAGATAAAGGGGATGGAGTGCCGGAAGAAGAAAAAGAGAAGATCTTTGAAAGGGGATTTGGTAAAAACACAGGATTAGGGTTATTTCTTTCAAGGGAGATCCTCACTATTACTGGCATTACAATCTGTGAGACCGGGAAACCCTGGAGTGGAGCAAGGTTTGAGATAACTATACCCGATAGTATGTGGCGCTACCGCGGGAATTAACAGGCTTGGAATACATAACATAGAACAGGGATTAGAATGGATGAGTACCAAATTGCAGTCATAATTGGAAGTCTTCGCCGAGAATCAATTAACCGAAAACTTGCAAGTGCCATTGTAAAACTGGCACCGCCGGAATTTTCATTTTCGCAGGTCAAAATTGGAGATTTACCATTGTACAATCAGGATGACGATGATAACCAGGCAGAATCAGTAAAAAGGCTTAAAAAGGAGATACAAACTGCCCATGGCCTTATATTTGTCACCCCTGAATACAACCGGTCTGTACCAGGGGTTCTTAAAAATGCGATTGACCATGCTTCCCGTCCTTATGGACAAAGTGCCTGGCCAGGCAAGCCTGCAGGTATTATTGGAGTTTCAACTGGTAATATCGGAACTGCCCTTGCACAACAGCATTTGCGAAATATTCTTGCCCACCTTGATCTCCTTGTTTTTGGCCAGCCCGAGGCATTTATCCAGTTAAGGGAAGGTTTATTCGACGAAGCAGGCAATATCGGTGAAAGCAGCAGACCAATGCTTCAAAAATGGATGGATAGATATGTAGCATGGATTAAGAAGCTTGCTTATTAATACAATTCTTTAAATGGTAGGTTCCTTCTGAAGAAAGGATATCTCAATTTACTGTTTTTATCCCTTCACGAGGACCATACCGAAACCCATCCTTTGGCACATTCATCTCGAACCTGGCCCCTTCTCCTGGAGTTCCGGTCTCCTTTATGGTAATGCCACTGTTTAACAGGACTTCTCTGCTAAGAAATAATCCAAGACCTGTATTTCTCCCAAATCCTCTCTCAAATATCTTTTCTTTTTCAAAAGCAGGAATACCTTTTCCATTATCATTCCAGATGATAATTAACCCGTCATCTGTATTCCTGCATGAAATTTTTATATCAGTAACAGTTTCTCCATGCTGCAGCGAATTGTCAAGCAGGTTAAAGAAGACCTTTTCAATTAAGGTGTCGGCAAAAATCTGCAGGTCACCGCAATAGGAAGTTATCGATACATGGCGTGGAAGATCTTTGTATGGCAGAATTTCTTCCAGTTTCTGCCATTTTTGTTCTGTGATCCCAAAGTCCTTAAAAAGTTTTGTAAACTCTATCTGAGTCCTGATTGCATTTGCTGCATCTTTAATTTTTTCGCAGAAATCAAGCAATATGGGTTCAATTTCGTAATCTTGTGACATTTCTATGTAACTTAAAATCACCATTACCTTATTCAGGATATCATGTCTTGTAATACTGCTTAGTAGCAGAAGCTGATGGTTTACCCGTCTTAGTATCTCTTCGTTCTATTTTTTTGTTCAGTAATGTCCTGGATAACTCCAATTACTTTAACTATGTCACCGGAGTCATTACGCATGGCTTTTCCATCTGCGGTTATGTACTTTATCGTCCCATCTGGAAGTAAAACCCGATAATTTTCTTTTTGGTAAATCCCCGTATCTATAGCCGATTTTAGGATTTGATCATGCTTTTTTAGATCATCAGGATGTATTCTATCCCTTATCCGGTCTAGTTCGATATTAATTTCTCCGGGTTCGTATCCAAAGGTTCTGTAAACTTCATCTGACCATTCTATTCTGTTATTTTGAAGATCATACTGCCAGCTTCCGATACCGGCGATGAACTGTGCCTGAGACAGGAGTTCATTCTTTTCCTTGAGTGTTGTATCATATCTTTTCCGCTCTGTAATATCTTCGCCTGAAAATAAAATACCCGTTGTTTTTAAAGATATATCACGGGTAACTGTGTTGTGGAAAGCAATTATCCGTTCACGGCCATCTTTGATAACAACAGGGTTCTCATAAAATTCAACTCCCTCTCTCACTCCTGCCATTATTTTTTGAAAAACCTGGGTTATATCCTCACGTATTCTTTCAGGGACACAGACCAAAAACCAGTTTTTCCCGATAAGTGCTTCTTCAGGATATCCAAGAATTTCGCATCCTTTTTTATTTATGAGTGTAATTATCCCTTCAGTATTGAGGACAACCATCATCACTCCTGAAATATCAAGATACATCTGGGCCTGGTCGAGTGCTTCCTCTAGTTTAATTTCTGCATTTTTTCTCGCCGTGATGTTTGTACATGCTCCGGACATCATATAAGGCCTCCCTGATGAATCCGTTTACAGGCTCCAGTATCACGCCACCAGACAAAAGTGCCGTCTTTTCGTGTCACTCGGTACTCTTCATCATACCTGATATTCTCTTCCAGATGTTGGCTGAGTGCCTCCATTACTTTAGTCCTCTCATCAGGGTGAATAATTGATTCCCAGGCCAATATTGTTCGTGGAAATGTTGCAGGGCTGTATCCCAACATTGAATCGACGATATCTGACCATTCCAGGGTATCTGATTTCATATCCCACTCCCATAATGCGACCTTGCCTGCACTGGAAGCCGTTTCAAGCCTAATACTTTGCTTTTTTAAATTTTCCTGTGCCTTTTCCTTCTCTTCCTCATCGTCGATTGCCTTGAGTGCATACGAGATGTCATTCGATAACTCAAGAAGCAATTCAATTATCTGGTCCTCAAAAAACCCGCTAATAGGAGCATACATGGAAATAATCCCGGCATTACGAGTTCCGGTGCTAAATGGAAATGATGCTGTCGCATAGTAACCTCTTTTTAGTGCGTCTTCACGCCATTGCTGCATATCCAGGTCTGTAGAGATGTTATTTGAGAAGATGGGACGGTTCTCCAGAAAATCTCTCAATGTTGGGTGAGTCCCTGATGAAAACCCATCTGGAGACGAAGTAATTGTTTCAAGATATCCTTCTACAAATCCGTACGAGGCAATGGGTTTAATTAAATTATTTTCTTTATGAAGAAAACCGGCCCAGGCCATCCTAAACCCCCCTATTTCAACCAGGATCCTGCATATCTCATTAAAAAACTCTTCTTTATCGTGTAAAAATATGACCGCTTTATTAGTAGCCGAGAGAACCTGGTATAACCGGTTCAATGTTTTTACCTGGTTCACAGCTCTCCTGCGATCAATAGCTATAGTTATTTTATGTGCGAGTTCAGCAAACTGTGAAACAGGATCACCTCCTTTCTGAACTTAAAAGTCAGCACCGGAATTTATTGCTTCAATCACAACTTCTTCCCTTCCTTTCCCGGTAAAAAGTATGAAAGGAATCGTAAAAGAACGTGATCTGACCTCTTTTAAAAAACTGATCCCATTCATTCCCGGCATCTGGTAATCCGAGACGATTGCATCAAAAGAGAGAAGATTGTCTGAATTTAGCACATCGACCGCAGACGTCCGTATGTGAACTGTAAAATCTTTTATTTCTCCAAGATAAATTGCCCCAAGATCAAGGAGCGCTGGTTCATCATCGACATAGAGAATACGGTACATGAATTGAAGCCTTTCCCGCAGAATATCAATGAGTAATGATTATAATGATATTTGAAATTATTGGCGTGAACAGATTAAACTCCTTATAAATTTGTAATAAAGATCCTAAGTAAGAATATTACTTTCAATAAAGAGAGATACAATAGTTTTTTATTCTTGTGCCAGTTTATACATAATAAAAAATTGTATCCTGTCAGGTAATCCAGTTTTTTGGGTGACCCGGGAAAGAATGAATGCATAAACTAAAAAAAATGGCTCCTGTTATTGAATTAAAAAACCTTGTGAAAAGGTATGGAAACCTTACTGCCGTAGATAATGTAAGTTTCAACGTAGACTCAGGTTCACTTTTCGGACTCCTTGGGCCAAACGGGTCCGGTAAAACGACCATTATTAAGATGCTTACAGGTCAGATTCAAATATCCGGTGGTGTTGCGAGGGTTGTCGGGATTGATGTAAATTCTGACCCTGTCGGTGTCAGAAAAGAAGTCGGAATCATCCCTGAGCAGGAGTCCCCCCCGAGTTTTCTCACTGCCGAAGAATATCTTTTTTTTGTCGGGAAAATACGGGGACTTTCTTCCATAAAGGAAGAGTCTGACTGGTGGTTTTCATACCTTGACTATGGTGACAAAAAAAAAGTCCTTTGCAAGGACCTTTCCAGGGGAACACGCCAGAAACTGATGTTTTCACAGGCTTTCATCCACAAACCGGTTCTTGCCCTCATCGATGAACCTTTAATCAATTTTGACCCAATAATGCAGAAGAAAGTGAAAGACTTTCTCGTTTCATATGTGGAGAAAGGAAATACAATATTTCTCTCAACTCACATTCTTTCGGTTGCAGAGGAGATATGCAACAGTTATGCAGTCCTCCACAGAGGACATCTTTTAAGCTGCGGTCTTGTATCTGAAATTACATCAGGCGGATTGCACCTTGACGATTTCTTCCTTTCACTCGTAAAGGGAGAGACAGAATGCTGAACCTCTTTTTCTCAATGATTAAAGAGGAGTGGCGTATCCATTCAACAATGTTTGGGAGCCTTTCATTCGCCCTATTTCCTGTAATGATGGCGGGAATTGCATTTATGGGGACTTTTTTAATCCCACTTGTCAGGTCAGCCCTTCCTCCAGGTTATCTGTCACTTATCCTCCATGCAAATTACCTTCTCCTTGGTATCATGGTAGGATCATTTGGGATTCTTGGTAATGAAGTTATGAACAGGAGATTTGGGCAGGCAAGCCTG
>CAIYHQ010000073.1 GCA_903926075.1 uncultured Methanomicrobiales archaeon
TGACCCCCCATATCTTTTGGCATCATTGCATTCCCAACGAGTCCCCACATCCTTAAGGCTTTATTTTCGTCTCATGATACTCCTCCTTTATTCAACTCGCTACCGCAGCGTCGTCATCTTTCTCACTATCCTTTTTCACTATGGAACTCCTCAATGGATCATAATGCTCCTGCTCTGAAGGTTCAATAATGTCCACTGCCAGGGTAAGGAACAGGCTCCCGTTCCAGGAATAGACTAAGCCGTTCTGTGGCGAGAGATACGGACCCTCGGTTTGGAAAAATTTACAGACCCCTTTAAAGGCACACTTCGAAAGAAGTGAAGAACGGTTGTAAATCGCTCCTGAATCTTTCGGGCTCATCGCAAGCACATGATCAAAAGCAGCCACAGCTTCCGGGACCTTTCCCATCTCCATCAATGCATATCCCAGATTATACCAGATATTCACATTGTCAGGCAGTTCTTCCAGACCTTTCTCATATAATGTAATTGCCTCCTTGCGTAATCCTATATGACAAAGACAAACTCCAAGTGAGAGATAGGGCTCGCTGTATTTCGGATTGATTTCAAGAGCCTTCTCATAATATGGAATTGCTTTCTTCCATGCCTCCCTGTGATAATAGGTATTCCCGATATTATTCCAGATTCCGGAATTTTCAGGTTCAAGTTCCATGGCTTTCTGGAAAAAGTTCCTGGCCTTCTGCATCTCTCCACGTTTCGCATACTTTACCCCGGTAGTATTCAATTCGTCAAAGTTCATTTTTAACACCTCATCATAACTAAAATCAACTTCAGGTAATATAAGAAAAACACACAATTTTTACCTGAATTTGTAGTCAGGAAAATTCGTAATGTGTATTAACAGTTAGAACCAAAAAATGGAGAGAGAGTTTCAATAATGGGAGAATCAAAAGAGTCATGTGACCTGAAATATCTTGAACGAAACCTCCATAATGCCACATTATGGACGGCGTTTCTTGAACCCAAAACTCAACAGGAGGCTGCAGCACTCATATTTGGTGTTGAACCCGGGGGGCCTATCCATCATAATATCAGCAGCATTAGTAAAACACGTCATAATCTTCTGGAGAGAAACCTGCTCAGCAAAAAAGAAAATAAATTGAGAAATGTGAAGTTAAGAGCCAATATCACCCCATTAATAAATTCTATACTCAGGGTTCAAAAAAAAGAGGCATTAACTGAAGATGAAATAAAAGTCCTCTCAATTATTCTTGACTCTGACTGGTTTCGCGAAATCTTTTCACATAAGAAAATCAGGCACCCGTTTACCTACCAGGATAAAGAGGTCTATGAACCGTTTTTAGGTCTCTATAAAGAGATCCACTATAATAGGAAGGATATGAGTACCAATCAAAAAAGACCTCCGGGTATCAGGTTAGAGGTCGAAAACCTTGAAAATCGAATGTTTCAGATTATATATGAATTAGGGTACTATAGCCACAACTTCAGTTATGATTTTTGTGTCCTTAATAAAAATAATTTAATTTGTGATGGGAAAATCTCATTATTCGAAGAAATTCTGACTAAAAATAGTTTTGATGAGGTGATTAAAGATATGAAGTCCACCTTCCCTTCCGGGTTTTTTGAGAGATATGTGCATTATCTGAATAAATACTCTGAAATTTTCTCTCGAAAAGTTCCTCTGGATTTTTTTAACTATCTCTTCTCATCACCTGCTTTATGCCTTATTCCTGAAGAGATAGCAATTTCACTTCGCGTATTGCCCTATTCATCAAGTAATCGTCCGGTTGATATGGGATTCCTACGAAAAAAGGTCTTATATGAACGAACTAATATCAATGTATGACTTCTCAAACTCTGCTCAATTTAATCCAATCACTCCCGGCTCCATACGAACCCCTTGTGGAAGCATATATCAGGAATTTACTTTCAGACTCAAATGAAAGACGAAAACGTAAACTTCGCCAATCCTGGGCAGGAGGACTAGCTGAAGTCCAGGAAAATATATCATCGGTTACACTTCAGAAAACGGCTCTTGATTGGTGGACCGGGTAGATTTCATTTTGGATGTAAATATTTGGCTGGAGCAGTTATTGAACCTATAATAATCAGTCAGAATGAAAGAAATTTTTCAAAAAATATTTTTTTTACCCAACAGCCTGGTTTCTCTGCATTAACCACTTAAATATTGCATAACCTATCAGAACAATTCCAATACAGAGTCCGAGTATCATACCAAAATAGAAGAGTATGAAAAAAAGGAAAAGCATCACAAAGATAACTGCTCCAAATCCGGCAAACATCATTTTACTCCATCTGTTAAGGTAGATTTGGCGTTCGACCAGGTCTCATTCATGAGACAACGCCTTCCATATCTCTGCAATTGCCATTCCATGGGACGGACCATAACCTCCTTCGAGTATGAGAGCAAGAGGTCCAGGGCTGATATCACACACAAGACGGGTGAAAGTGCCATAGTCTTCCGGTTCTAGGTTCATAAATCCCATAGGATCATCAGATAGAGCGTCCTGCCCTGCTGATATGAGGATAAGGTCTGGACCGAACTCCTCTACTGCCGGAATTATCTCTTTCTTGAAAGCCATGAGATACTCTTCACTCCCGGAATCTCCATCCAGAGAAACATTGAGATTGAATCCCTCTCCAGGGCCTTCCCCTATTTCGAGTGGACTTCCAGTCCCAGGGAATATCCCTCTTCCATGCACTGAACAATAGAACACACGGTTATCATTATAGAAAATCTCCTGGGTCCCGTTTCCATGGTGAAGGTCCCAGTCAATAATTGCAACCTTATCCACTTTTTCACATGCATACTTTGCGGCAACTGCGACATTATTCACAATACAGAATCCCTTTGCATAATCCGGGCCTGCATGATGGCCGGGTGGCCGGACTAATGCAAAGCAATTCTCTCCACCTAAAGCAACATCAACTGCTGTTATTGCTGAACCAGCTGCATAACTTGCAACCTCAAATGAATCCCTTGTAACATAAGTATCAGTGTCAATGAAATCCGCTTTACCAGGTTTCAATTTCATCGTTAACAATAAAATCTCTTTTAAATATTCATTTGAATGAACTGCTTCAACATAAGTCATTTCTGCAACTTTGGGTGAGATTTTACGTGCAGATTTTGGAATCCCCTCAAGTGCAGTATCAAGACGCACCTGGTTCTCAATGAATTTTGATAAATTGTGTCTCCCAAAAATTTCACCCCCGTTATCAGCGATATATGCCACCATTTTTTTCTCCCTCCTCATCTCCTCGTTCTTCCGGTTTCCTTCCCCTTCCTGTTGTCATACATAAAAGTGGTCATAAATAAAGATAAAAAGTTGTAGCTGAATATCGTTAGCATTTTTAACATGAAAAGAATGATTATCAACGACATTTTGATGCAAAGGTGAAAGAGGAACTGGAATCCCTGGAAATTGAAGTGATTGTTCATGAAATTGGAAGACATTTCCAATCATGGATTATCAATCTGTCACAAACTTAACCACATCGTCCTTCAAAATTTTAAATTTTCTTTACCTGATCCTACAAGCCTGAATTTACTCGCAAAACTTGCAAAAGAAGAGATTTCAAAGAAATTTGAAGGTGCATAATCATGGTTGAGAAGACATACGTGATCGATGGTAAGACTTACAAAACTGACGGTAAGACTATAACTATCACTGGAACTGGGTTCATTTTATCAATGACCGGAACTGCTCCATTCTCATTTGGTGCTCCCACTATTCGTGACCTGATTAAGATCAGAAAATACTATCCAGAAGATATGCCTGCTGATTAATAATAACAATATTGGAATCATATAAAATTTTAAAAAATCTTCTTTTCCTATTGAATTTCCAAAAATCAAGCCGATAATTTTATCCCTCCTAAAACATACTCTATTTCAGGTAAAAATTATGGCAGAATTACCAAGTGCAGCAGTAATCAGAATTGCTAAGGCCAACGGGGCCGAGCGTGTGGGAAGCGATGCAGTGAAGATATTAATTGAGAAAACCGAAGAATACATCGGCCAGCTGACGAAAGAAGCAACCAAATTAGCTATCCATGCCGGAAGGAAGACAATCAAGGAAGAAGACATTGACATGGCAGCTCAAAAGAGCTTCAAATAA
>CAIYHQ010000074.1 GCA_903926075.1 uncultured Methanomicrobiales archaeon
CTAAAGCATAGAAAATACATTTTCACATATTAAAATTATATATCAAAGATAGAATAAAAGGTCTTAATAGTTGTAAGATCAAAAAAATAGTGGAAGCCGGAGCTACGATTAAGAATTGAGCACACACACCGGCTCTCCAATCAGTTAAAGACTACAATGTCGTAACTTCGTTTTTTGTTTCATTCTTGACCTTCTAGAGTTTTTTCTATTCTTATGATTTTCTAAAATTATCTTTGCGACAGTAAGGGGACTTAAAATTTTTTGAGGAAGTTTAAGTCTGATGATTTGTACGACATCCTGGCGTGTAAAATCTTTAGAGATCTCACTCAAAACATCAAGTTCCTTCGTTATCCAGAACATTGCAAGGAGAACTAAAGACATATGATGATGCCATGCATTCCAGTTTCTCACTTGGTAATCTACCATTCCAGCTAAATCGATAGAATCCTGAAATATTCGTTCAACCCAATATCGTTCACTTTGCATCCTGACCAACTTTCCCCATGATCTAATATGAATAGCATTGCACAATGAATATTTCACATCTGAATCATCGAGTTCCTTGCGAATAAGAAGCCATACAGGGAGAGGTTTTTGGACCTCTTTGTCGATTCTCCAAACTCGGATTGCAAAAAATTTTACATCCAAAAATCCTTTTGTAGAAGTTCGAACACGGATAGTTCTCCATTTAGTGATCCTTTCAATAATTTTATCAACACGAATTGAACTTGTATTGGTGACCACAACCTTGGACTTTTTTCTCCCTTTATTTCCATTACGGGATGGAATTCCATATTTGGGTTCACTACAATATACATATTCATCTGCCTTGATGTCAGCGACAAAAAGTATCTTCATCTGTTCTAATCTGGTGAGTAGCCATGGTTTTGTACCATAAAATCCATCCATGCAGACATGTCGAAATCGAATTCCTGTTCGAACCGCTTGAACTATCATTTCATATGCGAGCTCAGATTTTGTTCGAAACACTCGTTCACTTTCAGGGATACCTGCTTCATCACATCGATTCTGATCAGCAATCCAACAATATGGGAGATAAAGACGAAAATCAAGTAATATTCGGGCACCCTGCTTTACATAAGCAAGAAAGACTCCTACCTGGCAGTTTTCAACTTTACCCAGATTCCCACAATACTGACGGTGGACTCCCACTGACTTTCTACCGGATTTTGGAGTGCCACACTCATCAATGATCAGGACACCATTTTTTCCAATAAGTTTCCAGCCGTTACTGCGGATCCAATCTAGAAGTAATCGATAATCCCAAGGTGATTGGGAGAGAAAATGGCTAAATGCCTGATTATTGATCTCACTACTTCTTGTTGATATTTCGGTGAGATGACGCCTTTTAGTACATATCACAAGACCCTTGATATATTCCAGGGCATGGTTCCAACAGTTATGGGTGGTTGTTGAAAAACATTGTTTAAGCGACGCTTCTTGAAAGAGAAGAAATAAAAGGCTTAAATGTTCCCCTATTTGTTCAGCAAGTTCATCTAACCGAAGTTGTGGGCGATTTTGAGCACATATGTATTATATTGTCTTCTTTATATATTGATCTTTTGATATAAATTATATGGGCTCTGTTCTAACTTGACATTGTAGAGGTAATAACACGGTAAAAATTTTAGTATTAATATTTATCGGTAAATATTCGTATTTTTTAATGAAAATCACAAAGATTTAGGGAGATTTTTTCCAGGGTATTAAAAAGAGCGCTAAGACCCGGCTGAATAGTTACGAATATTCTATCATTCCAAAAAAAAGCATGCTGAGTTATCCAACGCCGTGAGAAAAATTTAGGATTTGGGGACGCTCGGTGTTGCACTGAGCGGATTAGCCGGGCAGTCCTTACAGTTTGGACAGTAGTCCATCGCATAGGGCTGGTTTGGGTCAGGGTTTTTCTGCAGATAATTTGCAAGAATGCCTACTCCACCCTCTATCGTGTTACTGGGCCCTGCAGACCATATGTAATCAGAACAAATCGTTTTACTACTGCAGTCATTGTTATTCTGCACCACTATAAAATATCCCGGCTGGTTTTTCTTCATGTTGCATACACAGACTGCATAATCGGCTGCACTCCGGTCAGCATCGAGGGGGTCGTTAATTGGATCAGCCGGAGGAATATAGCACGGTGCATCAGTACAATCAGTCCATGCTGCATTCGTGTCACATCTCTTGAACCACCAAGTGCCATTATATCCGAAAGGTGTACTATTTGGATTAATCAGATTATCTGTGGACGGAGCTGCATTGATGAATGAATAGGTAGAAGTCAACTGCCCAAATGGCGCTCCTTTCTTAATCATCCAGCCTTTTACACTATCACGGTAGATATTCACCGGTGTTCTGTTGTCACATGATGTCAAACCCATTGAAACCCCTTGCTCAATGGCACAGCCGCAAAGAGCTTTTGTTGGGTCATTTTTTAAGGGTGTGCACTTGGAAAAGTCGCATAATGCATAAGGCTGAGTGCATGCGACATGAGAGACGGGCGAAGAATTAATTACTGTTTTTGTAGGTTTCACTGATACGGCAGAACTTGCCGGATTAGCAATCAGAAAACAACACATAATCAATAATAACAGAACAAAAGCATTTCTTACATTCATACCTTTCACTTAATTCTGTTATGTAACCTGTACTATTTTAAGAGTGAAGATGATCTCTATTACCTATCTTTAGCAAAAAATTTGTTTGCTATAGTTTACATTTCCTATAGGGTATGTGACCAAACCGGCAAACTTGAATTAAACCTATCCAAATTTATATGCACTTTTTGGGACTAAAATTTCAAAACGTGCTCCGGCCCCAGGAATTCCGGTTTCTTTAACAGATAAACCTGTCATTGCAAGAATATCAACTGCGATAAACATCCCAAAGCCGGTATTTTTTCCAAAGCCGAGCTCAAATACCTTCTCTTTCTCCTGGGTAGGAATTCCGACGCCATTATCCTCGTAAATAAGAATTAATTCACTGTTTTTCACTATATAAGATGAACAAATCTCAGTTACATTCTCCCCATGGCGTTTTGAGTTGTCAATAAAATTATAGAATACTTTTTCGAGGAGCGGGTCGGCATAAATAAAAAGTCCATCCAGTTTAATATCTATGGATATCCCCATAATATCAAGAAGTGAGAAAGCTTTGATGAAAGTATCCTTTACATTCTGCCATATTGCAGTATTTACTCCAATATCCTGATACTCTTTTGTGAATTCTATCTGGCGTTTAATTGTTAAAGCAGAATTTTTCTCTCTTTTTATGTACTCTAGCAGGTGAGGGTCTTTTGTCTCCATCTGGGTTATTTCAAGGTATCCAAGAAGTACCGTCAGCTGGTTGAGTATGTCATGCCGGGTTATACTGTTAAGCAGATTCAATTTTTTATTTGTAGATCCAAGTCTCTTATTAGCATCATCAAGTTCACTAAATAGTGCAATGAGTCCTTTATTTGTCTCTTCAAGTTCTTTCCTTAGATTAGTTATCTCATGTTCCTGCTTTTTAAGATGTTCATGGAAATCCTCAGTCACACTATTTCACCACAACAACTGTTGCATCATCGTTCATCTTCCAGTAATTCTTTATTATCCTGTCTGCAATATCAAGTGACCTTAATTTTTCAAAATCCTTTTCATTTGAAAATTTACTGCTTATCCCATCACTAAAAATAATGAGGGTATTCCTTCTCTGCTGCCAGTTATACGAAAAAACTTTTATTTTTGGGATGGTTATTCCAAGGACCCCTGGAAGATTTATAGGTTTTAATTCATTTGAAGACGGAAAAATAGTTGCATTAACATCACCGACTCCGGCATAATCTAAAGTACCTCTGACCTCATCAATTCGGGCAATACTCATAACAGCTCCGCGTGTGGAACGTAAAGCTGAATGAATCTCTTCAAAAATCTCTTCCAAAGATAAAATATGGTATGTCTCTCCCAATATCTTTTCAGCAACATTTGTGGCTTCATGGGCTGATGGACCATGACCTAGACCATCAATTACAGCAACAAATATCTTTTTTTTCTCGTTGCGAATAAAAAAACCATCACCTGATAGAGTTTCCAACGGATGAACCCTAGAGAAGACACTAACTTCTGTATTATTCTGTTGGAAGTCTTTTTTATTGCCTGCAAATTTTTTTACCTTAATAGTTGTTCCTTCAATGCACGATTTAATTGAAAATTCATCTGATAGTCTCCTTACAGAGCCAAGTCCCACTCCCATACTTCCTTTGGTTGAACTTGTGTGATCTTTTAATGCAAAATTAACATCTTTAATACCCGGGCCCTTATCTACAGACTGAATTTCAATTCCGATCTCCTCATTTTCACCAAAAATTAATTCTGCTAAAATTTCACCTTTGATTGCTTTGTGCTTTAGAAGGTTTGTTACAAGTTCTATTACAATAAGGTCAATATCGCCACACGATCTCTTAGAAAAATTATTTCTAAAACATAATGCGCTTATCTCTCTTTTTACTGCTGCAATATCGGATTCGTCACAAACAGCATATCGATGGAGAAGAGTCATGGCATCTTCTTAAATATTATCACTTTTGTGCCTTTTCCGGGTGTTGATTCAATTTTCATTTCATCTACAAGCCTTTGCGTCCCTGGAAGACCAAGACCAAGACTTCCCTGTGTGGTTGTGAAACCCTCCTGCATCGCGAGGCTGACATTTTCAATACCCGGACCTTCGTCACTAAATATGGCCCGCATTCCGTGAGGTGATAAGACATCCTGCAGTTCAACCAGGCCTTTTCCAGCATATCTGAAAATATTACGTGCGAGTTCAGATGTGGCAGTAGCTATTTTTGTCTGATCAACAATACCAAATCCCATCTCTTTGGCAAAATCACGTACAACCCTCCTGGCTTCAACAATATCGCCTTCATCCTGGATTGTAACTGTCTGCATCATTCTAAATAATCCACTATAATTTATTTTTAAAATCTTCTTCTGTGATCAATTCGTTTAGAATTTCAAACCCATGGTCAAGATTATTGGCAGTATAGACCTGGTTCATCTTAAGACCAAGTTCTATAAGGGTTATTGCAACTGCAGGCTGAATCCCGGTGACCACAACCTTAGCACCGATAAGGCCTGCCATTATTGCTGAATCACGAAGTGTACGTGCCATAAATGAATCCATGATATCAAGCGCTGATACGTCAATTAGAACTCCCCTGGCATGAGTCTCAATAATTTTATTGAGAATATCCTCTTGCAGGATCTTAATTATCATATCATGGATATCGGTCTGGATAGAGATGATAAGAAAATTTTTAAGTTTTAAAATTGGAATACGTTCCATCGCTTCAATTTCCTTTTAGCTCTAAAGCTTGTCTCGGAACGATAACATATCCACGTGCATTCATGGCATACTGGACTCCTTCCTGCAAAGTTGCCCGTGTCATAATATCACCGAGTTCAATTCCCAGGTGTACCATAGTCATTGCAACATCAGGACGAATTCCGGTCATTATCACCTGTGCACCCAGGAGTTTTACTGCACTCGTAGCCTTGAGCATATGAGCAGCTACTGCGGTGTCAATGGCCCCCATACCGGTGCCATCCATTATAATGTACCTGGCACCGGTATCTCTGATAACTTCAAGAAGTTGCTCCATCATCTGATTTGCCCTGTGCGAGTCCAGAGTTCCAATTAATGGGAGGACAAGAATTTCATCCCAGATCTTTGTAACAGGTGTTGAAAGTTCTAAAATTTCTTTTGTTTTAAGTTTTAAAGTTTTTTCTGCCTTTTTTTGTTCTGTTACATCCTCAAATCTGATAAGGATCTGTTTCTCTGTCGCTTCGGTGTACCTGCGCATTGGACGGGGGTTTATAATAAAAATCCTGTACCCTATTAGTGGAAACTCCTTTTCAAGTTGAAAACCCTCGCCCTGAACATCACAAGTCAGAATCGCTTCAAGGCTTTCATGGACCTCCCTCGTATCAAATGCACCTTCACAAATCTTAAAAATTGAATTCCCTTCTATAAGACTCCGGTTAGTCTGGAAGGTTTTGTCAAAAGCCCTGTTTCCAAATATAATTGAGAGAAATTCGTCGAGAACAATTAATGGTTCGTTAACTGTCTGTATAATTTCAAAAGGATTAACATTCATTTTTTTATCAGTCATTCTATCATTTTCATTAAATGTTTGATCTTATAGAAATATCGAAAAAAATTTTATGGGACCGGATTTGTTACACGACCTGCAAAAAGAATTGCCCCAGTTTCATCATCTACTATTAAGAAGATAAAGGGATGATCAGCCCTGAAAACAGGTGTTTTTGTTGAAACCGGAAAAGCTGCACCTCCGACTGCAATTACTGCGGTAGCTGCAGCAGCTTCAGTACCTTCTTCATTCACATCAATATATGCCTTATGAATTATTTTATCTATATACAGGTTTTTTGTGCCACCCATTCCGGAAAAATTTGCATTATTACTAAACGCAGAAAGCATTCCCATTGATACAAGATTTTCCTTTAAATCGTATTCAGTCTCAAGTTTGAATTTAGGTAAATAAACCATTACATGTTCTTCATCCAGTGAAGAAATTATATTAGCTGATTTTCCCGGATCGAGATATCCCAGAGCATCATTAAGTGTATTCCCCTTGGGAAGCAGAATTATCATTGATAATCCTGTTCCATTGCCTTTTGAATAGGGTAATTTTATTACCTGGACCCTGGATGTTTCAGTATAGTTATAGATGGCATTCTCATCGGTTTTTTCCATCATACTGACTTTTTTCGTTTTCTTTTCTGATATCCTGAAATCCGCATCTTTGGTAAGGGCCGGGTCGAACTTTTTCTCCCAACTCCCATTAAAATACACCGAATTTGTTATTACAAGCCTTGTATCCGGTTGAATCCCCCCTGGAGGGATAAGGTTTTTTATTTTTCCGCCAGTTTTATTCAGGGTCCACGTGTTAATTACTTCTCGTGAGCCGCCCGGATTCATCATAAAATCAAGATTTGACGTATTCGCATTGTAATATATTTGAGAAAGGTTGATATATCCGGGATTAAATGCATAAGATTTTTCGGCCCACAAGGCATTGGCTATATCGAGGGTATAACCTTTATCTTTACGGTTAAATCCGGATGTGAGATTATAATAACCATTTCTTAGCGTTTCGTTATTTTTTGGAAAATTAAAAACACTCTGAATCTCATCTGCGGTCTTACCCCTGGCACCTTCAAATGCAATAGCGAGAGCGGAGGAGATACTGAACGGGGAGTATAGGATGTTATCCGGATTACTAATATTTTCCCTGACAAGATTTGAAAACAAAGCCGAAGAAAACTTGTTATTCGCTGCAGCGATACTTTTTTCCGGAGAAGAGACTTGAACGACTGGTTTTTCAAGAACTCCATTAACTATTCTGGCTCCGGAATTCACAACAGTATTTGAATCGGCAGATACCAGGCAAATCTGCGCAAGTAAGCAAAAAATAACAAGCATTACAGTTATTATTAAAGATTTTGCAGGTGTCATTTGTATTCCTTGAAATCCTACGAATAAGAAATCTTTGTTAATTTTACCCTGTAGTATATAAATAATGCAGAAATCAAAACAGGGTACAAAAGGTCCACATACATTACAATTCCTGCATTATTAGGAGAATTATTTCCATGTACTACAAGTTCCCAGATATGACCGATACCGGCACCAAAATAAAATAGTCCAGTACCTGCAATCATTGCAGTCCAGAAATCATTTTTAATTTTTAGACATAATAAACCGACAATACCAATCGCAGCATCCCACATCCCCACTTCACGTTGAAATGGACTTCCTGATGGCCAGCCTATTGATTCTGCAATTTTATCAGGAAGAATTAAGTGACCCATGCCGCCAAATAGGAGGGACAGACCAAAACCTATTGCAAGCTGCCACATAATAAAAGTTTCAAGAGCATGTAACCCTTTGAATTTCTTCCACATGATATGGATTAATGCAATTATTGTTGCAATGAGCGGGAAAAAAACAGACCATATTATCTCAAGGAAATTCATGTATTGAGATTGACAGCGCTATAATAAATTTAAAGCGGATAAAAAACTGACAAAATTTGAGTGGGAGGAGTAAGCCCCCTTCTGTTCTATGCGGCATTCAGCTCTGCGTCATACCCGGACCGGGGCTAAGCGCCCGACTATGTCCTGTTCTGACTTGCACCCGCAGGGATTCACCGTTTCATCGCATCCTCCCCCTGCGCTCAACGAGTTACCATACCCTTAAGGTATCGCTTGCATTAAATGCTCAATCGCATCATCGCTATTAAGGAGGCCGTGTCGTTTCTGTGTCATTGCCGTAACTCTCGCCACCCATACTTGCGTATGGCTGCGTACTCAGCTGGTGGGGGGACTTTCCTCAGCAGCATATATCTGCCACCGTCAGCCGCACTCTCCCTCTCGTATAATAATAGGGAGCAACATTATTTACTCTTGATGGAACGCCTGACCGAAGAAGAAGGTGCTGTTGCAATCAGACTTGCAAAGGATGCCCTGTCTCAAAGAGTTGCCGGATTATCAGCTGAAAAGATCAATGTTACGGCAATTTTTCTGGAAAAACGAGGGGTTTTTGTAACTTTGACAAAAGCAGGTGAATTAAGAGGCTGTATAGGGTTTCCACACCCGGTTATGCAATTAAAGAATGCAATCCATGATGCGGCAATAGCTGCAGCCACAGAAGACCCAAGGTTTCAGGCTGTGACAAAAGCCGAACTTTCATTACTCGATATTGAAGTAACTGTTCTTACCCTTCCCCAGGTCGTGGAAGGAGAGCCAAAAGAGCGCGTACATAAAGTGATTACCGGCAAACACGGGCTTATTGTAAAAGGGCTCGGGAGGAGTGGACTCTTGCTGCCTCAGGTTGCAACGGAATATGGATGGGACGCAAAGACATTTCTTTCTCATACCTGCAGAAAAGCCGGACTTCCAGGTGATTGCTGGATGAAACCTGATATTACACTATTAACTTTTGAGGGGCAGATCTTCAGCACAAAGAGGTCCTGATGACTGCAGCCTTTGAAGTACTTGAAAAAGATATAGGGGGCAGAGTAGGTAAACTGAAAATTGGAGACAAAACTATCAGGACGCCTGCATTATTGCCTGTAATTAACCCACATTTCCAGGTCATTCCTCCAAAAATGATGGCTTCCTGGGGTGTTGAGGCAATAATAACGAACGCATACATCTTTTCGAGGAGTGAAGAATATCGGGAAAAAACCTTAATTAAAGGTCTTCACGATGTCCTGGATTTTCCCGGAGTTATTATGACAGATTCTGGTTCATTTCAACTATCAGTATATGGAGATGTTGAAGTAACAAATGCAATGACACTCAGTTTTCAGGAGAAAATTGGTAGTGATATTATTGTCCCTCTGGACATTCCAACCTCTCCTGACGCAGAATATAATGTTGCAGAAAATGATCTTGAAATAACTCTGTCTAGAATAAAAGAGGGGATTTCCATTCTCCCTGACTCTGCAACCCTTGCAGCCCCGGTTCAGGGGGGACGGTTTCTTGACCTTAGAAAGAAAGCAGCGGAGAATGTTGACTCATTAGACCTGACAATATGTCCCATAGGTGCAGTTGTCCCTCTTATGGAATCATACAGGTATTTAGATCTTGTATCCATCGTAAAGGCAGCAAAAAGTGGTTTATCACAGTCACGGTGTGTACATCTCTTTGGTGCAGGTCACCCGGCAATGTTCGCTCTTGCAGTAGCAATGGGTTGTGACCTGTTTGATTCGGCTGCATATGCACTCTATGCAAAGGACGGAAGATATCTGACACCACATGGAAGTTATCATCTTGCCGATTTAAGAGAGTTCATCTGCCCTTGCAGGGTTTGTTCATCACATGCACCTGAGGAACTTTTAAAATCTCTAGATAAGGAAAAACTCCTTGCAGAACATAACCTGCTTGTGACAATAGCAGAGATCAAAAGAGTACGGCAGGCAGTTACTGACGGTGTCCTGTGGGAACTCCTTGATGAAAGATGCCGATCACACCCTTCACTTCTTAGTGCTTACAGGGAGTTTATAAGGACCGATAAATCAATTTACAAATCTGAAGCAGTTAGTAAGCGACGTTTTTTCTACAAAGGTAGTGAACACTGTGCAAGGTCAGAAGTTATTCGTTATCACTCAATGCTGGAGCGGTTCAGTATTGATGAAAAAGTTCTCATAACCTTTGACAAGAAAGGGGATAGAGATGATGGAAGTGTCTTTTTTTTCAAACCACCTTTCGGACCCTATCCTCCTGAACTTAGGGAGACATTTCCTATTGGACAAAGTGAAATCCCTACCTGGGATGAGGATATGGTCAGAACAGGTGCAAAAGGTTTAAAAATCCTTATCCAGAATAATCCGGATAGCAAATTTACAATCCGTTGTGATGGAAACTGGAAAACAATGATTGAAGAAGAGATCTCTCCATACAGGGCAAATTATGAGATTATTTGAGATAAAAAACCGTGATGGCCTTGCTCTTGCAGGGCATCTCACTCTTGACGGAGTGCAGACTGCTTTCCCTGTTGCACTGGATATGAATGAAAAATTCCCGGACCTGATGCATTATCACCATGATAATTTATCACTTTTTCAAGAGAAAATGCAGGAAAATTGGTCGGATCTTCAAATTAATCCAGGGATGCTTCACCCAGGCGGAAAACCGGTCACTCGCCATGGAGATATCCTCCTCGTACCAAACTGGCATACTGCTTTTATTAATCCGCGAAATTATATCGAATGGCTCGTGTCAATCAGGTTAAAATCTCCTCCTGACACATTATGGTATGCTCCTGCGTGTGCTTTGCCCTCAAACGTGCATCTGCTGGTATATTCTGGTTTCTCTATATTTGACTGGACCTCGGTAGATTTAAAGTCAGCCCAGGGAATCTTTTGTCTGCAAGGATGCGAACTCCCTAAAGTGGTTGAAAGAGAAGGATTTTGTTCATGTGAAGGGTGCAGGTCAGGATCTCTATTACTCCATAACCGGCTTGCCCTTCTTTCTGAACTTAATACAGTCCGTTATTACATCTATAAGCAGCAGTTAAGGGAATATGTCGAATCGCGTTCGAGGCTATCTGCATTCCAGGTGACAGTTATGCGTCTTCTTGATCAGTGCCCGGTCTTCCTTGAACCGTTTATACCGGTAACAAGGTCAGTCCAGATGCTTGCTACAACCGAGGACAGCCTCCAAAGGGTCGAAGTAAAGAGATTTATGCATCGAGTCCTCTCGCGTTACATTCCTCCACGTAATGATGTTGCAATTCTCATCCCATGTTCTGCAAGAAAACCCTACTCAACTTCAAAAAGTCACAGACGACTTAAACATATAATAAGGGGAAGAGGTCACGAGCTAATAATCACATCACCTCTGGGTATTGTACCAAGAGAACTTGAAAGAATTTATCCAGCAGCTCATTATGATGTCCCTGTAACCGGGTACTGGTCACAAGAGGAAAAGAAGATAATAGGGGCACAAATTCACGAATATTTCAAGAATAATCAGTATAGGCGAGTTATTGCTTATCTCGAAGGTGGAGCACTCGAAACAGTAACTGCAGCTTTTTCGGCTCTTGAGGTCGATTGTGAAATTATTACAAGAGACGACCCGAAAAAAGATTCAATGTCAGGAGAACTTGATGATGCACTTTATGGTGAGAAAAGAAAGAGATCTGATATTGTCCGGGGTACCTGCCTTTACCAGTTTGACACCAGTATTAACACTGAAAACTTCATATTGAAGGGCTATTCCCCGGAAGAACGTGTATTCAGGAATAAAATGCAGTTATTCAGTTTTGACGCCCATACAGGGTATTTAAGACCTACCTTCCAGGGTTGGGACCTGATTAAAGACAAATACAATGTATGCATTGATCCTTTCATCCCACAGGGTGACATCCTCGCGCCAGGTGTTGTTGGTGCCGACCCTCAAATCAGAGAGGGTGATGAAGTAATTGTGCGTGGGAAACAGGCTATTGCGACAGGCAGGGCTTTAATGTCAGGTGATTGTATGGTAGAATCCACTCAGGGAGTGGCCGTCAAAGTGCGTAAAGTAATGAGGATTGAACCTCAATAATATGTAAGAATGAGAGGAGTAATTAATTGTATTTAATAAAGAGCATTAATGAACTTGCTCCTAAAATCTGGCAGATCTGGGTAAATGCACCTCATGTAGCCTTTCATGCAAAAGCAGGGCAATTTGTTATTCTGAGGATAAATGAATTTGGTGAGAGGATCCCACTTACGATTTCCGCAATTGAGGGCGATGATATCAGATGTATCTTCATGGCTGTTGGAAAAACGACATCCGCCCTTGCTGCCCATCGTTCTGGAGATTATATACGTGATGTCGCAGGACCACTGGGAAAACCAAGTGAAATAAAAAAATATGGTACCTGTGTCGTAATCGGAGGCGGTGCAGGAATAGCATGCTGCCCGATAATTGCCCGGAGTTTGAAAGCAGACGGAAACGTTGTCAAGGGAATAATAGGGGCAAGAAATGCAGAACTTCTTATATTGGAAGATGAGATGAGGGATTCATGCGATGAACTGTTCATAACAACGGATGACGGGAGTAAAGGAGTTCATGGGTTTGTAAGTGATATCCTCAAAACAGAAATCCAAAAAGGAAGTATTGATGCAGTATGGATAATTGGCCCGGCAATAATGATGAAGGTCACGTCCGAGGTTACTCGTCCTGTTAAAATCAGAACTTTTGTGAGCCTTAACCCAATTATGGTAGACGGTACTGGCATGTGTGGTTCCTGCAGAGTGAAAATAGGAGATCAAATTCAGTTTGCCTGTGTAGATGGACCGGAATTCGATGCTCATAAAGTTGATTTTGATCTTCTTATGAAAAGGCAAAGAGCATATCTCCAGGAAGAAAAGTTAGCGCTTGAATACCATAATAAGGAGCAATGCAAATGCGGTGGGCCAAATAATGAATGACCGTCCGGTAAACGAACGTCTGAAAGATTTTAAGGAAGTTGATTCGGGGTTAACTTCTGATGAAGCAGTCCTTGAAGCATTACGCTGTATCCAGTGTAAAAAACCATTATGTATCGGCGGATGCCCTGTTGGAATTGACATCCCCGGATTTATAAAGTTGATTTCAGAGCGGGAGTTTGAAAAAGCGCTTGAAGTTATCTACAATGATAACCTCCTTCCAGCTATATGCGGAAGGGTCTGCCCTCAGGAGAACCAGTGCGAAGGAGTCTGCATCCTCTCGAATAAAGAAAAGGGCGTCGCAATAGGATCTCTTGAAAGGTTTGTAGCTGACAGGGCTTTAGTGCAAAAAAGCAACAGAAAATGTTCTGTAAATCCAACAAATAAGCAGATTGCAATCGTAGGATCCGGTCCTGCAGGCCTGACTGGTGCTGCCGAACTTGCAAAGAAAGGTCACTCGGTTACAATTTTTGAATCACTTCATGAAGCGGGAGGGGTTCTCGTTTATGGAATTCCTGAGTTCAGACTGCCAAAATGGATAGTAAAAAGAGAGATAGAGCAAATCCTTTCGCTTGGTGTTTCTCTAAAGATTAACCACCTGGTAGGGAAAAGTGTCTCTCCAGAAGAATTGCTTCAGTTTGATGCAGTACTCATCGCAACAGGGGCAGGTCTTCCCCATTTTATGGGTTTACCAGGCGAACACCTTTCAGGTGTCTACTCTGCAAATGAATTTCTAACAAGAGTTAACCTTATGCATGCAAATGATTTTCCGAAGTATGACACCCCCGTAAAACAAGGGAGCCGAACAGTTGTCATAGGTGGTGGAAATGTTGCAATGGATGCAGCGCGCGTAGCAAGGAGGATGGGAGCAAAGGTTACTCTCATTTACCGGCGTCGAAGAGATGACCTCCCTGCACGAAATGCAGAGGTAATACGTGCTGAAGAAGAAGGTGTCTCATTCGTTTTCTGTTCAAACCCAATTAAAGTCCTTGGAGATGAGGCTGTAACTGGCGTTGAATGCCTGCAAATGGCATTGTGTGAACCGGACGAATCTGGCAGACCTGGAACAGAACCTGTTCCAGGCACTAACTTCGTGATAGACTGTGATATATGTATTCAAGCAATAGGGCAGGACCCTAATCCACTCCTTCTTCAGTCTATGCCATCTCTTAAATCCGGAAAGAAAGGGACAATAGCCGTAGATATAAATGGAAAAACTTCAATTCCTCATATATTTGCTGCAGGAGACATTACAACCGGAGCTGCAACTGTAATACTTGCAATGGGAAGTGCAAAAACAGCCGCGGACGAGATCCACAAAATGATAAGTATATAAATTATTTTCTTATTTTTTGAGATTTTTTTTACTAATGAAATAAAAAACGAGAATGTTTATCTCTTAAGTCTGTGTAAATCCATATATCAAAGATTAGAGGTTTGAGAACAATGAAATGGATATTGTTTACTGGAATTTTTCTAATCCTTATTTTTGCAGGTATTCAAGTCGTATCTGCAGAAATTGGAATAGGAGCAAAAGGAATTGAGGCAATACCAGATCAAAACACCTACTATTTTCAGGTTAATTGTAATGTGGAAGGTGCGACGGTCTATTTTACTGATTTAAACGGAGTAGAATCCTATGAAGGGGTTATCACGAATGGTCAACTAAGGGTTATGGTAACCGGTAAGACGATGAGGTCATACCGTGTAACTGCCGATGGATACAAACCATACCTGGGCACGATCACTTCGTATCCACTCAATGGCGGAGTTATAGCTTTATATGCGACACTTACCCCACTTCTGCCAACCCAGACTCCGACGCTGATAGGTGGGAACACAGGTTACTATCTTGTCCACACCAATGTTGATTTCGCAAAAGTCTATTTTACTGATGTTAACGGTATTGAGACTTATGAAGGGACTACCAATAACAAAGTACTCAGGGTGATGGTCTATATCACTGCAACTCCTTTCAGATCGTACAGGGTTGAAGCAAGCGGATACCAATCTTACACCAATAGCATATACTCAGTTCCCTCTTCAGGTTCGACGGTGGACCTTTGGGCAACGCTCGTACCTGTAACACCAACGCCAACTGTGACAAGTGATGGTGGAAGTACCGGATACTTTGAAGTCGATTCTAACGTTGATGGTGCAAAAGTCTACTTTACTGATGTAAACAGTGTAGAAACCTTACAAGGTACAATTGCAAATGGCGAACTTACTGTAAGGGTGTATCTGACAGCAACACCGTATAAATCATACAGGGTTGCTATGGACGGATATGTCCCGTATACTGCATCGATACCAGCCTATCCAACAGTCGGGGCAACAGTAGTTCTTCAATCAAACCTTATTCCGATAACACCAACACCAACGCTGATAGGCGGTTCACAGGGTTCTTTCCTTGTTAAAAGCAATGTGAATGGTGCATCAGTGTACTTCACCGACGTGAGTGGCGTTGAGACACAGCAGGGTACAATTGCAAATGGCCAGCTTATTGTGACCGTTTATCTAACCGCGACACCTTACAAATCTTACAGGGTCTCTGCAACGGGCTATAATTCAGCCACAGGAAAAATTACAACATATCCAACTTCAGGTGGTACTGTTACTATTACAGCAAACCTTAAAGCAGTCACACCCACAAAAACGCCTGTTGGTGGAGATTATGGTTACTATGCAGTATTCTGTAATGTAAATAATGCAAAAGTCTACTTTGATGACAAGCTTGTAGGAACAATTAAGGGTAACAGCCTTCTTGTCAAGGTATACACAACTGCTACGCCGTACACGACTTATAGGGTTGAAGCTTCCGGATACCAGCCTGCATCAGGAGATATTCCTAGTGTACCTGGAAAGGGTGAAGTCGTTTCTATTGATGTTATACTTCAAAAGAACAATCCCATAGGCGGTTCAGTAGGTTATTACATTATCACAACAAATGTCCCGGGTGCAAATGTTTACTTTGACAACAAACTCATGGGTACAACAACAAATTATGGTCTTGTAGTACCGGTGTATCTGACAGGTACCCCATATAAAACTCTAAAAGTTACAAAATCCGGATATACGGCATTTACAGAGTCGTTTTCAGATATCGGAATTCCTGATGCCGACGGCTATCTTGAGGTCCCGGTAGTTTTGCAAAAATAACAAGCAAAATCTAACAAATTTTTCGATCCTTTTTTAAGCACAAATATACTTCTATTATTAATGATTTCTTAATAGAGGATGGAAATTTGAGAAAAACTGTTGCAAGAACTGGCTATAATGATATACTAAATATCCTCATTCTCATCACTCTTGCTAGTTTATTTATCATAATCAATGGAAATGCAGTTTCACTATTCGCTGATAACTTATCAACAGACCTCCATGGTACAGTGAATTTCAAAATTCAGGATATGTCTGATATTGAAGAAAAAAGTATTATCTGGTTCTTTGATGGTCATGTGGATGTTAATAATAATGGAAAATCAAGTCTGGATTATGTATTCAACCATCCTGGAGATTATTCAGTACTCGCAAGATACAAAGCAAAGAACGATGAGAAAGGTGGCGAGACAAACGCAATACGGATTCATGTTAATAGTCCTCAGTTTAAACTTCTCGTTCCAGACAGTACGACACTTATTTCTAATACCAAATTTACTGCACTATCTTTACCACAGGGATTCAATATTGCTTGGGACTTTGGGGATGGTTCATTCGCAAAAGAGACAGTTGCAAGCCATTCTTATATAAAGCCAGGAATATACTCAATCAATGCTACGTTTTATGATATATTTAACAACGAATTCATGCTTTCACGACAAATAAAAGTTTATCCCCTGGCAAAATGGTATGAAAAAATATTAAGCGTGAATTCAACATCAGGGGGACAGGTTAAATTTATAGACGATTCCCCGGGTAGTGTTTCCGGATGGCTATGGAATTTTGGTGATGGTGAAAGTTCTACAGAGAAATCACCTGTGCACACTTACAAGAGATTAGGGACATACAGTGCCAGTCTTATAGTCACAAAAGACGGACTCACAAGCACAAACGAAAATGAAAAAAATGTTGTAATATTCAATTCAATCGAGGAGATAAATGTTAATCCGGTTCAGCCGGAACCAAATACACCAGTAACCGTATCTGTTGATATAGCGGATGATTACAAGGATAAAGTGAATTATATAAGATATCAGTGGGGTGACAGCAGCCCTGATGAATATGGCACACAGGGTCCAGATTTTCAGAGCTCACATACGTACAACTGGGAAGCTATCTTTACCCTTACTATTGTATCATACGCTGTAGGGAGTTCTGACCCTATTGATATAGTAAAGATACCAATAAAAGTCTATAAAAAAACAACTCCCTCTTCAGACTTTGAAGCGATTCCAAAACAGAATGGAGTGGCCCCGTTTCCAGTAAAGTTCAAAGTAAAACTTGATGAAAAGGGAAGTAATCTGCCTACCGGATACGTTTGGAATTTTGGAGACGGTAGTTCTCTCTCTTCGGAAGCATCACCATTGCATACCTATGAAAAACTTGGAGTTTATACTGTCGACCTCTGGACTACTAACGAAAAAGGTAACAGTAATACGACGAAAAATGGATTTATCCTTGTTGGTGACCCCCCAAATAATCCTTGTGATTTTACCGCAATTCCTGATACAGTCTATCCAGGAGAACCGGTGCAGTTTATTGATACTTCAATTGCTGAACATAACTCAAATTACTGGTCTTTTGGTGATTCTTCCGAAGATAATTCCAATGAGATGAATCCGGTTCATGTTTATAAATCAGCGAATCCTGAGGGGTATAATGTCTATCTTAATATTTACAAGGATGGCAGAATTGTAGGCACGAGCCCTATAAAAAAGATAATCGTTAAGCAGCGAGAGAAAAATGACTCAAATTTTTACCTCCTTTTAAAACCAGGGTGGAACCTGGTCTCAACTCCATTAAAGTTGGCAAAAGGATTCGATAACATAGAGAGATTATTTAAAAATACCGATATGGAAAGTCACTCGGTTTTTCAATATAACCCTGTTACAGGTTGGAAAGTAATGAAAGGAACAGACATACTCCATCCACTTGACGCGGTGTGGGTTTACTCAAATACTACAACTAATGTAGACCTCTATTTTGAAAATCGCCAGAATATTATTCAAACTGATAAAAACCTAACTGAAGGCTGGAACATGATTGGTGCTTCGGGGGTCGAATCTTTTTCTGTTACTGACTTTTTAAGCCAGTTACAAGGTAACTGGACAACTCTATATTATTTTGATGCTGATAAAAGGGCATTCCAAGCAATCCTAAAAAACAGTATTGGAAATGCTAAAGTTAACCCGGGTGAAGGATACTGGATATATGCCAATGGGCAAGGAACAATTAAAGAAATAAATATAACCTGATTCATATGAGACCATTAATTAATAGATATATACTTTGTATTGCTATTTTGAGCATAGTATTTTTGCAGATATCTTCTGCCATCCCTCCGCTTCCCAGTGAGTTTTATGGAAATATCCAGATTGACGAGAAACCTGCCCAGGTGGGCCTTATGGTCATTGCCAAACTAGATAACAAAGAATGCGGGAATATCACTGTAAAAAAAGAGGGAATTTACGGGGGTGAGTCTACATTCGATCAAAGGCTTATTGTGAGCTGCGGAGATGTGCCTGTTTCAGGGACGGTTACATTTTGGGTAAACGGCAACTGCGCTGATAAGGCTGCAGTTCTCTCGGCGGGCTCATCCCAGAAGATTGATCTAAATGTAAGGACAGGAAATAAAGCACCTTCCATAGTTGTAACCCCTGGAGAAAATGAAAATATTTTTTCTAATTCAGTGCCCACAAAGAAGGCAACATTTACTGTTATTCCCATTATTGTTTCGATTTTACTAATATGCATTTTTATGAGGAGAAAACTGTAAAGAAATTCTCAATTTTAATAAAATTCAGTGTTAATGACGGAAATGCCGGATTCCCGTAAAAACAAGCGCCATTTTTTTATTATTCGCTTCTCTTATCACTTCTTCATCTCGGATGGAACCACCAGGTTCAACAAGTGCAACTGCTCCGGCTTCATGCGCGATTTCAAGTGTATCAGCAAATGGAAGAAATGCATCTGAAGCAACTGCCGACCCGGCAAGTGGCTTAAGTGATTTAGAAATTGCAATCTTTGCTGCATCGACCCTGCTCATCTGCCCAGCTCCAATTCCAAGACATTTTGTCGAATCCGCAAAAATTATCGCATTACTCCTTGTGTGTTTACACACCTTCCATGCAAATGTCAGGGCCTCCATCTCCTGATGAGTAGGGTCACGGTCAGATACAACTTTCCAGTGCTCTTTGTATGGTGGAGAACGTTTTAGAAGAATACCACCATTTATTGACCGGATTTCATCTTCTTCATTCTCTTCAGGAAGGATAAGTACTCGCATGGCAGCTTTTGCCTGCATTACGTAAAGTGCCTCTTTGGTATAGGAAGGGGCGACAACCACCTCTACAAAAGTAGAACAGATCTCTTCTGCAAGTTTTTTATCGACTTCTCTATTAAAAGCAGTAACAGATCCATATGCTGACACTGGGTCTGTTTCCCTTGCCGATACATATGCTTCAAAAATTTGTGTTCCTGAGGCAACTCCGCACGGGTTATTATGTTTGACAATCACGGCGGTCGGCTGATCAAATTCATTAAGAAGCGAAACTGCAGCATTCAGGTCAAGATAATTGTTATATGACATCTCTTTTCCCTGTAGGGGAAAAAGGCCTGCAATGCCATTATTTCCATAAATAACCGCCTTTTCGTGGGGGTTTTCCCCATATCGGAGAGGACGGCCACATGAAAACTGAAGAGAGAGCACACTAGGAAACTCTTCCCCTATTCCATTCAGATAATTACTTATTGCACAATCATATTCAGCTGTCCTTGAAAAAGCTATTTTTGCAAGGGAAAATAGTTCTTCAGTCGAGAAATCACTTTTTTCCAGTGCGGTTTTTACTAGATCATATTGATCAGGTGATGTGATTACAGCAACAGACCTGTAATTTTTTGCCGCTGCACGGATGAGTGCAGGACCACCGATATCAATAAATTCAATTAATTCTTCATGCGGAAGTCCTTTTTTTAGCATCTCCTGAAACGGATAAAGGTTTGAAACGAGAAGATCAATTGGTTTTATTCCATTCTCTTCCATCTCCTGTTCATCTCTCCCGCGAACCCCAAGAATTCCACCATGGATTTTTGGATGGAGTGTTTTTACCCTCCCGCTCATCATTTCAAGAGAACCGGTATACTCTGATACATCTGTGTAAATAACTCCGGCTGAGGATAGTACAGTCCCTGTTCCACCTGAACTGATTATTTGAAGACCATGGCGCCCGCATTCCTTTGCAAGGTCTACAATCCCGGTCTTATCCCAGACTGAAAATAAAGCCCTTTTCATAATGCACAGTTATCTTTCATCACAGAAAGAAGGTACTGGTAAATAGTAAAATTATATATAGAACTACAATACAACAATTATTGATCTACGTATGGATGATTATATGGAGGAAGGAAGTGATGCTCAATTAGAGGAAAAACAAGAGCAAATACCTGATGAATTTTCTAGTGAGAATTCGCATAGTGAAGAAAATAAAAAAAAGCAGTACGATGAACTCAAAGACCGATTTTTGAGGCTTGCGGCTGATTTTGATAATTATAAAAAAAGGACTGATAAGGATATGGCTCAACGGGTCCGTTATGCAGTAGAGTCTTTTTCACTTGATATGCTTGAAGTAATGGATAACTTTGAAAGGGCGTTAAAAGTTGAAAATTTAAATCTGCAGGAAGGTCTGGAACAAATTCATAAATTATTCTGTTCAGTCCTTGAGCGTCATGGAGTAAGATCATTTGAATCGGTAGGAAAATCATTTAACCCTTCAGAACACGATGCAATCGCATATGTACCGTCAAATAGTGAAAACGGGATTGTAATCGATGAAGTTTGTAAAGGATATCTGATGAATGATAAAGTGATACGCTGTGCAAAAGTTGCAGTGTCAAAAGGAAAGGAGAATGAGTAATATGTCAAAAGAAAAAATACTTGGAATTGACCTTGGCACCACGAATTCATGCATGTGCATTATGGAAGGAGGCCAGCCTGTAGTAATCCCGAACGCAGAAGGCGGCAGGACGACCCCGTCAGTTGTTGCATTTTCAAAGGAAGGTGAACGACTTGTTGGAAGCCTTGCAAAACGCCAGGCTGTAACCAACCCACAAAAAACAGTCATCTCGATAAAGAGAGACATGGGAACAGACAGGAAAATTAGAATTGACGACAAGACCTATTCGCCTCAGGAAATCTCGGCAATGGTCCTTCAGAAACTGAAGATCGATGCTGAAGCATATCTTGGAGAAAAGATTTTAAAAGCGGTTATTACGGTACCGGCATATTTCAATGATGCCCAGAGGCAGGCTACAAAAGATGCAGGGAAGATAGCGGGTCTTGAAGTCATGAGAATTATCAATGAACCTACCGCAAGTGCCCTTGCATATGGAATCGATAAAGAACAGGATTCTATGGTTCTCGTCTATGATTTGGGGGGCGGCACGTTTGATGTTTCAATTCTTCAGCTTGGTGACGGAGTATTTGAGGTAAAGTCAACAGCGGGGAATAACCGGCTTGGCGGTGACGACTTCGATAAAAGGGTTACTGACTGGCTTGTAGCAGAATTTAAGAGAAAAGAGGGGATAGATCTCACATCTGATCCATTTGCAATGCAGAGACTCCGTGATGCGGCGGAAAACGCAAAAATCGAACTCTCTCAGGTCCAGAAGACAAATGTTAACCTTCCTTACATAACCACAGGCTCAGATGGCCCAAAATTCCTTGATATAGATCTGACAAGAGCCAAATTCGAGCAATTAATAGGCGACCTCGTTGAACTAACTGTAGGTCCTGTAAAACAGGCGCTTTCTGATGCAAAACTCAGCCCAGCAGATATTACCCATGTACTTCTGGTAGGAGGTTCAATCCGGATCCCGCTTGTTCAGGAAACTGTTAAAAAGATTATGAACAAGGATCCGGATAAAGGAATCAATCCTGATGAATGTGTAGCAATAGGTGCTGGCATACAGGGTGCTGTGTTATCAGGAGAGACAAAAGACATAGTGCTCCTTGATGTAACACCTTTATCGCTTTCAATTGAGACTTTGGGAGGCATTGCAACGAAACTCATAGAGCGAAATACGACAATTCCAACAAGAAAGAGTCAGATATTCTCGACTGCAGCTGATGGACAGACGAGTGTTGAAATCCACGTTATTCAGGGAGAAAGAGCCCTTGCAAAAGATAATTTTACCCTGGGAAGGTTTCAGCTCACTGGAATCCCACCGGCACCGCGTGGAATTCCACAAATCGAAGTCACATTTGATATCGATGCGAACGGCATAATCCATGTCTCAGCTAAAGATCTCGGATCCGGAAATGAACAGGCGATAACAATCAAGGGATCTAAAAAGTTGTCTGAGGACGAGATAAGCCGTATGGTAGACGATTCAAAGAAGTTTGAAGAAGAAGACAAAAAGAAGCGGGAAGAGATTGAACTTAGAAACTCAGGCGACACTGCAATATTTACAGCTGAAAAACTCCTGAAAGAAAGTGCTGATAAAATCGATGAAGATGATAAAAAGAAGATCGAAGAGGGCATTGCAGGAGTAAGAACTGCATTAACAGGGGAGAATAATGACGAGATTAAAAAGTCACTCGATACCCTGACTGAATCTGTTTACTCGGTAACAACAAAAATTTACGAAAAGACACAGGCAGAAGCTGCTTCACAGAAAGCTGAACAATCCACTGCCGACAACAATTCCGGGAATTCAGACGACCCGAATGTGGTTGATGCTGACTATAAAGTAAAAGATGAGTGATCTGAAATGAGCTCGGGTGATTACTATGAGGTTCTGGGCGTTCCGCGCAATGCTGACGAGAAGGAGATAAAAAAGGCATACCGGAACCTGGCGCGAAAGTATCACCCTGACGTCTGTAAGGAAAAAGGGGCAGAAGAAAAATTCAAATTTATTAATGAAGCCTATAGTATCCTTTCTGATCAACAAAAGAGAAACCAGTATGATCAGCTGGGACATGAAAATTATACCAACGCTTCTAAAGGTTCTTATTCAGGAGCAGGTGGTTCACCTGGTGGTGCCGGTTTTAGTGCCGATTTCAGTGGCTTTGGAGATATTTTTGATTTTTTTGGCGGAGGTTTTGGAGGAGGAAGGCGCTCTCGTGGTCCTCAGCCTGGTTCAGATATTCTGATGAGGCTTCAGATTAATCTCGAAGATGCAGCATTTGGAGCTGACAAAGAGATAGAAGTGATGCATAATGAGGCATGCAGTTCATGTGGCGGGACAGGGAGCGAGAATAAAAAGCTCAAAACTTGTCCGGCGTGTGGAGGTTCAGGTCAGGTTCAGCAGATGAACCAGACTGTATTTGGTCAGTTCATCCGGATGAATACGTGTTCACAGTGCCACGGGAGAGGCAAAACTCCTGAAAAAACCTGTACATCCTGCCGCGGATCAGGTACAAACCGCATAAAACGGAAAGTCAGTGTCCATATTCCAGCTGGTGTTGAGACCGGGATGCAACTCAGAATGGAGGGCTATGGTGAAGCCGGTGACTATGGAGCTTCAAATGGTGATCTTTATATAGAGATGCAGGTACGTGCGCATCAGAAATTTACGAGGAATGGTGACAACCTTGAAACTTATGTAGAAGTTTCCCCGGCAATGGCAGTAATAGGATCATTTGTTGAGATTGAAACAATTGACAAGCGTCACGTAGAAATGAAGATCCCTCCCGGAATTCAGAATGGCATTGCATTAAAGATTCAGGGAGAGGGTGTCAGAAAACGTGGGCGACATGGTGACCTCCTTGTGAAAGTGAAAGTAATTATTCCAAAGTCTCCAGGAAGCGAAGAAAAAGAACTTTATGAAAGGCTGCTTGAAATAGAGGGTAAAAACCGTGAAGGCTCCAGGAAGGGATTTTTCAGTCAGTTTATGGGGAAAAAATAAATTTTTTCCACGTTTGTCATTTTATTTAAATTGAAAGTAATAATCCATCTTTCAGGTGAAAATCCTGAATTGCCATTTGCTGAGATAGAGGGAAGGGGTAAACTTATCTCTAGGTTTACCCAGCTCGCTATTGCTGATTTTCCTGAAAATTTTGAATTTTCAATTCTTGCATATGCACATTCCGCTCTATACTATATTGGCGAATGTGAAGCATCAGAATCAGCTATTCATAAATTAATTAGTAAAAAGTCACTTAAAAGTCCAGGACCCTTTGTCGTAAGAGTGAAAGCGGTCCAGGGATGTAAATCAGGAACAACAACACCTGAAATTGAAAGGATGATCGGATCCCTGATTAAAGGTGATGTATCGCTTTCCAGCCCATCTGTCGAATACCGGGGTGTTTTAACAGATAACAGATTTTTCTTTGGAGTATTAATTTATAGAGCAAATTATTCCCTTTATTCATCCAGAAAACCAGGAAATAGACCTTTTTTTCATCCTGGAGTGATGATGCCGAAATTTGCAAGGGGACTCATCAATATTTCCGGATTAAAAAGTGGCGAGAAAATGCTCGATCCCTTCTCTGGCACCGGAGGTATATTAATTGAAGCCACCCTTCTTGGAATTAAAGCTATAGGAACTGATGCCGACCCGGTGATGAGCAGGGGAAGCAAAATAAATTGTAGTGACACTGATGTCTGTTCTGCAGATGCGCTTACCCTGCCATTTAAGGATAATTCTTTTGAAGGGGTTGTCACAGATCTACCCTATGGTCAGTCTTCCAGAATCAGGGCACCAGATAAAAATAATCTTTATTTGTCTGCCATAAGTGAAATTTCAAGGGTCCTTATACCAGGACGAAAAGGAGTTATCGTTTCTAACTGTGAATTGACATGGGCTGCTTCTAATTTTTTTGATGATTTTGCACTTTATGAGCACAGGGTTCATAAAAGTCTGACACGAAGAGTACTCGTTGTCCAAAAATAGTATTTTTTCAGGGATGCATTTAGGTTACCTGAACTTTTCTTTCATCACTCTCATCCATGGCTTTCCAGACTTCACGAAAGATCTCAAGTGTCTCCAGTCCCTCTTCCCTTGATAGGCGCTGAATGGCAAAGCCAACATGTACAAGTACAAAATCGCCGACTTTGACATCAACAAGGTCAAGCCGTACCTCCTGGGTAAGTTCCCCATAATCTACTACGCCAATATTTCCTTCCTTTATTTCTTTAACTTCCGCAGGTATTGCAATACACATTTTATTTATCCAGATTTCATTGGTATCTGCTCTGATTTATACATGATGAAATTACAATTGAAACTTACCAGAAAATTTTCAGATAAGTCTGATACACTATTAATGGAAAATTCAAATAACAATTCTAAAGAAGCTGAGAGTTGAAAAGTAAAGGATGACTGATTCTCCAGATTAATCATCTGGGATGTGACAGGCATTTTGAGGGAGTAAAATGGGAGATATCCTATGTCCTAATTGCAAATCCAAAGACACTGATTTTGATGATTTAAAGACCAATTCAGATGGTTCAATGGTCTCTCTCTGTAGTTGCAATCAATGCAAGCATAAATGGGAAACCCCATTCCAATTATGAAAATTTTAATCATTCAGAGTATTTCATTATTTTTCATCTGGTTCTGCCGGGCAAAACGGGCAGATAGCAAGGAGAACCCCATTTGTTTTCTCTTTTACCGGGCACAAAAACCGATTTCCACTCCTTTTTACTGTTAAACCTCCGGGAAAAGGTGTACCTACAGGGTGTCCAGGTTCATTTTTCACAAACATGGTATGTGCTGAAAGAAGATAGTACAGAAGATGAATTGCTACATCATCTATTAGATTTGTTGTGAGGGTGTTTTCAACCATATCACAAAATTTTTTATATGTCTCAGGTAATTCCCGTGAATTTCCACCTCGTCTTCTGGTGTTGTGGGAAAGGATTACTGAATGATATGCACCGAATATCTGTTCTATTGTTTTTGGATAGAGCCTGGCTTTATAATGGACAGGAAGATCCTTGTATTGATTCTCAACAAAACCTCTGACGCCCTGAAGGTCTGAAAGGGTATATCTACGCACAATAGTGAATATACAATCAAGAAGATCCTCCTGGGTCTTTGCTTTATAAAGGTCCCTGCATACAGAACTGATAAAAGCATAATCAATATTCATACATTTAGAACCATCCCATCGTATGAAATGATAATATCTTTTCTGCTATAATTCAAATCTTCTTTTATCCTGTCTCTTTCTTTCTGAGATTTATAGATATTCGCATCAAAGTGTGTGAGAAGAAGTCTTTTTGCACCACTTTCCTCTGCTATCCTAAGCGCAGATTCCGGATTCAGATGTGGCCACAATTCATTACTCATCCCTGATTTATATGCACATTCGGTTATCAGGAGATCTGCATCCTTTGACAATGCAACTGCATTTTCACAATATCCGGTATCAGGGCAATATACAATTATTTTTCCACCAATGTTTAATCGGACTCCCATTGACCCCCCAGGATGAATGAGCTGATTTGTAACAACAGGATAAGGAACATTAAATGTTCCTATGCCAAGTTCCTGAATCGATACAGAATAAGGAAGATCTTCAAATGCCGCAGTAAAGGGAGGTGCAACTATTGTTCGTAAATATTTTTCACTGCCATCGTAACAAAAGATAGCCAGGCCCTGGGTAAATATGAATTTATTAAGGATATGAAGACCTGCGATATGATCGAGATGGAGGTGAGAGAGATAGAGATGGACTTTGCGTTCTCCAAGTTCAATCCGGGATAGTTTTTCAATTCCATATCCTGCATCCAGTATAATGGCATAATCCTCATCAAGAATTAATGTACAGATAGTGGAACTAACCCTGGTATCGTACCACCCATTTGTTCCAAGCGTGTGAATTTCCATTTTGTTGTAATATAATTATTCAGCTTATTCTTTTAATAGAGGATAGTTAATGGTAAAAAAATTTTCTTGAAAAAAAAAGAGATTTATTTAATAAGCGATTTGCATAATAATTGCAGGAACTCTTGTTATCTGTCCGGGGTTGATGTAAACAGGATATGTTCCTGATACATAGCCTTTCTTCTGAACGAGAATTTTGTGCAGTCCCAGATCAAGATCATTTACAAGGATGGGTGTTGTCCCGACTGAGACATCATCAATCAGCAATTCAGCACCCGCCGGCATTGTAAATACTGCAAGAGATCCTGTTGTAGGCGGTTCCGGCCGTTCTCTTTCAAGGAGCACCTGGGAAACCTGGGTGAGGGAATTCTGTTCAACCCAGGCAGGACCCTCGTAATCGACATAACCAGTCAAATGCAACCTTATAAGGTGGTATCCGGGATTTATTGCATTTAGATAAGAAGGTGTAGTTCCGGCATAGCTGTCATCAATATAAAGATCGGCACTGGTCGGTGTTGAACTCACAGAGAGTGCGCCATTTTTTGGAATTGTTAAATCAATCGTTGTGGTTACTGTCTCTGCCTGACCAACGTGTACAGCGTTCGAATATTGATCGTATGTATCTTTTTGTGCAAGGAGTGTATGCCAGCCAGGGGATACACCTGTAAACGTGTTTGGTGACGTTAATACTAATGCCCCATCAAGTGTGACTTTGGCTCCTGCAGGATTTGTAATTACCTGTATTGTTCCACTTGCAGGGTTCAACCTGCCATTTATTGTAACGGTCTCCCCTACTTTGGGATTTCCATAATAGGTATTCTTCCAGTCATCATATCCCGCAAGAGACAGAACAATTGCATGGTTTGGATTTCCGGTTGAACTGACCTGGACCTTTACTGGTCCTGTACCCACATCAGTTCCATCAAGATTTACTTTCGCACCTGAAGGGATGGAATCAATCAGGAAATATCCCATCTGACCAGTGGAGGTCTGAGTAGGTGTAGGGGTTACAGGAGTTACTGTAGGGGTTGGGTTTGTAGTAGGCTGAAGTTTGGCGGTCAGTACTTTGACTTCCTGTGCCTTGAGGTCTACACTTGTAGTATAGTCATTGTATCCAGACATCTGTAGTGTAATAGTATTGGTTCCGGCAGCTACATCCCATAATATAAGAGGAGATGAACCCTGATAGATACTATTTAAATAAACATCTGCCAACTGTGGTTGAGATTCAATAATAAGAACCCCGGTCTTTGAAGGTGTGGAACTGGGTTTTAGAGTTACAATTATTGTTGAAGTTTTTCCTTTTGTTACAGTTACCTTCTGGCTTGTGTCAACATATCCACTCAGTTTAACAGCAAGTGTATGTGAACCCGGCTGAACATTGGTTATATCAAGGGTGTCATCCGGCCATGTCTGACCTTTAAATACTGAATCCAGGAAAACTGCTGCACCGGGGGGAACCGATGAGACCTCAATACTTCCTGTTGTTGGATCTACTACTGTGTCAAGTTTAACATCAAGTGTATTCTGGCCAGGGTCAAGAACAACCTTGTCAGTCCAGTCCTGATATCCTACCTTCATGAACTCAACGAAGTGGTTACCAGGGGAAAGCCCGCCTACAGTCAGAGGTGTAAATCCAGCATATAATTGATCAATAAAAACGTCTGACCCAACCGGATTCGAAGTTAAAGTCAACTGGCTTGATGTTGATATAGGGGTCAGATATTCATATTCAATCTGAGTATCCCCTGCTACTACGTTTGAATAAGTACTAAATGTGTAATAACCCTTCTTTGCATAATTTAAAACATGCCATCCGGGTTCCACTCCAGTGAAGAAGTCAGGGGTAGTAATCCTTTTCCATCCGTCCAGCGTCACAGTAGCACCTGATGGGTCAGTGAATACACCTATTGAACCTTTTGTCGAACTTTCTGCTACTAAATTTGCTGAAACAGTAGTTGTTTTATCCACAGCAGGTGGAGCAAACTTCTGGGACCAAATCTGATACCCTTTCTTTAGAACAAGTATAAGGTAGTCCTCAGTCTTACTACTTGGTACCTGAACTTTTACAGGTGTCTTTCCTTTACTATCAAAATCAATATAGACATCTGCACCGGAAGGTGTGGATTTAATATCAAAAGTGCCGTTTTTCCCTGAAGGTTGTGGAACAACCTTCGTAAGTGCCGCATATATGTTTATTGTATCTCCAGGCCAGGGATTCCCTGCAACCTGCCTTACCCAGGGATAATATCCATCTTTCGTTACAATTATAGTATGACCCGGAGTTCCGGTGGTTGAGACCCTGACGGTAATCGGGGTTACGCCCTGATTTATCCCGTCAAAGTTTACGCTTGCACCGGATGGTTCGGATTCTATTAGATAATACCCGCTTCCTCCCGTTTGTGCAAGAGAAGACTGGCCAAAAATTAAAGTCTGGTTATTCCAGTCTGTGGTCTTGTTCTCAGATGCTGCAACATAACCAAAAAACATTGCAACAATTATGAGAGTGATCTGGGCAACAATCAAATTTCGCGACATGGCATCCTCTATACGAAATTACTTTATAAGGACTGTATAAGATATTCTCAAATAAAAATGTATTGGGCATTTTTTCAAAAATTGTAAACCGTAAAGTACCTGATCATGATTTTACGTCATAAATGCAAGTATAAAATGTATTTTTTTCTCATTGACTTACATTTTTAAAAGATCGCGCCAATGATGACAAAATCATAATTGTTCCACGTTTATCAAGTGGCTGGTTCTCATTTCCACATTTTGGAGAATAAATGCAGGATGGACAACCATGAGTACAGGTACATTCTTTGACAACAGTGTATGCAGCTGAGATCAAATCACCGAATCTCTCATAAGCTCTATCAGTTAAACCAATTCCACCTTCATATCCATCATAGATAAATACTGTAGGACATCCGGTTGATATGTGAAAAGGCGTTGAGAGTCCACCTATGTCCCTCCTGTCACAGAGGACAAGGAGAGGCATCATTGCAATTAACGCATGTTCGGCCCCGTGCAGGCTGCCTGCAATATCAAATCCATTTTCACTCATTATCTGTATTATTTCGTGATTAAGTGTAAAAAAGAGAGATTTAGTTGTGAATGTTAAAATAGGGAGTGAAAGAGGCTCAATTCCAATTATATTATCCCCTTCTATCTTTTTGAAGGCAGAATAACATTCAGTCACACTGACTTCGCCTTTTACAAGCCTCCCAAATTCCCATTTAGACTCACAGTCTTCTTTAATTAAATCGAGAGTTATGTCTTTCAAGGGTTTTGTAAAATATTCCACATCGGTTCGCTCAACATGGACAATATGATTATCGAGGTCGAGCATATTTGAGAGGTATTTTTCACCCTGATGAAGAAGGATTGCCCCTGGATAAGCCTCACGGTATGCCTGATTCAGAGAGAGAGTCTCAATTACTTTCCCATGACAAAGAACAAGATATGAAATTCCAGATATTGTTCCAAGAGGGATAAGTTCGTATGGCCTTTTTCTCCCACAATAGACATATCCCTTTAATGTATTTGCAAGAAGCTTTGATTTACGATGAGATTCTACAGCTTCATGTAGATCATAGGGGAAATAAACAGCATCTGATACCGGGTTAACCGGCAGCTCAGCTGATGCAAGAAGAACCTGACCAGAGATAATAAATGGATTTGTCAAATCAATTATCGCTTCTTCATTAGGACTTCCAAAAAAAACCTCATGATGATTTACATAATATTGTGATAGCGGGTCGGGAAATGCAACAAGAATTGAACATGAAGTAGTATTTCTTCTTCCGGCTCTGCCTGACTGCTGCCACGTTGAGATCATGGTCCCTGGATAACCAGACAAAATGACTACATCAAGAGAACCTATGTCGATCCCAAGTTCCAGGGCATTTGTGGATACAAGCGCCTTAATTTGTTCGGTTTTGAGGTCATTTTCAAGTTTTCGCCGATCTTTTGGGAGATAACCTGCCCTGTATGATGCTATTTCATCTTTTTTCCCTGTTTTAAATTGAAAGAGCCTTTCGTTTGACCAGAGTGAAATTTGTTCAGCCATTTGTCTTGACTGAGTAAAGCATAATGTGTGAAGTCCATTCTTCACGGACTCGGTTAACAGGCGTACCGTTTCCCCATGTACACTAAGTTCACGAGACAGAGATTTTCCTGGATTATAAAGAATAAAATATCTGGCCCCTTTTGGAGAACCGTCAGTATCGATAAAAGTGAATTTTTCTCCTATAAGTTGTTCCGCAAATTCTAACGGATTGGCGAGTGTCGCTGATGAAAGAAAAAAAATGGGTGATTTTCCATAGTACTGAACAACTCTTTTTAATCTCCTTATCAGATAAGCCATCTGAGAACCGAAAATTCCTCTGTATTGGTGCACTTCATCAATTACTATAACCTGAAGTGAAGAAAAGAACCTCTCCCATTTGTGGTGCCAGGCAAGTACTGCGTTTATCTCATATGGATTTGTTAAAATTATCCTGGAATTCTCTCTTATTCCGGATCTCTTATGTGTTGATGTATCTCCATCATAGACTGCCGGAAAGACACAAATTCCAGTTTTATTTTCAAGAAATTTTAGTGAATTAAGCTGATCATTTGTAAGGGCTTTGGCAGGGTAAATATAAAGGGCCGTTCCTTTTTTGTTAAAGAACAGAGATTCAAATACAGGAATATTGAAAGCAAGTGTTTTCCCTGATGCTGTTGGTGTCGAGAGAAGGATATTCTTACCTTCCCGCATGCATCTCAGAGCCTTTGTCTGATGTGAATAGAGTTTCAGGTTATTTTCTTCCAGGAAACGGTTGAGAGGATCTGCGGGTTTAATATCAATATCGCCATATTCTGGTTTTTTTTCTGGCATCTCTTGAATATATTCGATACATTCACGAAATGAAGGTGATTCTTTGATATAATGAACAAATTCATCTGCCTTCATAAGTCTCCTTTTTAATATAATGGAACAACAAAGCAAGGCTTATCAGGTCCTGTCGGTTATGTTCAATTAGTGGTATGAGCAGACCGGAGTTTCCTGAATTGAGAAATTCTTCATATAACTCAGGTACAAGCACACCTGGAATATCATGTTCCCTGAAGATACCAAGGACCTCCCTTTCTATTGTAGAAAGCCGACAGTTATTCAGTTCGTTTTTATACCTCGACCTTGCAACATGAAGCATGTCATAATGAGGGAGTGATATGTCCAAATTGAACCCATAGAATGATGCACGCTCTTTTATGTAGGGGATATCAAAAGATTTCCCATTATAAGTAACAAGGACTGGTTTTTCATAAAGAAATTCCAAAACTGCAGAAATAGAAGCTGGTTCTTCAGCGATTTCACGAAGAAGATATTGCTCAATTAAGAGGCTGCCTTCCCTTTCAATCGCAATACCAAAGAGAATTATAGGTCTTGAAAATAGACCAAGAGTTTCGATGTCCAGAAATATAGTGTCGCGGTCTGTAAAAAGATCAGAAGATAGTAAAGCATATGGGTGAGATGAACGGTGCCTTTTTGAGAGCATTAAATTGACATTTTCAGGGTCTGATTCCTCAATAATCTTTAAACACCATGCTGCTTCCTCACGAAACTGTCTAATACGTAACAGGTCACGTATAGACCTGCATCCCTTCCCATGAAGCACTTCGGCAGTCTTTTTTCCAATTCCGAATACAAGTGTCAGGTCAGATAGATAATGCTCTTTTATCCTACATTGCTCCTTCTCTCTTTGCGGAATTTTTTCTACAGACTGGATTCTGTAGCACATTCCAGCGGGAGTTGAGAGGGTATCGCCCTGAAAACAGTGTTCAAATGGAATACCTTCATATTGCACCTTAATCTTCTCAATGTAATCTCTGATATCCTGGTATTCACTCTCAAAGATAAATGAATCGTAAAATCCTGCCTTATAACAGTTATCATTCCGAATTACTTTATAATCCCTGGACTTACGAACCTCATCACTCCACCGGTTACTTATCCCCTCATAGCAGGATGCAGACATTTATTCTGGGTATACATCCTTTTTGTTTAAATTCATTGTATGAGGAGTGTGAAAGTGATAAATTGAGAGAAAACAACTGGAAGAGCAGCTTACAATTCGTGCGAGCGACCTTTCAAGTACATTAAGTGCTTATCAGATGACAAAAAAACTTAATCGCTCACCTCTGTAACCCGGCATGATATAAACAACCGGATGATGGCAGCTAACGGCTTCCTGAATTTATTAAGAATGGATGTTTTGGATCTTGCTTTTAAAGAACATTTCACATTTATTGTGAATGCAATTGCCAGGATCTTTTCGAATACGAGATTAAAATGAGACAAATATGCTTAAAATTTTCAATATTATATAAAAAAGGAGGGCTCGAAAGAAGCAAAAATATTAAGGATATTGGTTTATTTTTTATATTTCTGCCAGATCTGCTCTCGATAAACAGGTCCGCTGTTATAAGTACAGAACGGTATTAATGTTCCATCAGGCGTGGCATAATGAATGCAGCAGCGTTCGACCCTTGCCAAATCGTAATTATATCTGTCCATAAAATGCATTGTTCCTATAAAAAGGGCATTCCAGTGAAAATCACGGAGAGCATCGAAATTCTGCGAAATAAGAGCTTTTCCTATAAGTTTCCAAATTTCACCACCTTTTGGTGATTCAGCTTTTTTAACGGATTCTCTCAGTGATTTAACTCCATCAATCAGGGCGAGAGATTTATTTATCGAACCACCTTTTGTCAATCTCTCGGCCATCCGTTCAATAGCTTTGAAAAAAGTTTCAACATCAACCATACGGTTTATCGGTACAATTCCTTCATCTGTTACAAAGATATAGGTTGCAGCACCACAATGCTGATGAGCTGTAAATTTAATCACAGGTTTTCCTGTGTATGCTTCTACAAGCTCAGAAAAAGGTACAACACAAGGGACAGGGTAAAAATCTTCCTTTTTAATGATTCCATCCGTTTGAATTTCGATATATTTTACAACTTCCGGAATTGTTATCCTTGACTTTTTAATATCATCCTCACTTGCTGCACCAGTAAAAGCGATAGGCTGGAAATTGACTCCTCGGATGACATTGATATTATCTGCAGCAAAACGGACGATATCTCCCAATTCCTGCGAATTTTTATCTTTAATAACAGTAGGGACAAGGACTATTCCGAGTTCAACACTTGCACAGTTTTCTACGGCCTTTAAATTCAATGAAAGGAGAGGGTTTGTCTCTTTGGTGACTCCGTCAAAATGAAGATATATTGTAGAAACTCCTATATCTTTAAGAACCTTTGCATAGCCTGGTTCATTCGCTAATCTGATTCCGTTTGTTGCAATCTGGATCTGCTGAAATCCAAGCTCTTGTGCTTTTTTAACGATTTCAGGAAGATCTTCCCGCATCGTGGGTTCTCCACCGGAAAACTGAACGGCCGGAGCTGGAACCGGCTTTTCTTCTCTCAGCAATACGAGCATATCAACAATCTGTTCAAATGTTGGCTCATATATATACCCGCATGCCTGAGCATTTGCGAAACAAAAATCGCAATTGAGATTACATCGGTTAGTCAGATCAATATTTGCAAGGAGAGTTGTTGATTTATGATTTTCACATAGTCCGCAGTCGTCCGGACAACCTTTTTTGGTTGAGGTATTAGGGTTTTCTACGCCTTTACCAACAGTATCATATTTATCATAAAACTTATACATCTCTGCATCAGCCCAATAAAGGTCTTGGAATTCTCCATGTGACGGGCAGGAGCGTGTCATCCATATCTGACCTTCTTTCTCGATAAGATCAGCAGGAATCACTATTTTGCATACTGGACAGAGTGTTTTTGTTATCTTTATTCGCATCCTATACCTACCGTTGGCCGTTAATGTATAAACTAGGATAGATTAATGCTTAAATGTGACCTTTTGTACAGATATGATAGAGGAAAGTCATGGTTGATCTGGCGATTTTATATCCGATCGCCGCAGCCTTCTGGATTATGATCCCTGCATACCTGCCAAATTCTGCCGCTGCATTATGTGGAGGTGGCCCACCAATTGACGGAGGCAAGCTCCTTTGGGATGGCCGTAGAGTATTTGGCGAGGGAAAAACTGTGAGAGGGTTTTTTTGCGGAGTTTTTGCCGGGATCTGCATTGGTTTAGTCCTTATTTTCCTCCAGGGATTTGCCTTTTTCTCAACCATACCGGTTCAATCACTATTATCGGTTGTTTTATTATCAACCGGAGCCCTGTTAGGAGATCTCTGCAAAAGTTTTTTTAAACGGAGACTTGGAAAAGAAAGAGGTACAAAATGGCTCCTTTTTGATATGTATGATCTTGTTGCAGGTTCAATGCTGTTGCTGCTCGTATTTGACCCTGGATGGTTGTTTAAATGGGTGACTCCGATAGTATTTCTTGTTATTCTCGTCCTGACTCCGATTTTGCATAGAGGTATAAATATTATCGGATATTTCACCGGGGTGAAGAAAGAACCATGGTAGAGAGATTTATGCAGAAACTCGTAGAGCGCAAGGCAATTGAATTTGGAGATTTTACCCTGGCATCAGGACGAAAAAGCAATTATTATGTCGATATTAAGAGAGCAATAACAGATAGTGACATTTTAAGGGAAATTGCGGAGGCAATTGGAAATCTTTCAGAATTTGACTGTGTAGCGGGTGTTGCGGTCGGTGGAATTCCAATAGCGGTTGCAGTAGCACTTGAAAAACATAAACCCTTTGCAATTGTAAGAAGCGCATCAAAATCTCATGGAAAATCTGATTTTGTGATTGGAGATGTCAATAAAAAGCAAGTTCTGCTTGTTGAAGACGTCACAACAACCGGAGGCTCCGCCATTTATGGAATAGAAAAACTTCGTGAATGCGGAGCTGTTGTCACAAGCGTGATTACAGTTATAGATAGAGAAGAAGGTGCAAAAGAAGCCCTCCATATGAATGGTGTTGCATTAACTGCTCTTCTAAATGTTAGTGATATTTTTAATTACAGAAGGAAGGTATCGACAAAGGATTAATTGAGAAGATCCCAATAGATCTGCATGAATGTCCTTGTAGTAGGGGGTGGTGGCCGTGAACATGCAATAGCACACGCCCTCTCCTGCAACAGCAGCGTCTCCCTCTATTCTGTAATGGGCCAGCGGAATCCAGGTATTGATAAACTCTCAAAAAAGGTTTTAATCAGAAAAGAGACTGATGTCGGTGCAGTTGTAAAATTTGCAGAGCATGAGAAGATTGATTATGCGGTTATAGGTCCTGAAGCTCCACTTGAAGCAGGTATTGTAGATGCTCTTTTAACTTCAGGAATTTTATCATTTGGTCCGACAAAAACTGCCGCAAGACTTGAAACAAACAAAGAATTCTGCAGAATGATGATGTCTGAACATGAGATTGCAGGATGTCCAATGTACAGGGTATTCCATGACACAAAGTCAGCTGAAGAATTTATCAAATCTCATGATGAGAATTTTGCGATAAAACCTATCGGTCTCACCGGGGGGAAAGGAGTAAAGATAATGGGGGAGCATCTTGATAAAAAAGAAGCTGTCTCGTATATCGGGAACCTAAAAGGACAAGTTGTGATTGAGGAACTGCTCGTTGGCGAGGAGTTCACACTCCAGGCCTTTGTTGATGGAAGCACTTTAATACCCATGCCGCTTGTTCAGGACCACAAACGGGCATTCGAAGGTGATACTGGACCTAATACCGGAGGTATGGGTTCCTATAGTATGCCTGATCATTTATTACCTTTTGTTAATGATAGCGAACGCAGGACTGCATTCGCAATAATGAAGGATACAATGCACGCTTTCGAAGAAATGGGTGAACCTTACAGGGGAGTTCTCTATGGTCAATTCATGAACACTAAAAAAGGTCCCATGTTGATTGAATTTAATGCCCGTTTTGGTGACCCCGAAGCAATGAATGTCCTTACACTTCTAAGCTCTGACTTTTTTGAAATAATCGAGGCTGTTTGCCAGGGTGATCTGAAGCCAGGCAAGGTAAGTTTTTCAAATGAAGCTACAGTTTGTAAATATCTTGTTCCCGAGGGATATCCTGAAAATCCAAAAACCGGGGATGAACTGATAATTAGAGACAATGAAAAAGCCATCCTGTATTATGCAAATATCGAGGAGAGAGAAAACAGATTCTATACCATGAGTTCCCGTACCCTTGCATTTGTAGGACGAGGAAAAACACTTGAAGAAGCGCACGAGGTTGCAGAAAAAGCAGCTTTGGATGTGAAGGGTAAAGTAAGATACCGGCATGATATTGGAACACAATGCCTTATTGACCGCCGGTTAAAACATATGAGGGAGTTAAATAATGTGTAGTGATTTCATCTCCATTCTTGATATCTCAAAGGAGACACTTTGGGACCTGATAGATTCCGCAAAAAAATTAAAAAGTGAGAGGAAGAAAGGCATCCATCATGAACCACTCCGTGGTAAAAATCTAGCCTTAATTTTTGAAAAACCATCCACTCGAACAAGGATCTCATTTGAGGTTGGAATGAATGAACTTGGTGGCGATGCTATCTATTTGAACGCAAATGATATGCAGCTTGGACGCGGGGAAGAGATAAAAGATACGGCAAAGGTAATTTCAAGATATGTATCTGGCGTAATGATAAGGGCATTTTATCATGCAACAATCGAAGAATTCGCCCATCATGCGGAAGTCCCTGTAATAAACGGTCTTTCAGACAGGGAACACCCCTGTCAAATGCTTGCAGATATCATGACTATCGATGAGCATTTTGGTTCTACTGAAGGACTGAAAGTCGCATGGATTGGAGATGGTAACAATGTATGCAATTCACTTCTCCTGGCTTCATCAATGACGGGTATGGAAGTAAAGGTGGCTAGTCCTCCCAATTATACACCCCCTTCAGATGTTATTGCGCTTGCACAGAAAAATGGAGGGCTTGTTCAATTGAGTCAGTCACCTATGGAAGCTGCAAAAAATGCTGATGTTATTTTAACAGATACATGGGTATCAATGGGTAATGAGACTGAAAGATTAAAACGTATTGAAGATTTCAAGGACTACAGAGTTACAAATGAGATAATGTTCAGTGCAAATCCTGATGCCGTTTTTCTTCACTGCCTGCCTGCACACCGTGGAGAAGAAGTCAGTGATGAAGTTATTGACGGCCCTTCAAGTCTGGTCTGGGATGAAGCAGAAAATCGCCTGCATGCACAAAAAGCATTGATGCAATATCTTTTTTCGAAAAATGGGTTAACCCTTAATCACTAATGAACTCCTGCAATTTTTTGTTTAGAACATCCTGAACAATCTCAAGTACTTCTTTTGTTCCCCGGAAAGCAAGCACTTCCCTGATGTCATCGTCCATATTTGCAAAATTTATTTTCTCCTTTCTCTCAACAATTTCGATATCATATTCATTTACAATGTCCCTTATAATTGTGCGTGGGACTCCTGGCTGGATTATCAGGTCATATAGTTCTTCATCTGTGTCCAATTATTTCACTTCCCGACTGCAATTCGTCTGCGCATAATACATGGGCCGTTTCTCACTCCGCCTATTGGATTATTGGGTTTTCCTAGTGAATTCATGCACCGCCCCATTAATGCTGCTCCCCTGGCAAGGCCATCATCAACAAAAACAAGGTGATCATTTGGTTTATCAAATAATTTTCTTTCAATAATCCCGTCAAGGATGTATTGTGGTTTCTTTCCTGATATTGCTGCCCTTCCTGTGAATCCAATTGAAGAATTAGGAAAGAGGAGACCTTCTTCCTTAACAACGTCTATAAGTCTTAAGGCCATGTCTGCGCAGACATTATCAATAACTTCACGGAGCATACCTATCCCATGATTTAACTGAATCTCACGGCCAATCTCTTTTAATTCATCAAGTCCACTTCCATTCACTCCGGCATCACAACCCACCATTGCAACCCCGGACTCTTTTGCAACTTTTGCATAGACTGGAACACGGCCAAACTTGGTTCTTTCAGGAGGAACTATCCGGATATCAATAAATTTGTTGCATCTTTTAACGAAATCTATAACATCATCACTCTTTCGCTTAAATTTATAACCGCCGTCTCTTGCAGTACTATCACCAAAAATATCAAGTGCTGTCCCGGTATGCGACTCGACGAGATTTGTACCTTTCACAATAGCGTCAGGGATAGCTCCCGCGAGACCACAGAAATTTCCAACAGTTTTTGCAAAAGGATTTCTCTCATTTTCACTTAAATCTCCGGTTATCCTTCCGTCAAGGGTAGTGCCAAAATCGATTGAGATGCAGGGGTTTCGAAAATCAACAGTAGTCCACTTTGCCCCTTCTTTAATTCCGGCCATTGCAAGTTCACCTTCCATTTCGTTTGCTACCATTTCGACTCCGGTGCTCCCGACCGGCGGAATAACTCCTGCTACAGCGCCAATAAATACAACCTTGTCGGCAAAACTAAAAGGCTGGATTTTTTCAGACTGATTAGCTTTGGACATGGGCGGTGTCATCTTGCGAGGAGGAACACCTGCAAGGAGGCACCCGTTTGCAAGTGCTATGACAAAATCTCCGACCTGGTCCGGGGAGTCCATGGCAGCAACAACTCCGGTACTTCGAACAACAAAATCAAGGTCTTTTTGTATGTCGAGGTGAACTTCTCTATGACAATCAATTAGGGTACCTTTTACAAGTTCAGTTACTGACTCCTGTGTAAGTTTTGTACCATCAAGAGTTTCTCCAAAAATCTCCTCGCCTGGTTTGGGTTTCCTTACATCACGACTCATTTTTACGGTTTTATTTATTACATAGCTCATTCCGGTTTCGAGGTTGACTCCTGTCAGGATACATTTTGTTGTAGTATTGCCCATCTCAACTGAGGCCACAATGAAGTAAGGTTTCACCTTATATTCCGGAATATTCATACCTGCCCCATGGGCTATCTGGGGTGGTGCCGGACTTTCAACGATATGAGGTTTTAATCCTATGAATCTGCTAAAGAAACTGCCGCTCATTGTCTTGAATTTCTCTCCGTTATGGCTTATTATTTTCGATATTAAATTTTATTCATCCACTTTTTTATAGGTGAATTTTAATCATTCTTTTTTTCTTTTCCTGTGACATCACGGCAACTACCGATAATTCCTGTAAACTCACCTTCATCATTAAAATATGGTGTTTTGGTGACTTCAAGAATTTTTTGGATCTTATCAATAATAATCTTTGTTTCAAATTTCTGGGCAGTGTGACTTTCCTTCGCTTTTTTGTCTGAATCAAGGGCAATTTTCTCAAACTGGATGACTTGACCCTTTGCTTTAAGTTCTGAAATTATCTCAATATCCGTTTTTTTGGAGCATTCGTCTTTTTTTGAAAGGAAAATATTCATCGAATATGGCTCACTTAAAAAAGTGTACCTGAAATCCTTGTCCTTATAATAGACCATCTCTTCAAGCTGGTCTGCCATGATATTCAGGATCTTGCCCCTTTCAATATATTTGTTCTCATAAATTGTTCTTTCGGTAATATCTACCCCGACACATAGATATTCGCCAGGTATTCCTTTCTTGTTGAATATCGGCTTTATTGTCCAGGCAATGAAACGCTTTCTACCTGTCCCGTCAGTATTTTCAATTTTAAAACTCGTTTCCTGTTCAGGATTTTCAGCTGACCTTCCAATTTGGTCTTTAAATACATCTCCCTCTTTTGAGTTTGTTTTAAAGAGTACTCCTGAAAAACTATGACCTGTAACTAATTCGGGATCATCGATTCCAAAAAACGACTGTGTGTATTCATTCACAAACTGAACTTTGGCATCCTTCGAAAGTCTGACTATGAGGCTGTTTGAATTTTCAACAAGTTCTCTGTACTTCTCTTCGCTCCGTTTAAGCAGCTTTTTTGATTTTTTATGTTCAGAAACTTCATATAGGAGTGTCTTATTTAGTTGAAGGAGTTCCATTGTTCTTTCTTCAACAAGTTGTTCAAGATAGAGCTGGTACTTTTTAAGTTCAGTGATATCCTCAAATATGACACCAATCCCTTTTTCTCCACGGTCAAAAACAATTGGAAGTAGTTTTATCCTGAAAAAGTATTCCTCGTCACCTACCTCAATAACCTCCTCTATGACTTTTTCATTTCCCTTGAGAGCATTCCTTATCCTCTCAAGGTGCCTGGGACTGAGATATGCCATTAGCGGGGTAAAGTCAATTTTTCTCCCTACCACATCCGTCCTCTTTAGATGAAAAACTTCAAGCAGTGGATTATTTACTTCCTGAATGAAGAACTCTTTATCGATAAGGAGGATAAGATCTGATGATAACGATAATAGATTTGAAATTGGGACTCTCTGTGAAAGATTGTATATTTTTGCCCTTCCATATGTCCTCATCTCCACATGACCTGATATAAGAAGTGTATTTAGGTATTTCGCAGTTGATGCTCTTGAAAGTGGTATTTTTTTGGATATTTCTAGAATTGTAAGACCTTTTGGATACTTTTCAAGAATCTTTCTTATATTATTGAGTTCCTGTTCTTCTTCAATCATTTTATTTTTTTCTCCTGTCTTTTCAGTAAATAAAACTAATCAAGTAAATCCAGGTTATAAACAACAATCTATTATATAATCTAATATTTAGTTATACTGTTTCTAGTCGAGACTTATCAGATATAATTAAATAATTTGAATACTCCACGTGGATATATTATTAATAAAGAGAATTTTTTTAAAAGGAATTCAGTAACTGAAATTCCGAAAGAAATCTTCCGGTAAAGTTGTGTACTGCCTGCCTGGCTGGAGATAATTCATTTATATCTGCAACAGGGAGATTCTCAAGATCAAACCGAAGTAATTCCTTGTCTTCAGGGATACAGGTCCAGGCTTTATCAAAACAAAATTGTCTTGTTTCGTCAGTAACCCGGTTCATTATTAACAAGATATTTTCACTTTTAAGGCCAAAATCTATTACAATATTACGTATCCTGTCAGCAGTCCGAAGTCCCCTTGCCCCAGGATCAGTTACAATTAGAAGAATATCAGGACTTCGGACAGTTCCACGCGCAAAATGCTCCATACCGGCTTCAGTATCCACAACTATAAACTTGTATTCTGACTCGAGTCCACGCATGCTGGTTGTTAGAAGGTCATTAGCAAAGCAATAACAGCCTGCTCCGGGCGGTCTTCCCATTGAAATGAGATCAAAGCCGATAGATTCAACAAGTACCTGCCGAAAACGGAGATTAATATATTCATTCCTTGACATCCCATGAGGGATACTCTTTGTAAATGCCTCTTCCCTCATAGAACCGAGAGATTCTATTACATTGACACCCAATGCCTCGTGAAGATTTGAGTTGGGATCAGCGTCCACTGCAAGGACCGGATGAATACCCCTGTAAATTAATTCTTTTATAAGTAACGCACTAATTGTTGTTTTTCCGGTGCCCCCTTTCCCAGATAGAGCAATTACAAACGGTCTCATGATGTAAAAGAATGGATACTCTCTGAAACCGCATTTGTACTTTCCATTATATCAATTGCGGTCTCCTCGTCAGCAAGACGAATTCCACATGTCGGAGTGATGAGCGACTGTCTGTCAAAAAGATCTGAGGGTATTGTCTCAATGGCACGTTCACGAATGCTTTGAAAACGCTGGATTAATCGATCAATAGTCTCTTTCCTAAAGACTTCCCCTTCAGAAGGCACAACCCCCCATGCAATAACACCACCGTTCCTCATAAAATCCAAAATTTTATCCCTATAAAGCAGGAATTCATTTGCATTTGTATACGCATCAAATGAGAGAACAGCAGGTTTTAATGAGAGTACAAATTCCCAGTCAGTATTCGCGCAACAGTGCACACCAATTGCACCTTTTAGTGTAGTTACGATTTCAGTAAAGCCTTCTCTTACCTGTTCTTTATCCAGAGGCACAACTGAAGACCCAAGTGAGGCATAATACGGTTCATCCATCACAATAAGTGTTTCATCGACTCCGGTCCTTTCACGAATTGCATCTTCTGCAGCACGAGCTCTTAATGCAATAAGTTTTGGAAGCATATCGGCTAGCTCAGGGTCGTAAAGGATAGGCTTTCTTTCTCTGTCCACAACCTGCATGCCAAAAGTAACCGGGCCGGTGAGTTGAAATTTTAAAGCAATAATATCCTGAAAGTTCCTGGACAGCATGTTGTCAAAACACGAATAATAATCTGGTGTCGGAAGATATGGAATGAAATTTTTCCCTAGGAAATCCTCATATATTTTGGCTATGTCATTTGTAATGTCTCTGGAGCGGTCAATTAAAAGCCGTTCTTCTTCTATTATTTTCCCTGGCAGATGTTCAGAATCTGAAAACACAATTCTTTCAAGAATTCCACGTTTTGGAAGTGTCGGGATGTATGGAAGCCTCTGACAATACTTCCTTACGACATCACACGCAATATCTGGGTCAATAAAAGGAAGAGAACCAACCCCTGTTGTTGCCCCCCTGGGGGACGCTAATATTTTATTCATCAATCTTGTCTCCTGTCTGTAATCTGCATAGATTGATTGTTTTTTCAACAAGCGGAAAGAGGCTAAGGTCAGTATGCGGAAGAAAAGTACTTCGGGTATACTCATCCATAAATGCCGGTTCAGCATTGAGTTCAATATACCCCATCTTCTGTGCAATAGAATCAAGGGTTTTTCTTTTTTTCCTGCTTAATAGTGCGATATTAGCCCCTTCCACTGCACCATTACCGATATTATAAATCTGATTGAGTGGAATTTCAGGGATTAGCCCAATTATTATTGCATTCTCTTTATTGATGTAATTGCCAAAAGCTCCAGAGAAATAGATTTTACCAATATTTTCCCTAGTAATTCCTGCCATGTTTAAAAGAATAGTACATGCAGCAAGAACTGATGCCTTGCTCATTATAAGGTTTTTAACATCATTCTCAGTGATTACTATGTCTTTCCCTAAACCGGTCTCATGTTCCCATGCAACGACATATTCATAAAAATGAGTGCCTTTTCTTATTCTGTCATTATTTATAACAGAATTTATTCTCCCAGTCCTGTCTATAATACACGCCTTAAAAAGTTCAGCGAGCAGGTCAATTAAACCTGAACCGCAGATCCCTTTGGGTTTAATTTGATTAATAGTACGATATACCGGAGAAAGTGTATGAGGATCTATTTTGATCTCTTCAATTGCACCTGGATTTGCACGCATTCCGAAAAGCACTTCGCCACCTTCAAGTGCAGGACCTGCTGCTCCTGCACATGAAAACATCCAGTCCCGATTTCCGAGCACTATTTCAAAGTTTGTGCCGATATCTATCATTAGTGCGATTTCATCTGATTCAGACATTCCGGTTGCAAGGACATCCGCAACTATGTCACCTCCGATAAAATCAGAAACAGAAGGAAATACAAAGAGTGCAGCCCTTGGGTTTACTTTTATCCCGGCCCTCTCTGTTCCTGTCGTAAGATAGCGCCTGACAACAGGCACATAGGGTTCGGCAATAATGTATCCAGGATTAATCCCAAGGAGCAGATGAGTCATGACGGTATTTCCGGCTACAACCACTTCATATATGTCATGAGAATCAATTCCTCCATTTCTTACAGCTTCAGCAAGTACTGCATTGATACTATTAGATGCGAGTTGCTGAAGATCATTTAGTCCCCCTTCCTTCTTGGCATAATTGACCCTGGAAAGAATGTCTTCACCATAACTTATCTGCTGGTTGTAATTTGATGCAATTCCAACTATCGCTCCATCAATGAGATTTCTTATATATACAACAATAGTTGTAGTACCAAGGTCGATAGCAGCTCCATATACTGCATAAGAGGTGTCACCTTTTTCAAGGTCTATAAGGCGGTAAACTCCAGGAATATGAGCGATGGTAGCAGTGACCCTCCACCCACTTTCGCGTAATACTGAAGGGACCATGCGGATGATCTCGAGAGGTGCATAGACAAGCTCAGCTTTTGGCCCTCCTTTTTTTTCAACACCCCATAGAAGGCGGGATAAATCAGGAGATGGATCATCAAGTGATGGAGGAGGCAGTTGAAGCGGGTACTTGACGACAGAAGGGGATAGTGTCATAACGAGCTCTGACACCTTAATTAAAATCTTCTGTTCCTGGACAAGGGACGGCTCTGGTATAAGAACCTGGATATCACTCTCAATGTAAGTTACACACGCAAGACAGGCCCCATCCTCTATCTCTTTTTTTGAAAGGAATTTTTCAAATTTTTTTTCGTCAAATGAGACAAGTCCAGTCTTAACATATACAATGCATTTCCCGCATTTGCCAATACCTCCACAGACCACATTCATGTGAATACCGACTTTCTGGGCTGCTGCGAGGATTGTGCTATGTTCTGCTACTTCAATCTTCTTAAAACTTGGAAGAAATGTGACAGATGTCATTTCGTCTCGCCTGATTGCAATGATTCCAGAAACGTACCTACTTCAGCTGCATCACGAGGGCCGACAAGAATCTTCCAGCCTGTCTCATCCTCAAGTTTACCTGATATAGGTGCAGCATATCCAGGGATTATTAATGTATGATGGGATACAATATTTGCCAAATCTGCCTTCTTAAGTGTTTCATTAACGAGGGTATCGGTTAGTTTGCCGGCTGCAACTGCGGTCAGCACTGAAAGCCCTTCAGTGTCAACAATAAGCATATAACAGGATACTCCCGAACTCTCAAGATATCCCTGAAGTGTGAAAAAGGTGAGAGAAAAGTTTACAGTCATAAAGACTGGAGAATCTTTTCCGGGTTCCCCTATCTTATAAAGGCCTGGTTCCATCTGGATAGGACGCTGGGGGTCTGTGTAAATCCCCTGACGGAGGGTCAGTGCCGCCTTTTCAACAGGTTCCGGCAGATCATGAATCACTATCAGGGAGGCGTACTTGAGAATTCCTAGGTAAAGTGAACCGGATCTATCTTTAAACCGGCCAGTATCAAGATATAACGGATATCCAAGAGATGCATCTTCACGGGTTACAGCTTTTTTCCTGATAACTGTAAATTTCTTAAGACAATCTGAAAGGTTATCAACGCATGGATCAAGAATGAGGTCAGGAACCCCGATCTTTACACATTCGTTGACAAGTTCAGGAATTTTTGTAATATCACCTTCACTAATTATCAGCCTGCACCCGAATTTCAATGCAAGTCTGCACATTTCAGGATAGTTTTCCCTGGTTGCAGCATGAATAACAGGATGATAACTACCGCAATAAGTAAGGCCTGCTTCAACTATTTTTGGATCATTTGAGATCAGTATTTCAGGAAGGGAAACAAGTTCTTCAACCTTTTTTACTACACTCCCAAATGTTTCAGGATTTTTCGAATCAGAAATTATTGCAACTCCGTTTAACCTGAGGTCCTGACCTGCCCTGACAAGAAGATCTTTTTCAACCCGATTTGCAATTGTAGAAATTTGTGATTCCCCGGAACTATCCTTTAGGGCCAGGAAAAAACCGGGAGCATGATAAAATGTCTTTTCATGACGGTATAAACAGGATTCTTCCCCTATCCTGAATGAACGCTCGCCAACACCTATTCTCATCGGTTTTACTGGTGGCTTCGTGGATGACCCTAATACCTCTTTTGCCTGAGGGTCCAGGTATGGACATTTATCTGGATCTGCCTTTCCAGAGGCTAGTTTCATGGCAAAAGTAAGACATGTCGGGTCTCCACACTCTTTACAGTTCTTTTTTGGAAGAAGTTTGTAGATGTCAAGAGCTTTGAGGGCCATTATATATCCTCCACAGATGGACTTGAAAGGTCTATAATAGCCGTTTTCAGAAGTTTTATAGTCTCCGGAAGCCTTACGCAGACAATTGATGCACCTGCTACAAGAGATGATAGTGCGGTTCCAAACTCCCACTGGATTGCAGTTTCGTACTTGGTTTCAGGAGGAGATTCTCTCACTTCCCTGACACCCAGAGTATCAGGGGCTGAACTAATAATAGGCATTGCAAGATCGTCATCACCTTTCAACGCAGCATACCTTATTCTTTCAATTGTTGAGTAAGAGTATTCAAAACCGTAACCCAATGCACCTGTGTATGAATCAATTATAATGCTGTTATCCGGCATCCCGGTTTCGCGTAATAGGATATTGAGTTGTTTTGCGAGGTTAATATCTATTGGAGACTGAGCAATAACTGCATGGTTGTAGGCAATTGCAGCTGCCGCAACCGATCGATATCTGTCGGCTTCAGCAGTTCCAAGTAAAAGTCTTTCACCAGACCCGGCCTCGCCACAATTCAGGAATACATCACTGTCAATTTCCGGTGAATCACTCCCTTCAATAATAAGTGGAAGAGTAGTTCCAGATAAAATTTCATCAATGACTTTTTTAATTCCAGGGAAATCAGAGAAATGTTTCTTCTTGGTACTTGTCAGGTATACTCTTATCAGGTCTGCACCCCATTCCATCTCTCCTTTTTTTGCCCATTCAGACACATCAGCCGTTATGTCGGGTAAATTATCCTTGAGAAGTCCTGGCCAGAACGCTATATCATCACAAATTTCAAGAGCTATCCGTGGTGGGTTTTTTTCAGAAAAAAAAAGGAATATTGGAAGATCCACCAATAGTATAACTCTTCCCGCGGGTTCCGCCTTCCGATTTAGTCGCACCAATCTTTACAACACCAACCCTACTACTCCACTCATAAGTACCCTTCTCAGCCATTTTTAACCCCCTATGAGTGGTGGCATTGAAAGAGCCGGATGCTCTTCTTTTTCCAGGAAGAGGATAAGATCTTCTATTGTTGTTGCATTTTTATCGGTTGAGATTTTATTATAGAATGAACTGATTCCCAATTGTTCCAATTTATCAATGAGCCTCTTTCCAAGTTCATCTTTCAGTATTTGAGGGATCCAGACTAGCCTCTTTATTCCACCCTCTGATTGAAGGAAACGGTCACTAAGGATATATCCTTTTGAAATACCCATAAAACCCGGTGTCTGGGCACCTCCCCCAATTGTTCCGGCAAGTGTCGAGAATGACATCCCGGATGGAGTTTCACCTTTATAATCCCGGTTAACGACCATGATGCCGTTTACTTCTGGTAATATCAGTGCAATACACTCAAAACATCCGCAACAGGTCATGGGGTACTCCATTATACTATATAGTGAACACCGATCGATTTCCCCATGTGAGGCTTTTCGCACAAAACGGTTTACTTCCTCAAACTCGCCTTTTAACGCATCAATCACTGCCCCCTTCTGCACAGGCTGATTTGCGCCAGAGGGAGATATTTCATATGCTGTTTTCCCATCCAGCCAGCTGATTGCACCACACAGCGCAGAACGCTCCGGGGTAATAATGCATACATGATTTGGAGCAAATGTCTGGCAGAGTGTACATGAATAAAAGAGTTGTACATCCGTGTCTTTCATTCCTGCAACTCGTTCGTCTCTCTCCATGTAAATTTTCTCTGCCTCCTTTTTTTCAAGGATCACCTTTGGTTCATCAGTTATCAGTGTCACCTGGACTGCATCTATGAGTGATGGAAAGTCCATTTTAAATTTCAAAGCAAGTAACTTACCAATATGCTCAATTTTCAGTCCCTTTAGAACTGCCTCTTTTGTGAGCCTCACCCATATCAGGTCCCTCTGGGCTACATGCCATGAACCTTCTCCATAATTTACGAAATTATGTATTCTTCGCTCAAGGACCGGTTCAAAGTCCTTTTTCATTTGCTCTCCCGCTACTTCGATAATTATTGCAAGGGAAGATGCGGACCCTTCTTTTAACTGGGAAATTTCAGGGCCTATTACTGTAACTTTTCCATCAATAACCTCTTCTTTGGGTTTCATCGTCAGAAGTTCAAATGCCTCTTTTTTTCCCCCTCCAAATTCAACGTACATCTCCTCCCGTCGAATACTTTTTCCCTCAAATGCAGGTGAACAGGCCATGGGAATTGGAATCGCAGTAACCATAACTTTAATTCCACGTAATTCCATCCCTTTTTGGACAATATTTTCCGGGGAAGCACGAATCCAGTTTTCGCCCTCATACCCCTTGTAATAGAGTATTGGAATTCCAAGTGGACGTAAGGCATCAATAAATGCTATCTCTTCAGGAGACAGTCCGGGTAATGCTATAACAAAGGCTTTTGCGCGTTCCTCGGCATAACGGAGCAGGCGGGAAGGGTCTCCGGGTGCCACTCCTCCAAACATCATCGCGACCCGTGCGAGTATATCTACAAAGTGAATTCCACTTAAAGTATCAGGGCCAAGAGGGACAAGTCTGTAACCAAGTCCTATCTTGACTCCTTCATTGTCCAGTCCCTTCGCAATATCTCCCGCGAGAAATGTTAAAAGCAGTTTTTCCTGAAGTTCACGTGCTATCCCTGAAACTATGCCTGCTTCACTAGCCTTTCCTGCAATGAGGGCAAGGCCGAGAATACTCCCATCAACTAAAGAGTACCCAAGCTTTCGTATTACAGAATCCCCTATAAAACCTGTATATATACTATTATCAGCAGTTGAGCCTGCAACCGACCCTGCGGCAACAATTGCTTCAGTTGCAACGAGCAGGCTGTCAGATGTCGCTTTATATGCAATTTCTGCATCCTCGCCTGAATTTACTTCTTTTCCAGTAAGTGAGTATGAGACAGGGAGATGGTATGCGGTCTCCCCATAACCCACTAAAACCTTTATATCTGCAAGTTTCTTTTCAAGGATTTTTTTACCTTCTGTCAATGATTGAGTAATATCTACCAAAAAAAATTCCTCCTACGTGGATATCTCTCTTTATTCCAGAAATATGTATTGAAAGAGGAAATGAAAAATTCCAAAAAAAATTTAATCTTTCTTCCACCATCGCAATGGAAAGTGTTTTTGAATGAGAGAATCACCCTCACCGATCGGTGTCTGACCCTGCCTTCTAAGGTCAGAATCGACCATTATCTTGACCAAATCTCCAAATTTTACTTTAGGTTTCCATTTCAGTATTGTTTCTGCCTTTTTTGCGTCAGCTACAAGCGATTCAACTTCAGTAGGACGGAAGTATTTAGGATCAATACGTACATGATCCTCAAACTTCAGATCAACATAATCGAATACTGCATCCAGAAACTCTCGAACCGTATGAGTCTCACCAGTCCCTACAACATAATCGTCAGATTTATCTTCCTGGACTATTTTCCACATACATTCAACATATTCAGGTGCATATCCCCAGTCCCTTTTTGCGTCTAAGTTACCTAAATAGAGGTACTTCTCTTTTCCTGAAAGGATCTTTGCTACTGACCGTGTAATTTTCCTTGTTACAAACGTTTCACCGCGGCGGGGAGATTCATGGTTGAAGAGAATTCCATTTGCGGCAAACATACCATATCCATCACGATAATTTTTTACCATCCAGTATGAGTAGAGTTTAGCACAAGCATAGGGACTTCGTGGCCAAAAACAGGTCTCTTCTGATTGCGGAGGAGGAGTTGCCCCAAACATTTCACTTGAAGAAGCCTGATAAAATTTCATCTCACGGTTTCCTCTCCTTGCTGCTTCAAGAAGCCTTGTTGATCCAAGGGCAGTGACATTCCCTGTGTACTCAGGAGTATCAAAACTTACACGGACGTGGCTCTGTGCACCAAGATGATAGACTTCGTCGGGCTTGATATTGTACATAATGTTTGTGATCATCTCTGAATCTGAAAGGTCTCCATAGTGAAGGAACATCCGTGCATCAGCCGAATGAGGGTCCATATATATGTGGTCAATTCTGCTCGTGTTGAATGTCGAAGAGCGTCTTACAAGGCCATGGACTTCATATCCTTTCGATAAAAGAAGCTCAGCAAGGTACGAACCGTCCTGACCTGTAATACCAGTTATAAAAGCTATCTTCATAAATCTCTCCTTTCATTTATTTTCATGAGCATTCGTGCCTGAATACCGTAATACTCTGAATATCCAATCGCATGGGACTGGTTAATGGTAGTGCTGTCAAATGAAACAAGATCTGTGGAATAAAGTGCATTTCTGGAACTCCTGCCAATTATTCTGATTGATCCTTTGTATAGTATTAGATCGACCGTTCCGTCCATCCGGTCCTGGGTCTTATCTATAAAAGCCGTGAGGGCATGGAACAGAGGTTCATGGACGAGTCCCATGTATGCGAGCTCTGACCATTTATCATCGACCATACGTTTGAATGCGAGTTCGTCCCTTGAAAGTACCAGGCGTTCCAGGTCCGCGTGGGCCTGAAGTATCACTGATGCGGCTGGATGTTCATAATTTTCGCGGGCCTTTAAACCAAGTATTCTGTCTTCGATCATATCATTTCTTCCAATGCCATGACCTCCTGCAACTTTATTGAGATATTGGATTAGGGAGTATCCGTCCATCTCTTCCGCGTCAATCGCTACCGGAACTCCGTTTCTAAAAACAAGTGTCATTTTTAAAGGGTTATTTGGTGCTGATTCAGGAGAGACCGTCCAAAGGTAAATTTCTTCAGGAGGGTGAAATGCAGGGTCTTCAAGTTCACCGCCTTCTATACTCCTGCTCCAGCAGTTTTCATCCATACTCCAGGGTTTATCTTTTGCTACCGGTACAGGTATACTATGTTTTTGTGCATAGTCGATCTCCCACTCACGGGTGAAGTTATACTCCCGGATTGGTGCTACAACTGACAACCCGGCTCCTTTTATAATAAAATCAAACCTTAACTGATCATTTCCTCTGCCTGTGCATCCATGGGCGACAGCTTTTGCTCCTTCAAGTTTCGCGATTTTCACAACTTCGGATGCAATAAGAGGTCTTGCGAGTGATGTGCCCATAGGGTATCCCTCATAAAGTCCGTTTGCTTTAATTGATGGAAAAAGATACTCGTAAACAAACTTGTGACGAAGGTCGAGAGTATAATGGGCATCTGCAAGAAGCCGCCCTTTATCCTCTGCTACCCTTATCTCTTCATCACGCTGCCCCACATTTGCAGCGACTGTTACTACCCTGTCGTAACCGTACTTTTCTTTTAAGAGCGGAATGCAGATGGAAGTATCGAGCCCACCTGAATATGCCATGACAATAGTCCCATTTCCCATATTGAAATACACCTTTTATCAGTTATTGCTGATTTATTGGGTTTCTTCCATCTTAAAACCAAAGGTGAAAAAATTTAGAGATGGCCGATATAATGACTTAATGGTTCGATAGTTACTTTTTCACGTTTAATAGCATCAATTGCTTCTGCAGCAGCTGATGCTGCCTGAAGAGTTGTAATATAAGGGATTCCATAATCAACTGCAACACGCATTATCTGGTAATGATCCTGCCGTGACTGTTTATCTGCAGGAGTGTTTATAATAAGCCGGATTTCTCCCCCTCGCATAAGATCAATAACATTTGGAGACCCTTCCTGCACTTTTCTGACAAGGTCTGCATGAATACCGGCATTATACAAGAATTCGACGGTTCCTTCAGTTCCATAGATCTTAAGACCGTGTCCTACTAGTTTTCGGGCTACTTCTATTGCTTCATTCTTCTGATCACTTCGGACTGAAAGAAACACCTTCCCTTCAACAGGGATTTCATTTTCTGCTGACAGACATGCTTTGTAATAAGCTCTGCCAAAATCATAATCAATTCCCATCACCTCGCCTGTGCTCTTCATCTCAGGGCCAAGAACCGTGTCAACCCCGGGAAGTTTATTAAAAGGCAGGAGCACTTCCTTGACTGCGACATGATCGATTTTACACTCTTTATAGCCCAGTTCAGATATCGTCTTACCCATCATCACTTTGGCAGCAATCTTTGCAAGTGGTATCCCTGTCGCTTTTGAGACAAAAGGAACAGTCCTTGAGGCACGCGGGTTCGCTTCGAGGATATATACTATATCTTCTTTAACTGCGAACTGGATATTTACAAGTCCCACTACGTTAAGCGCAAGTGCCAATCTACGTGTATAATCATAGACTCGGTCAAGTATGGAGGCAGATAGAGACTGTGTGGGTATTACACATGCAGAATCACCACTGTGAACTCCTGCTTCCTCTATATGCTCCATAACTCCACCGATGAAGACTTCAGTTCCGTCAGATACACAATCCACATCAAGTTCAATTGCGTTCTGAAGGAATGAATCGATAAGAACCGGGTGGTGCTTACTTACCTTCACCGCTTCCTTCATGTAACTATCAAGTTCCGTTGCATCATGGACAATCTCCATTGCCCTACCGCCAAGGACATATGAGGGGCGGACAAGAATCGGATAACCGATCCGTTCTGCTTTTTCACGTGCTTCTTCAATTGAATATGCAGAAGTGTTAGGGGGGCTTGGGATCTCTAATGAATCAAGAAGTATACTAAACCTGTCCCGGTTCTCAGCAATATCCATTGAATCTGGACTAGTACCAAGAATTTTTGTTTTAAGATTCCGAATTTTGAATTCATTATGAAGTGGAACAGCTAAATTAACCGCGTTTTGACCCCCAAACTGGACCATAACACCATGATAATTATCCTTTAGAATGATGTTCATCACATCTTCAAGTTGCATAGGTTCAAAAAATAACCTGTCAGATGTATCATAATCGGTTGATACTGTTTCAGGGTTATTATTTACGATATGTACCTCAATTCCGTCATCCCTGAGAGCCTGGACTGCGTGGACAGTGCAGTAATCAAACTCGATTCCCTGCCCGATTCTAATTGGACCTGAACCAAGAATCAGGACCTTTAAACGGTCGCTTCTCTCAATTTCACAGCTTTTTTCATCAGTTGAATAAAAATAAGGAGTTTTTGCCGGAAATTCAGCTGCGCATGTATCTACCATCTTGAAGGCAAGTGGTTTAACAATTTTCTCGATCTCTTCAGATGATAGACCACATTTTTCCTTTATTTCAGTGATAGAGAACCCGCAATTCCTAGCTTCCTTGATTATTTCAAAGTCGTTTGTCCCTTTTAATGCAGTTTCAATTTTTACAATTTTTTGGATCTTTTCAAGGAAAAAGGAATTGATTTTAGTCAGTTCTTCTATCTCTTTTAGTGATAAACCTGCACGAAATGCATCAAAAAGACACTGGAACCTTTCATCAGTCGGCCTTGAAAGGATCATCCTTATCTCAACAATACTCGTATGAGGATCAAAATCAATATCAAGGGACCTCAAAGCTTTTTTGAACCCTTCTTCAACAGTCCTTCCGATTGCCATCACTTCGCCAGTGCTCTTCATTGCAGTAGTGAGAGTCCTGTCGGCAGTTTTGAACTTGTCAAATGGCCATCTTGGAACTTTTACGACCACATAATCGATGGCCGGCTCAAACGATGCAGGAGTGCACCCTGTTACCCCATTTGTTATCTCATCAAGTCTAAGGCCTATCGCTATCTTTGCCGCTACCTTTGCAATTGGATAACCAGTTGCTTTCGATGCTAGAGCTGATGAACGTGACACTCTGGGATTTACCTCGATAACCCGGTATTCACGGTCTTTATTAAAGGCAAACTGGACATTACACCCACCCTGAACATCAAGGGCCCTGATAATTTTTATTGCAGCACATCTTAGTGACTGGTATTCGTCATCACGGAGGGTAAGAATAGGGGCAACAACAACACTTTCGCCGGTATGTATTCCCATAGGGTCAACATTTTCCATTCCGCAGACAATGATACAGTTATCTGCTGAATCACGCATAACTTCAAACTCAACTTCTTTCCAGCCTGCGACACTCTCTTCTATGAGAACCTGATGAATCCGTGACTTTGCAAGACCAAGTTCAACAATCCTCCTCGCTTCATACGGGTCGTGTGCAATCCCACCACCACTGCCACCAAGAGTATACGCAGGCCTTATAATTACCGGGAGCCCTATCTGGTCAAGGGCTGTATCAAGATTTCTGATCTCTTCAAGGATGAAACTCTTTGGGACTGGTTCTCCTATCTTTTTCATGAGTTCCCGGAATTTTTCCCTATCTTCACCCTGATATATAGCTTCAAGAGGGGTCCCAAGAATCTGTATCCCTTCCAGGGCACCCATTTCAGCAAGTTCGGCAGTGAGGTTCAGGGCGGTCTGACCTCCCATCCCTGAAAGAATTCCATCTGGCTTTTCTTTAAGAATGATCTTAGCGATTATAGATGCTTTCAATGGCTCAATATATATTTCGTCAGCCATTCCAGGGTCAGTCTGTATTGTTGCAGGATTAGAATTGACTAGTACGACCTTTATTCCTTCTTCACGAAGTGCTCTGCAGGCCTGAGACCCTGAAAAATCAAACTCTGCTGCCTGGCCTATCTGAATGGGACCTGATCCAATGAGTAGTACTTTTTTTATTCCAGGGAGGACCGGCATTAAGATATCCTCCTGTAAAGGGAATCAAAGAATGGTTTTTCAGTATCGCGGGGGCCTCCATGTGCTTCAGGATGAAACTGAACACATGTAACATCAAGGTCTCTATCTATGAATCCTTCAAGAGTCCCGTCATTCAGGTTTGTATATAACGGAGAACACCCCTCAGGAAGACTCTCAAAATCAACTGCAAATCCATGATTCTGTGTTGTTATTGCAACCTTCCCTTCCATGTTTCTTACAGGTTGATTTGTTCCTCTGTGACCAAATTTCATCTTATAGGTTTTTCCCCCTAGAGCAAGGGCACATATCTGATGACCCATGCATATTCCAAATACCGGTAACTCTCCAATTAAAGATTTAACACACGATATCGCATCTTTAGCAAGCACCGGGTCTCCAGGGCCGTTACTTACAAAGAGTGCATCCGGCTTTATCTCAAGAATCTCATCAGGAATAACGTTGTAAGGGAAAACCCAAATGTCACTTCCACGGGAATGAAGACTTTTTACCATATTTTTCTTTGTTCCAAGGTCAATTAAGGCTATTTTCTTCCCAGGACCTCTGACTCGGTATGGATCTTTAGTAGATACAGCCGGGATAAGGTCTTCATCTGTGATTAATGGAGCTTTTTTTGCTATTTGCACCGCATATTCGGGGTCATCGCATCCGGTTACGAGAGCTGCCCTGACTGTTCCATGTTCACGAATCTTGATCGTCAGTTTTCTTGTATCAATTCCACTCAGTCCAATGAGTCCGTTTTCTTCAAAATAATCAGGAATAGACTGGAGTGTTGCAGGTTTCCTGCAAACCTCCCTAACTACGCATCCCCTGGCCCACACGTGGGGGTGCTGAAAATTTTTTAAATCTACTCCATAATTACCAATTAATGGAAATGTAAACATCAAAATCTGACCATTATAACTCGGGTCAGTGAGTGCTTCCATATATCCTGTCATCTGGGTCGAAAATACGAGTTCTCCAGCACATTGCCCTTCCACTCCGAAACCTTCACCAGTCTCGTATTCCCCATCCGCAAGACCCAGAACTGCCTTCATTTCGTGTCCATATTTATTATCTCTCTGCACATATTAACCTCATGAGAAGAGAGAGAGTCAGGTAGCTTGCAAATTCTCTTTTTTTCTTAGATGAGTAAGAATTAAAAAGTCTTTTAATGATGAAATATAATTGGTGATTTCAATGGGAACAAAAGGAAAAATGATAGTCGGGTTAGATGTTGAAAAACTTATTTTAACTTTAAACAAGGCATATTCGGATGAATGGCTAGCGCATTATCAGTACTGGATAGGATCTCTCGTTGTAAAGGGGCCTAATAAAGAAGCTGCCATAGCCGAGCTTATCCAGCATGCAAACGAAGAACTGCTGCATGCTACCTCACTCGCCACCCGTATCATTCAATTGGGTGGAACACCCATAACAAAACCAGAAGACTGGTATAAATTTTCAAATTGTGGTTACGAGGCTCCGGATGATCCATATGTTATTACAATCCTTGATCAGAATATCAAAGGGGAGCAATGTGCAATAGTGACATATAACAGGCTTCTTGAGGAAATAAAAGACAAGGACCCTGTAACATACAATATAATCCTTACAATCCTTACGCAGGAAGTTGAACATGAAGAAGACCTTGAAGCTTTGAAGGAAGATATCACAATGATGATGGAGCGCTCATGAATGTGCGCTCATAAAGTTACTCTCTTTTTTTACAGCGAAAACCTTCAGATAACAACAATTTCCATGTTTTTTCATTGTTTAATGCAATAATTTAAAATGATTCTTCCTCTCAATAGAAAAGATATGCTTGTTCCAGCGAGAATCTTCTTCACAAAAGGTGTGGGTATACATAAAGATAAGCTTGCTTCATTTGAACTGGCACTGAGGAAGGCTGGAATTGAGAAATTTAACCTGGTTTATGTCTCAAGTATTTTTCCTCCCTACTGCATACCTGTTTTAAAGGAAGAAGGAGTTGGCCTCCTATCAGCAGGTCAGATTGTATATTGTGTTATGGCAAAAAATGACACACAGGAACCCAGACGTTTGATCTCAGCAGCTATTGGTCTTGCAAGACCCAAAGATACGCATGAATATGGATATCTCTCTGAGCATCATGCATTCGGTGAAACAGAAGAAGTATCAGGTGAATATGCAGAAGACCTTGCTGCAACAATGCTAGCCACAACTTTGGGAATTGAATTTGATCCCAATCAGGCCTGGCAGGAGAGGGAACAGATCTACAAAGCGAGTGGGAAAATTATTGAGACCACGCAGGTCTGTCAGTCAGCTGAAGGAGATATGAATGGATTCTGGACTACAGTAATTGCAGCTGCTGTATTCATACCATAAACTTAAAAATAAAAAAGCGATATTAAAAATATAAGTCAGATCTCTATTGTGCTACCATTTGCCCTTTTCACAACTAATTTTCCATTATTAAGCGGATAGTACGTAACCGTCCTTCCAACCTCCCCTCCCAGGTCCTCTGATTTGATGGGTATACTTTCCTTTTTTAGTACCTCTTTTAGAACCTCGGCATTCCGCTGACCTATATTCAGGTTACCTGAAAAATTTTTGAACATTGCAGCCCCACCTGCAAGTTTTGCAATAAGTGAGGTCTTTTTACTCCCTTTAATCCTAAGCTCTTCAAGCATCACTTTAACTGCAGTATCTGCATATTTTCCGGGTCTTTCCAATTTCCCATTCGAATTTGGAAGCATGACATGGGCAAAAGAACCAATCTTACGGTCAGGGTCATGAAGAATGATTCCTATGCACGAACCAAGGCCTATCGATGACATAACATTGGTTCCAGTATGATACTCACCAATACCGATAATTACAACTCCGGAATCCAACTCACCATTCATTGAGTGTGTCCTTTAGCTTGGTTTCATAAGGTCTTCGAGCATCGTCACAAGCTGCCCCAACATAGGATGATTTGGGAGGAGGAGGATATTGCAGTCAATTTCGTGCTCTGAACTTAATAGTTCTGTTTTAAAAAGAACAACTTCATCAATATCCTCTTCACCAGCATTAGATGCGATAATTGTTTCGACAGCAGCAATTGGAATATCAATTGTAAGCTGTGGAGGTGATGGAAGCATTATAATGTTTAATAAAGTTGCCACTGCATCCAGGAATGCCGACATCATAATGTTTCCGATTTCAAGAAGTGCACTCTGATCCATTTCAGTTATTTCGCGTTCGTTATCAGAAAGTCCCAGCATTACATTTGTAAGTCTGAATATCGAGTTTTTAGGTACATGAAGGACTAAGTACCCACCATTTTTAACCTGGCCGCTTATCTGGAAAAGTACAATTGCAGCTAATGTATTGTCAAGATGATTGTGAAGATCCTTAATATCAACAATATTAATTTCTGGTACTGTTATAGAGATGTTTGTCCCAAGCATGGTTGATAATGTTGTTGCTGCATGCGAAGCTCCAATATTTCCTAATTCTCTCAATGCATCAATCTGAACTGGACCTAAAGATACCATTTGATTTACTTCCTTTTGAGCTGTTGTTCCAATCTTCTCAATATTTGCTTTTTGGTGCTTCTTTCCCTGTGTCTTTATTATTGAATGAACATCAAGGACAGGTACAACTTCGCCGTCGCCTGGTATAGTAACACCTGACACTCCTTTACATATACCGATAAATTTAGAGAGTGGTTTTATTACGACTTCCTGTTGCCCCTCAATTAAGTCTGCAACAATAACACCTTTATCATTCTGGTCATGTAGAACGATAAGAACTTCACTATCCACACAATGTCCAAACATATCATCCATCCTGTGCAGGGGAAGCACTTCGTCTCTTAATACAATTGCTTCGCTGTCAATGACCCGGTGGATGTTGTTTGCTACAAGACTTGCGACTTCAACAATATTATTCACAGGAATTGCAGCCCTTTTCCCATTGAACCTGACCATCATGACATTTACTATAGCCATTGTTGGAGGCAGTAATAGTTCAAACCGGGTTCCGGATCCAATATCGGTATCAATCTTTATCTGCCCCTTTAGTGATTCAATTGCGGTCCTTACTACATCAAGACCTACACCACGGCCGCTGACATCTGTTATCTTTTCCGCGGTACTGAATCCGGGAAGAAAAAGGAGGTCGATAATTGCTTCTTTTGGCTGCTCATGTGCTAATTCAGAACTTATAAGACCACGTTCCACTGCTTTGTTCCTGACTCTCTCTATATTTATCCCTGCACCATCGTCTTCAATGATAATTACAACATTATCTCTATCCCGTTCAGCTGACAATTTTAAATGCCCTTTTCTGGGTTTTCCTCTTCTCTCCCTCTCTTCCGGGATCTCTATCCCATGATCAATTGCGTTACGGATAAGGTGGAGCAGGGGGTCATTAAGTCCATCCATAACACTTCTGTCGAGTTCTGTCTCTCCTCCTTCAACCGTAAATTCTATCTCTTTTCCTTGTTTATGGGCCAAATCACGGACTGTTCTGGGAAAACGGCTAAAAATCTGGTTGAGTGGTATCATCCTGATATTCATCATCAGGTTCTGAAGTTCAGACACTGAGCGGCCGACCATTGATAGTGTCTCGTCCATCTCTTTTATCTTATGTTTTCGCGCAATCTGAGTCAATCGTCCTCTGTTGATGACGAGGTCCTCAATGAGATTCATCATTTGGTCCAGCCGGTTAATATCCACCCTGATGTTTCTTACTTCTCTTAATTTTTCCTGCCTGTCCTGAGGTTTTTTTAATATTTCAGACTCTTCTATTTTCTTTTCAGCTTTTCCAAAATACTGATTATCTATTTTAACTGGCAGGATATTCTGACTCGCCAACGCTTCATTAGGGGTCATAACTGTTACTATAGAGACGTCAGTACCTTTCAAAACCGTTATTAATGAATCAGGGTCAGAATCACTTGCTATTTCAAGATCAATTGTTCCCAAAAATAAACCGTCTTCAATAACCGCCTGTTCGGGATTAATAGAGATAATTTGACCGAAATCGTTGAGATTCTGGAGTATTAGCATACCTCTCAGGTTTTTATTGTCACATTCACTTGAAAGCTCGATATGAACAATATATCTCTCCTTTCCTTCGACAACAATTGATTCATTATTATTAATATTGTTTTCACTATCTTTGGTAATCGGTATATCCACAACTGATAATATTTCAGATACTGGCTTAACTGAATCGGGGGAAATCTCTACATGGCCCAGCCAATCCTGAAGTGACTGGACATGATAATCAAGATCAAGGTCAAGTCCTTTTTCGCCTGATTCAATATCATCAATCATATGTTCAATGGCATCGGTAGTTTCAAGCAGGACATCCATTAGTGACTGGTTGACAAACAGCTCGCCGTTCCGTATAAGTGAGAATACATCTTCCATTGTATGGCAGAGACGTTCCATGTCCTTGTACTCCATTGATGCGGACATTCCCTTGAGAGAATGAGCTGAACGGAATATTTCGGCTATTGCGTTTTGATCAGGACCATTCTCCAGTATAAGGAGATTCTTGACGACATTCTCATGGTACTCCCTGGCTTCTGCAACGTACAATGTACGATACTGGTCCAAATCCGACATATTACCTCGACATTCCTGCTATCAGTTCAGAAATTTCTTTTGGTATTAAACGTAATGGCAAAACTTTGTCTACGGCATTTCGTTCAAGTGCTGAGCGGGGCATCCCGTATACAAGGCAATCTTCTTCTCTGCAGACCATAGTTTTTCCACCGGTCCCTTTTATCACTTCAGTCCCCTCTCCACCATCACTGCCCATACCACTAAGAAGAACTGAAACAATATTCTCTTTATATACATGAGCAGCTGAAGTAAATGTTTTATCGACAGCTGGTCTGACGTTATGAACAGGTGGCGATTTTGTATGCACAATTTTTCCACCAGTCTTACCGAATGCGTTGATAAATCCTGAAATAACTGTATGAAATCCAGCTTTAGAGATGAAGACATGACCTTTAAATAAAATGTCACCATTTTCAGTTTCCTTAACCGGTAATGGGGAGAGTCTATTGAGCCGGTTTGCAAGAGCTGCCGTGAACCCTCCTTCTGGCATATGCTGGGTAATGACAACTGAAGCATCCAGGGTTGATGGAAGGTTTGAGAGAAGAACATCCAGCATGGGCGGACCACCGGCAGATGACCCCACAACAACACATCGGGTAGCTATATCACCCACATTTGCCTCTGGTGCCCTTTGAATGTACTTTATCGATATGAGGTTTCTTATTCGTTCAATAAGTTCACGTTCAATTCCACGGACTGTATTAATCCCCTTGGGTTTAAGCATGAAATCGTCTGCACCAAGTTCTATTGCTGTTTTTGTTGCGAGAGCATCTTTCGAAGTAAGAGATGAGAGCATTAAGGTTTTTGGAAATTTTCTTACTGTTTTTCTCTGTCTTAACACTTCGAGTCCATCCATTCTTGGCATCTCGATATCAAGCGTCATTACATCTGGATTAGTGCTTTCAATCATTCTTAAAGCTTCAATCCCATCCGAAGCTACTCCTATAACTTCAAAGTCCGGTTCTTTTGATAGCATATCCTCTACAATCGTCCTCATAAAGCGAGAATCATCAACAATGAGAACACGAATCATTATCAGGAACCGAGCACATTGTTTAGTTCTTCTATCACTTTTGGTGCCTGAAATGGCTTTACGATATATCCTTTAGCCCCACTTTTTATGGCAAGTTTGACCATCTGCTCCTGACCTACAGCAGTACACATAACAATTTTTGCATTCGGATCAAAAGCACGAATAGATTTAAGTGCTTCAATACCATTCATTTTTGGCATAACTACATCCATTGTAACGAGGTCGGGTTTTAATTCCTTATACTTCTCAACACCTTCATCCCCATCACCTGCCTCACCAACAATATCATGCCCTCCGGAGAAGATAATATTTTTCAAGAGTGTTCGCATAAAAAGGGTGTCATCTACAATTAGTATTCTCCCCATACTTATCAGATGTATTTTTGGTGGGTGATTATATCTACTTAGTGGTTCAAATTCAGTTTATTGTCCTATTCAGATTTTATTGAGTAGGTGGTTTTACAGCCTCTGAAATATAACGCACTCCTTTTGGAGTCAATTGGACCTCACGCCTCTTTAGGACAACATCTATCATCCCAAGCGAAAGTAATTTGTCATAGATATCTTCAATCTCTTTTGGAGTTAAATTCAGCATATTCTCAATTGCCTTCGTATCCATTCCACTGTATACGAGCATTGAAACCTGAGACCCTACACTATCAAGCTCATCACCTTTCATATCGTACGTTTTTGTAGCGTCACGTAGAAAATTGAAAAGAACCTGGAGTGTTGACATCGGACAGAGGACAAAAGAAGTAACCACGTCCTGGTTTTCGAGATGTTCTATCTTAATGACATCTAATCTTTTATTCTGGACTTCGCGTTTTGTTATTTCAATTGCAGTGACTTCCGGAAGTGGAACACATACCTGCTTTGTCTGACTTACAAACCATATCCCTGTCTTTACTACTGCAATCGCGCCTTTTTCCCAGATGGCATCTGTGACAAGAACCCCTCCACGGATTGCTGGAGACATAAAATAAGCTTTAATTCGATAAGCACCGCAGTTTATAATTATTTTTCTCTTTAAATAGAGAATTATTTTCTCAACAGATGCTATCCTGTATGTTGCTTCTGGAGTCCCTTTGACCGTCAGAAATAGAGTTGTCTTCTTTTCAGACAGATCAATTATGGATTTGTATGGGATTTCGAGATTGAAAGGTTCTGAAAATTTTATCCGGTCTTCTATTGCTTCGATTTTTGTGTTAATCCACTGATCTCCATCCTGAACTTTTACCGGAACTTCTGGCATAACTAATTACCACTTAATTTGGAAGAGCATAGCATTAACGCTTTCTCCGTTTCTTTCTTGGTCCGGAAAATGTTCCAAGGACCTCCTTTAATTCGTTTTCGATCTCATCCGCATTTACTTTTACGTCCTTAAGGTCCCTTAAAAGCATATTTTTGTCGTCTTTCTTCTCGATTGATATGTCAGCTTTCAGGGCTGCCATCAGGTCGTCGTCTCCACCACCTCCACCACCAAATGAGAACTGGTCCTGTTCCTGAGCTACTGGGGAATCATCATCGAATCCTCCTCCTCCTTCTCCTTCTCCAGCAATTCCCATCATTCCCTGAGTCCTTTCTGTTGATTCAAATGATGACTGCTCAGCATCAAGGTCAACATTATCAAGGTCTTCATCACTGATGCTCGAGAGACCGGGTTCACCCGATTTACCATCTTCAAGCTCATCCGCATATGTCATGAGAATGTCAGTTACTTCTATATTTGAGTCTTCTTCGTCGATTTGCGGTGTTACCCTTCCAGTATCTGATGCAATATCAAGTTGTTCCATCTTATTATCTTCATCTGTATCATCAATTCCTGACTTTGAATCCTTCTTATCAATTTCTGGATTTATATCATCAAGCATTCCCATATCGTCATCCAGATCAAGATTTGCAAGGAGCTCCTCATCAATCTCCTCGCCTTTGTCAGTCATAGAGGGAATTTCAAGGTCAGGACCGCTTTCCCTTGATAATCCTGATGTCACCGGAGTACTTTCCCTATCTATGTTTTCAGGTTGTCTGTTTTGGGAAATATCAGTTGGTTGGGCAGGAGATCGCACTGTTTTGGCTTTTTCCGGTTTTTCCCGGGTTTTTTTCATATCTCTGAAAAAAGCTGAGATCCCCTCCTTCATAAGACTAAAAGTGCCTTTGCCAGAGATTTTTGGGACTGATGGGCCCGTTCCTGAAACTGAAGTGGTCTCTCTCCCTTTTCTTTTTAACGAAAATTTCGGAAGACTCAACCTTTTTTTCTTATTCCCGTTATCAGTCTGTGCAGCATACGATGCCTTTGCTCTTTTCTCTTCCTCCAGTCTTGACTTGTTTATCCTCTTTTTCTCCCTTCTCTCGAAACGCCATTTTCTCAAATCTTCCCTTATCTCATGTATAGAGATTGTTCCGCTTACAAAGAGCATTACAATTACAAAAAAAAGAAAAATGAGGAGAATAGTAAGGAGTGAGAGGTTAAAAAAGACAAATATTGTGCCCCAGATGGTAATTGTAAAAAACAATAGTACCCTGCGACTACTCCCCTTCATATCATATCCCCACGAATTTTGGGATTATAAACATAAGACCGATAATATAAGGAGCCAGTATATAATTGATACCAGAAACAATGCAGAGCAAACTCCCAAAAAAGTATATCATATATCTGTTTCCTCCCATCACTATCTTTCCTGATATTGAATTTGATATTGTGATGATTGAAATAATGATTGTTACATACAATGATACATCTGCTTCAGGAAAGTGAGCAAACATCTGCATTGAACCTCCCAAAACGCCCCCTACTGATCCTGTATCAGAAAGTCCTGCAGAGTTACTACCTAATGATGCATAAACACCCGAAACTGCTGCTGACATATTGAGCAGGATATGATAAAGAGCAAGAAAAATTCCTACCATCATGGCATGCATCGGTACAAGAAGGACCAGAAAACCTGCTGAAAGTGTTGCCCTCTTTTCACGAAGGAGGACCTGATCAAGCATAGACGTACTTACAATATCTCCTACTATGTCAGGTGCGCCACCCAGTTCACAGGAATCACGAAAGATATTGAGATATTTGTAAATAAGGTTACTTCCACTTTCACGCACAAACCGTTCCCATGTTTTATCTTCAGAAAGGCCTAGATTTAATTTTGAATATACTCCGTCAATTAATGGCTGAAGAGCAATTAATGATTTCTTGTCCAGTTCAATAAGTGCATTCCCGATAGTTATTCCTTTCCCGCCCATTACGGACCCGAGTCCCCTTATAAAAGTAGAAAAATCTGTATCACGGGCTATGATGTTGCTGTCATCCTTGTATCCAATAACACCAAGTGGGAAGAACATAAGTCCGATAAAAAGGAGTATAAGACCAAAATTTCCCTGAAGAACAAATAGAATGATTGTTATAATAACTGTGACCGGGACAATCCTTATTTCCATTCTTCCAATCATGTCCTGTTCAACAGAACCGCCCATTGAAAGATTATGTGTCTTCATATCTCCTGGAACGGCCCGGTACATTGCAACTATCCCGCCGATTGAAATTGTTAGAATGATGAGATATGACATCCTTAATGTTCCCTGCACGTCTCCAGGTGTAAAAAGAGCAACAGAGACCATGATAATGATGCCAATGAGAGCACCGGAAAAAAGCATTGCAATGTACGCATCACTCCATTTCTTCAGTAGTTCAAGGCCCTGCTCATAATCATTTCTATAGATACTCCGGATTGTGACGAGTTCACGCCTGAGAAACTCATCATCAGGCACACCTGATTCCATTGAATTGGCATACCGGTTCATGAAACTCTGGAGCATCTCGTGCTTGACTTTCTCTGCAACAGACGTAAGTGCCTGTACATAACTGTAATTCCACTTTTTTACAAAATTTTCTACTTTTCCAATATATCTTGCAGGTGCATACTCTCTCCTCTCAGCAGTAAAAGAAAATATTTCTGGTCTTGATGCCTGAGAGGTCGTTATAGAAGCCATATATGTTGACATGAAAAGGAGGTCGGCTGCCATATACTTGCTCTCCCACAAACGATTTTTCAGAGATGCTATTGTGTCTTCAAATGGAATTTTTCCTTTATTTGAAGCCCTTATCCTGTTAAATAGTGATTCAAGCATCGACCGTCTTCTCAACCAGAAATGTCCATCTCAAGTAGCCCCTGGCGCTTGATCTTTGTCATCATAAGGAAGAGTTCATAGAAATCTGTATAACCTGCCTTATGAAGCCGTTCAAGGATACGTGCTCTTTTTTCAACTTCCTGATAAATCATAGCCTTTTTGTGTTCAGGGATACCAAGCATTGTTGCAATTTTACTCTCAAGTAAAAAACTTGATCCCTTCCCAACGAATTCAAAGGTATCAGTAATCGGGTCCCATTGAAAGATAGTGACGAATGAGAAACCGCCAGTTTCGGAACTATATCCGACCAGTTCATTAATATTCAGGATCCGACGGACAGTTTCACCAGAAGGTCGTTTCACAGCACTTTGAATGACGACAAGATTAAGGTTATCTACATATGTTTTAGGAATATTAATAGGGTCTCCACAGAGTCGCTGGATGAGTTTCTCGACACTGGCTGCGTGGAAAGTACTCATTACAGGGTGGCCTGTCTGCATCGCACCAAAGGCCACAGATCCTTCAACTCCACGTATCTCTCCTACCATAATCATATTGGGACGCTGACGGAGTGCAGCTTTAAGGAGGTCGAACATAGTGACATCTGAACCTTCCCCTTCCCCTTTTCCCTTTCCCTTTGCGACCTCCTGGGTCCAGTTCCGGTGAGGGATATTCAGTTCAGGAGTGTCTTCTATTGTCACAATTTTTGCTTCCGGGGGGATGAAAGTTGTCATTGCATTAACGCTTGTTGTCTTCCCACTCGCTGTTTCACCACTCATAAATAGAGAGAGCCCGTTTTCAATACAAATCCAGAGATATCCTGCCATCATATAATCCATTGTCTTGAATTCAATTAGTTTTAGGATTGAGATGGGGTCATCCATAGCTTTACGGATGGTAAAGTTACTTCCTTTCCGGCTGATATCAGTACCATATACTATGTTAATACGTGAACCATCAGGAAGTGTTGCATCTACAATAGGATTACGATAGGTGATAGGTCTTCGAATCCTTTCTGCAAGTTTAATTACAAAAAGGTCCAGTTCCGCAGTCTCGTGAAAACCAATAACTGATTTGAGACCTTTGAAGATCTTATGTTCAATAAAGATAGGTCCAACGCCATCACAGGTAATATCCTCAATGTATCTGTCCCCAATAAAAGGTTTTAAGATGCCGATTTCAATTTTATCCCTGACCATCAGGTATTCAAGAGCCTTGTATTCCTGAGATGTCATTATTATCCTTCCATCAGCAAGGTGGGGTGTATCTAAAAAGTCCTTTTCAAACCGGCTTATTGAATTTTTCCCTATATCCTTCTGGAGAAAGTTCATCATTTTATTTTTAATACCAGAGTCTTTCTGACTCACCAGGGAGAGATCTGGCGTCGGGTCGTCACTGTTATGGATATAGATAATTCTTGAGAGTAGATTCTTCAGTACTTCTATTCGCTCATCCTCAGTTATAGGGTCTTTTTCGAGTGCATCCAGAAGATCGATAAGACGGTGCTCAACCGGAGGCATAAAGTTTTTTACACTGTGTAGAAACGAGGGTTCGATTGGGATGTAATAATTCCTCACATCGTTTGGATCATTAAAAATATGGACAAAAACATCATGGCCCGCAGGATAGATGAGATTTGGTTCTTTGACCGACTTCAGATCACGTTTCAGTTCTTCAAAAAAAAGCGGTATACCGAATTCATCAACCGGAAAAAAATGAAGGTACTCAAGAAGATGAGGACTGTTCTTTACATATTCTTTCGCGTTTGATGGAAGCATCCTGTAGAGTGCACAGGATTCGACGTTATTATAGCAGTCATTTCCCTCCTCGTTCTTTGACTCCTTAAATGGTAGGTCAAGTGCGAGTGATAGAGATGTTGTTCCCATCTTATACCTTAGCTGTCGATATTGGAATAATCTTCATACCATAACCCGGGTGGACCTCGAAAGAGACTAGATTCCCGGTTGTTTTCCTGGCACCTCTCACTTTCACTACTTCCATTACCATAACATACTTGTCACCCATAAGAGATTTCTTCATGTGAAGGTGTGCATCGCATATCGACCTGATACGAACTAAGGTCTCTTCTGCAAAGGCATATGTATGCAGGGTGATGAGAATTGTCTTTCCATTATCACATATGTTTTTACAATTAGTCAGGAATGTCAGGATTGTTTCCTGTGACGTATACTCAGTAACCATTGTGAGTGAATCAACTATTGCAACCATTGCACGACTCGTTTTTATATGTCCTACAATACGACTGAGTACTCCGTCCATTTCTGCTGGAGTCCATGTAAAATCCTTCAGATGTAATGGAAACAGCCTTATATATCCCCACGCATAAAAGTCCGAGATATCAAGACTCATTGAATTCATCTGGGAAAGAAAACTCTTTCCTGTCATCTCAGTTGAGAATAGATCGACATTCAGGCCCTGACGCATCGCCCCCCAAACTATTTGTTGAGTAAGGACACTCTTACCAGTATCGTTTTCACCTTCAATAAGTGTCAGTGATCCCAGAGGTAACCCGTCTGCTATCTTTTTATCAATCTCATTATTGCCTGTAGAGAGGATATTTTTATCCTCAGTATTCATGAGGCCACTTAAACCTGCCATTATTACCTACCCCTCAAGTATGTTTATTGAAATACTTATTAATCCGTATATTCCTGTCAAAGGTATTTAAAGATATAACAGTCTGCAAAAAAGATTAGATAAGTCGCTTAGACGCGGCAATTCCATTTTCTGTAACAACTTTGACATTTGTCGGACTAGTACCAGTTCTGACAGACATATTAAGATACATGCCTTCCTCAACATGATTTCCTGTGAGAAATTTTACTATTCCTGATTTATCAAGGTAATAAAGGTCACCTCGGCTCCAGTGATCGGTTGTTGATAAATCCTGCAAATAAGTATACAATTTGGGTTGAGTTGAAGAATCGTAAAGATAGAGGTCAAGATAAGTAAGGTTATTAATCGGTTCATTACCTGAATTTTCAATTGTGACCGTAAATATCCCCCCCTCATAAGATGTCGAATTTATTCGGATTGATGTATGAATGAGTTTTACCTCCCTGTCTGTGATATCTTTCTGTGCTGCGACAACAACCTCGTTTACCTTTAAGACTCCTGCAACAAGGACATATCCTGCAATGATGAGCAGTATCACTGCAAATACAGTAGCAATAAGTGTAGCTCCCGCCATTTCTTTAACTCCTTATACAGCATCAAATTTTTCAGAACGCCTCACGCCATTAGGGAGAGCGAAGGATACATACATCTCATTTCCTCCTGACCAGACCTTTCCTGCTGAACTTTGCACATTAATCGCAAGAGTTTCTCCTGGATCCCATTTTTCACCCACTGATTCATTCGTCCAGGTTCCTGCAGCAAGGGCACCAGAATAGATAAGCATTTCAAAATCATCGCTCTTTCCAAAAAATACACTCGTGCCTGCAATCTCTGATGCAGATATTCTCGTGGACCCTGTATTTTTTATCCATATCTGTCCTGTTTTATCGCTAGACCTTGCAAATGTATTGATAATAGAGAGATCAGTACGTAAACGTGAATCCTGTTTATCTGAAACTGCTCCAAAGGTCTGACTCATACCAAATATCACTGGAAGAATAGTTGCGATTAGAATACTCGCAGAAGTAACTGCTGCAATCATGAACAAAGCCGATGTAATTGTTTCGCTTGACATTTTTTCCTCACTCCCTAAATATTCCAATTAATTTACATTTGCACGGTGTTCCATTACATTACCATATTCCAATGTTACGTTTCGTTCTTTCTCACGTTCCGGACTTCGGATATCCATCAGTATCTCAACCATGTCCCGGTCAAGAGTGCCATCTTTCGGATTGATTATACCGTTTAGATTGTACAATTCACCAACAAACTCTTCAGCGGATATTTCCAGCGTTGCATGAATGGCTGGTGGAATCAACTTTGCTATATCCCGGATCATAAGTATTGTATCCTCATTCAGATACCCCATTGTCTGATATGATTCGACCATCAGTTCGAAGCGTTCATGCCCGTAACGGCTGATATTTTTTCCGGCCCATTCAAAAATTCCATATACATTCTGGAGTTTCATCCGCCTCGATTGAGGCTGGTATGACTGAGTATATCCTTCAGAAGGATAATCTTCACCCTGTTGTCTGGGCTGCGGCATTGACGCGAGCTGAGCTTTGAGCAGTGAGACAAGGTCGCTGTCATCCTCTTTTGTTGATGCAGATCCGGGTGCTTTTGTTGTTGTCTCTTCGTCTGCTTCAACTAACCCCCCTTCTTCTTCGGTTTCATCATCATCACCAAGTTCTTCCCCAAGGACCTGTGACGCGAGAGACTCTTTATCCTGATTTGTCTTCCAGACTGCAATATTGAATGGGTTCTCAAGGTCATTCATCCTTTCCCGGATGTCAATTAAGAGCCGTTTGATGGACGTCTTCAGTAGCTCGACCTCATCCGCCATTTTAAGGAGTTTCACCTCTGGATCGTCAGCGGAAGCGGTTGAAATGATGTGGTCGACCTGAGCCTGATTGACCGCCATATGTAGATTCTTATCTCTCTTTCAGGTATTATATCTTATGGGTATGCACA
>CAIYHQ010000075.1 GCA_903926075.1 uncultured Methanomicrobiales archaeon
AGGTTTCCAATGCAGGTTAGTTAATAAAAAGTAGTGATTTCCTTTTATCAAAATCTCTTCAATACTCTTATTCTTCTCCTTTATCTTTCGTTCAGGATCTGCCAATCTATAAAAATGTTTAATAAGTCCTCGACCAATTAACATCTGATGTCTTCTACCGAGACTGCACCACAGAGAATTTCGATATTATATGTCGATGACGAAGAAGATCTTCATAACTTATGCAAAGTGTACCTGGAGAATTTCGGAGACTTCACTATTACAACAGCAATAAGCCCTCTTGAAGCGATCCATTTGCTATCAGATCAGGTTTTTGATGCAATCGTCTCTGATTATCAGATGCCTGAAATGAATGGCATTGAGTTTCTCAATTTTCTTAAGGCAAAGGGTGACAATACGCCATTTATCATTTTTACCGGGAAAGGGCGTGAAGAGGTTGTAATCGAAGCTATAAATGCCGGGGCAGATTTCTATCTTCAGAAAGGGGGTTCGCCAGGTCCATTATTTACAGAGCTCTCACATAAGATCCGACAGGCAGTGGGTCGGACCCGGGCGGAAGAGGCACTGCGCAATGAGCAGGAAAAGTACTCGAAAGCCTTCCTCTCTATCCCTGAAGTTATCATCATCAGTGAGATCGATTCTGGTGTGATTCTTGAAATAAATGAAGCAGTCTCCAATGTTTACGGGTATAGCCGTGAGGAACTTATAGGTAAAAGTGGGCAGGATGTGGGTTTCTGGTGTAATCCAAAAGACCGGACTGGCCTTATATCCCGGTTAAAGGGACATGAAAAGGTACAAAATTTTGAAGTTAGAGAATGTCGTAAATCAGGTGAGGAATTCTTCGCTGAAATTTCTGCAGACATAATTACCCTCGGACCACAAGAAGTCCTGCTTACCGTTGTGCATGATATAACGGACCGTAAAAAGGCGGAAGAGATCATAATAAAGGCCCTTGCAGAAAAAGAAACCCTATTACGTGAGGTACATCACCGGGTGAAGAACAACCTCGTCGGGATAGTCGCGTTAATCAATCTTCAAACCAGCTCACTCAAAGATCCAGTGCTTATCTCCCACTTAAATGAACTGGAGACCAGGATACGAAGTATGGAGTTTGTCCATGAATTGCTTTATTTATCAGGCGATATCTCCCGAATCGACATCACCACCTACCTGAATACCCTGTCCCAGTACCTGATTATGATGTACAAGATAAAGAGCAAAATCGGTTGCAGGATTGAATCTGACAGTGTAACGATGCCTATCGAGACTGCAATTCCCTTTGGACTCGTCATTAGTGAGATAGTCAGCAACTCGATGAAATACGCTTTCCCTGATACATTCTCCTGCAAAGAAAAGCGTAGAGAAGAATGTACTATTTCTATCATTCTAAAATCTGATGGTAAAGAATATCTCTGCGAAATTGCTGATAATGGTATTGGGCTGAGTTCAGGAATTGATGAATCCATTTCCGGTTCGCTTGGCCTTTATCTTATCAGGTTCATTGTAGAGCACGAGTTGCAGGGATGTCTTGAGATCAACACCACCGAAGGAACCATGTATACTCTCAGGTTTCCAGTGTCATCATATATGGAGGGTCATTCCGATGAATAAACCTCAAATCCTTGTAGTTGAAGATGAAGCTTTCATTGCAGCCAATCTAACCCAAATCCTCACTTCACTTGGCTATTCTGTTCATAAAGCGGTAGCCAGAGGTGAAGACGCTATCAATTCGGTAAAAATCCAGAAACCTGATCTTATACTTATGGACATTGAACTCATCGGGGCATTGACCGGAATAGAAACTGCAGAGAGAATTCGGGCAATATCAGACATCCCTATTGTGTACCTGACTGCTTATAGTGATGACGTGCGCCTTAAGCAGGCACAATTAACAGAACCGTACGGTTATCTCGTAAAACCTGTTCATAACCGTGAACTTCAGGCCACAATTGAGATGGCGCTTTACAAGCATGAGATCGATAAGAACCTCAGGCAGAGCGAGGAGAAGTACCGCTCAATCTTTGATAATGCAGTTATGGGGATATATCAGGTCTCCAAAGAAGGACGATTTTTATCTGCTAATAATCATGCAGCCAAAATTCTCGGATACGAATCTGCGGAAGAACTCATTCAGTCGATTACTGATATTGGTACACAGATCTACAAGGACCCGGAAACAAGAGAGATTGAAAAACGGATTTTACTCGAGAAGGGAGTCCTTGAAAACTTTGAAGTTCTCTGTCTCCATAAGGATGGGCATACAGTATGGATTTCATTAAACGAACGACTTGTCCGGGATGCAGAGGGTAATATCCTGTACCATGAAGGGACGAGCGAAAACATCAGCGGGCGCAGACTGGTGGAAGAAGCTCTTCAAGAAGCCAACAAAAAAATCAATCTGCTCGCGAGCATATCGCGGCATGATATCAAAAACAAAGTAGTTACTATACATGGTTTTTTACGATTCGCTCGAAAAACAAAAGATATTGACGCGATTCAACCATTTCTTGATAAAATACAAGATTCAGCAAAGGCCATTGAACATCAGATAGATTTTACGAAGGATTATCAGGATCTGGGAATGAAATCACCCAGATGGCTGAATTTATCCAATATGATTATATTAGCCAGTAACCCCTCAATTCACATTACTGATGAAACCGGATCTCTCCAGATATTCGCAGACCCGCTCTTTGAAAAGGTGATGAATAACCTGGTCGATAACACAATCCGTCATGGAGAGACTGCAACAGAGGTCCACGTATCTGTCACTACCGGTAAGGATGATATTCGGATTATCTGGACGGATAATGGAGTAGGTGTGCCCGCTGAAGAGAAGGAGATGATATTCAACCGGGGCTTTGGAAAGAATACAGGCTTAGGTCTTTTTCTTATCAGGGAAATTCTTGCAATTACAGGAATGACGATACAGGAGACAGGCGAACCCGGGAAAGGAGCACGGTTTGAGATAAAGGTGCCGAATGGGAAGTGGCGTAAGGGAGATGTTACATGAAGCGAAATAACCGGGACATACATCAGCACTTTGCTGACCCGCGGCAATTAAGGCGACCTTGCACTATTACTTTCTCACCGATACGGTAATAACATCCTGATATAAAACCGATTTCCAGGTTTATTTTTGAGAGGAGTCTTAAAAATCGGAATCATGCACCCTGCCACATACCGTGTATTCCCAATTCCCTGAAAATTAAAAAGTAAGGTTAAATCACCATATCATTCCTGTAACTTCTTCATGAGATCTGCAATGATACGATCCTTCTCTTCGATAGTCTTATCCTTCTCTTCAATAGTCTTATCCTTTTCGACTACGGTTTTACCTATCTCTTCAATTTTTCGCTCAAGATCTGCCAGTTCTCCAAGAATCTCATCTTCGATGTCCATTGCCTGACGAACTTCTTCAGTCTGGGCTGCATTCTGGAGGCGACGAATAAGTGGCCGATGCTTTTTTGGAAAATCTTCTTCACGAACATTAAGGATATGATTATCTTTTGAGATAGTGTCCTGGTCAAAGACACTCAGAAGTATTTCAAGTTCATTACGCCGCTTCTCTTTTAGACGGTTAATTTGAATTATATAACTGTCATGAGTCAGACCCTCTATAAACTCGTCTTTTATAGGATAGATCTCATTCGTTGTCCTATCTGTACATACCCGGCGTATATCCAGAACCGGTCCGGGGATGTCAGAAATTGAATACCCAAGAAAATAAATACTGATTATAGGCAGGGCTTTCTTTTTCCCTTCCATTTCATAATAATTCTCTTTGTTGCTGTATTGTTCTCCTAAGTAGTGGCGAAAACGCATGATATCAGTTATCAGCTTTGCTTTTTGAATCTCAATTATGACTTTTAGTTTTCCCTCCGGTGTCTGTATCAATGCCGAATAGTCCAGACGATATACAGTAAAATTTCTATGTACGTCCACGGGAATATTACTCTGTGCCTCTATTGTAACAGATATCTCCTGAGGTCGCGGTTGCAGATCTAATATCTCTTTACCTATAATCTTGCCGATAAGCAGCTTTGCAACCTGACTGTCTTCCATCAGATATTTGAATACAACATCGTAGATTGGATTTGCTATATACACAGTATACTCTGTTTGACTCTGCTAATCGAATAAATTTTCCTGTGAGTAAGTTATATGGAGAGAACAAGTGCTTGAATCTATTCAACATTTTAGCTAATGCCTCTTCACTTCACTGGTAGCTAACGCGTTCAATGTCTGTTTTGCAATTTCAAATCAAACATAGCAAAACCCTTAAACCTATATACGCCTATTATCACTTTACAAGTGAACCTGGCGAAATATAACTGGATTTCCTTAATATTTGTGGCGAAACGTGGCGTCTTTAACTTGTAAACATGCCTGCAATAATTATGCATCATCGAAAACGCCGTTACTATGTGCCGGGATGTTTGCATAGGATATCATCCATATCTCAAATACCCATTACTGGTGAAACTATGGAAAAAAACAAGACCGGGCCCCAGCATGGATATCAAGCCAAGCCAAGCCAAGACATTCTTTTTTTGATAGAAAATATCACATTGCCCGGTACTTCGGAAGCGGTATCCAAACCTGGCAGGTTGGATAGGAACGGTGCATGATTGCAGATGCTATCAGGGTCCTCTATGTTGATGATGAACTTGGTCTCCTTGAAATCGCGAAACTTTACCTTGAGGAATCAGGTGAATTTTCGGTTACAACTATTGATTCGGTATCTGCAGCATTAGATCTCTTGGGGAAAGAAAAATTTGATGTCATCATTTCTGATTACCAGATGCCTGGCAAGGATGGAATCCAGTTTCTTGTTGAAGTAAGGACACGCTTTGGAAAGATACCGTTTATCTTGTTCACCGGTAAAGGCAGGGAAGAAGTGGTAATCCAAGCTATCAACAGCGGAGCAGACTTCTATCTTCAGAAAGGTGGCGAACCTGAATCACAATTTGCCGAACTCTCTCATAAAACTCATTCAGCGGTCTCCCAGAAAAGAGCTGATGAAGCGCTGCTGAAAAGTACCGAAGAACTACATGCAGCCTATGA
>CAIYHQ010000076.1 GCA_903926075.1 uncultured Methanomicrobiales archaeon
GACCTTATAACCGGAATTCAATATTCCAGAGAAGGAGACCTGATAATCTCCTCCTCGCTTGATGGAACACTTCGCTTTTGGCAGACTTCGACTCTTAATGAGATAGTATGCTGGCCTGTGTTTATAGATGGAGAGAGAAAGGGGATAACTTCCTTTGACATCACAAAAAACGGCGAGACAATTATTACTTCTGGTTATAATGGGACTATTTCAGTGTGGAATACAGGAAAACAGGATAATATTCTCACAATTGAAGCGCACGAATCACCAGTAACAGTCATAAAATTCCTACCGGGTGAGGAATATTATGTCAGTGCTTCTGGGGATTCCTCAATAAAAATCTGGTCTCTCAATACGAATGAAGAAGTCCTTGGTTTTATTTGTGATGCTATTCCAATTCTATCTCTTTCAATTTCACCAGATGCCGATTATATAGCTGCTCTTTACGCCGATAATTCCATCAGGGTCTTTTCTGTAACATATGGTAAGTGCATATCGGTATTCAACCCGCCTCCAGCTCCAATGACAAAGGAATTCCCTTTGAAGGTTTCAACAATTGATCCCCCGGTGAAATCGTATCCGGTTCAAAATCTGGTTTTTCCTTCTCTTCCTTTTATTGAGTCCCAGATATGTGTTCCGACAATTAAAGAAGTGGTATTGAAAGGATTAGATGACTTTGCATATATCCTGGGTAATGATATCCTTTCTACTGAACCTCCACGATCTCAGCCTATTAATATCTCACCTTTTTCTGACTCTTTATTCTCTGAAGTGATTGAGCCTCGTGATTTGGTTTCTATATCGGTTCAAACTGAAGGTATTATTCAGAGCCCATTTCCTGAGATTTCATCAGAGGTATGTGGGACCGATTATCTAAAAGAGATAATTACTCCACCCGAAATAGTAGATTTGACTTATCAAGTACCACCTCCTGATACTACGGCAAATATTGCAGTTTCACCTTTAAGTGAAGTGCTTTTTATTCCAGATATTCTCCCTTCACTTTTTGATTCACCTGGTGATTTAACTATCATTTCGCCAATTGCGATCTTGCCTGGTATTCAGGAAATACCTATTTCACTTGATCTTTTAACAGAAAGTTGTCCAACCACGAGATTATTTCCAGTATGCGATATCTTTCCATTACCGGTCTATCCATTATTAGAACTGGAAATATTTCCAGAGCCTGAACCCTGTATAATTGAACCAGAAACGCCGCCGCCACCACCTAAGCCATATTTAAAATTTGATCCCCAAAACCCTTATGGATTTTTCTTCATCGTTTTCCCGGAATTTCAAATTCAACATTATTCAGAAAAAAATCAATATAATATAATAATACAAGATTCGGCAGAGAGTAAAGAAATTTGTTCAGAAGAACCAATATTAATCCAAAAAGAAACTGGAATTTTTACAGAACATATTGAAATCCCAATCCTCTCCCCTTCTTTAGGATATATTATCACGTTTAATAAAGAATTTGAACCCTTAAGAATCATTGGGATTAAGATAGATTCCTATCTTATCTTCTCTGACAGGGGTGAACAGCTACCAAAACCACCAAAAACAGGCGAATTCTGGTTTATTATTCGAAGAAATCGGGCAATTGTACCCGATGATTCAATTCTCTGTTACGAATATTTAGAAGGAAATTGGAGTGACTATTACGCAATTAAGGTTGATGCATCAAAAAATCCACAAATTTCAGACGAGCCAAATAAACCTTTTATTGAAATAACATGGATTGAAAAGGATTTAATCGCCCCTTATGTCTATTTAGAAAAATCCCACGAACCAGTATATAGAAAACTTCCGAAAGCAAAAATAAAATCTGACAGTCTATCAACAATTAAGGAGATATCAGTATTTATAAATGGAAATGAAGCATCATTTGATTTTTCCAATAACGATCAGCAATTAGATTTCAATTCGGATGTTAACTTGGATATACCAGAATTTACTGATATTGAAATCCGTAATTCACGGCTAATTCAATTTAAAAAGCATAAAAAAATTTTTCTGATTAATGGATTTAAAATAAAATTTGATAAAGATATTTACTTACCTTCAATAAACGAGCAAGATTTTAAAATTGAATTGTCATTAGCAGCAAATACTGTACTTTTCAATTCATTAACAAATGGAGTCAGTAGAAATTTCTCTACTTCGAATTCCGCAATTTTTTCTGGAATAATACCTAGAGATGGGCAATTTAAGGTTGAATTATTTGACCGTACTCACTCTTTACAAATTCAACTATTGATTATTATACCTCAATTACAGTGGAAATTTCTAATAAATAAAGAAGGGGATTGGAATCAGGGAATAATTCGAATTAACCAGGATGAATTTGAAAAGCTCGATATCCATCGACAACTCAAAGTGAAAATTCCAGAAAGTTTACAAATAGAAGGAGAAGTCTTCCTTTCTAGTAATCCAGAAGAAGTGATTAAGAAACGATTTAAAAGGGGAGTGGCTGTTTTTCCTGTTGGAGTACGTGAATACCTATTAGAAGAGATCAATGAATATGAATTTGAAACAAAAATAAAACTTTATAATGATAATTCCTCTCAAAATGAAACTTCACTTTTTATTGTGGATTTATGGAGAATTATAGAGTTTCATGAAGAAATAAAACTGGATAAAGACTCATGGAGACTCACATTAAACTGGAAAGAAAATTATAAATCAGAAAATAAGATAAAAATTATTTTATCTTTAGATGATAACGAAATTTATTCTGAAACGTGGATTAATTCCATAAATTCTTGTAATATACCTCTTACTTTAAATCAATTTCCTGAATTACGGTATTATTCTATTCAATTTATCAGAGGGGAGATAAATAATAAACTAAATATTTTTCCCTTTTTTCACGGTGATAAAAAGCTTATCCCAATTATTGAGTTAATCAATAATGATACTCCAAATGATCTATTCTCAGCTTTCGTCAAATTGTTAGAACTAGTCCGTGATGATGAGGAATTAATCAGGTACTGGAAATTAATCATTCAGGATCATTTTATAGCAAAGAAAAAAATTGATTTATGCTTGGAATTGCTATATGATTGCCTTGATTGTAATTTTTTTTCAAGTGACAAAGATCTCTCGATCTTGAATAAATTATTATTAGAACCAATCATCCGAGGTCTTCACCAGGATGAAAGTTTGATTACATCTTTAGTTGCGATTAGATTAATGGAAGTTATAAAGAAAATTCATGATACAAACTCAAATAGTTTTCAAAATTTTTTCGAGAATGATCTGAATTCAACAATTGTAATTGTATTTATTTCAAGTGAAAAATTTTTGGAACATTATTGTGAAAATGAGGATACACAGTCGTTTGATGAGGATAATACTTTAATCGAACAGCAATTATGCATCCAAAGTATTAGATTGAATATAATTGATATAAATAAGAGACCTCAAAATACACTTAATGCAATAAGGGAGATAGTGAAAAAGACAAATGTATCCTCAGAAGAGATCGAATACTATCTCATTCTCATATATTTATGCATTCATACAAAACGATTGTCACAAGAGGAGTTGATGATTGCAAAAGAGATCCTACAAGAATTAAGGAATAAAGATGAAGAAGATGGATTTGCAAGCATCATCATAAAAAAATTGCAGGATTTCGACTCTTCAAAAATTATTAAATCTAAATCCAGTGAAGCAATATCAAAATGTGTTGAAACTCTGAATAAACTAAAAGAAATTCTATAACCCGTGAAGATTATGCCATTAAACCCGTTTTCTCTTAAGAATAATCTTGAAACGCGATATATACGTTATCTCAAGACCCTGTTTCCAATTAGTGATACCGAATTGAGGATATTATTTAATAATGAATTGGAATCAGGAACCTTTATTCGAGGTCCTTTTATCGAGATTGCACCTCCATATGAGAAAGGAGAATCAATTAAAGAATTGATTCAGCAAGGAATTCTTTCAGAATTATTTTTAGATTTTTCAGAGGATATCCTACCAGAGCGGTTATATCTGCATCAATCTGAAGCGATAAGAAAAATTATTGTTGAAAAGAAGAACATTGTCATAGCTTCCGGAACTGGAAGTGGAAAGACCGAATCCTTTTTGATACCTATTATCAATGAACTATTTCGACAAAATGAAAATGGTTTGTTAAGCGATGGTGTTCGTGCTCTTTTTTTGTATCCAATGAATGTACTGGTAAATGATCAACTTGAACGTTTAAGAAAAGTTCTGAGATCATTTCCATTTATTACATTTGGGCGATATACTGGAGAAACCAAAGAATTTGAGGCCAATGCTTTAAGTAAGTACCAGGAGATACATGGACTAAATAATATTCCTTGTGAAAATGAAAGAATCTCCCGTGAGAAGATGCGAGAAAATCCCCCTCATATTCTTCTCACAAATTATGCCATGCTTGAATATTTATTATTAAGACCAAGTGAAAATATTTTTTTTGACGGCGATAAAGCTCAGTTCTGGAAATTCATTGTTCTTGATGAAGCTCACATATACACTGGAGCGAAAGGCCTTGAAATTGCAATGCTTTTACGAAGGGTAAAAGACAGAGTAATTCAGAGTAAGACTGGCAGATTAACCTGTATTGCAACAAGTGCAACATTAGGCGATGAGTCATACAAAAAAGAAGTAGCATTATTCGCTACTCACTTATTCAATGAAAATTTCAGTGACGATTCGATTATTAGTGCTAAAAGACTAAAAATTTCAGAGTGTGATCCCTGGATAAATTCACCTGACCCGGAGTTTTATCAGAAAATTATTGAAATATTGAATGAAAATTCTGATATTGACAAATTGAAAATTGATGATTGTATAAAAATTGCCAGAAATTATCATGTAGACTCGGATGCAATATCTGAATCTCTGGAAAAAACAGATAACCCTAGATTATTTATCTATTATCTTCTAAAAAAAGATCCCCGCCTTTTGTTGTTACAACAAAGACTAACTGAAAACACAGACACGGTCCAGAATATAGCAAATTATATTTTTCCTGATTTGTTAAATAATGAAAATTATCTCACCACTCTCATTACAGCTTCTTCTTTTAAATATCTTGAAGAATTACCACCGCTATTATCAGCACGATATCATCTGTTTCTAAAAGCTGCTGAGGGAGCATTTGTAACTTTTTTCCCGGAGAAAAAAATATATTTAAAACCACTTAAGTCAAATTTAGAATCAATAGAAGAAGAAGGAGTATCAAAAGATTTTTTTGCTACTGCTTATGAGCTCGGATTATGTAAATTCTGCGGAGCTCCTTTTCTTGTTGGAACAGTAATTTTGAGAGGAATAAAAAAGTTTTTTGAACAAAAAATTACTACTGAAAGTGAATCGGGCAAACCTCAAAATGTAACGTATCTCTCGTTTATTAATTCAGAATATAATGATTCGTTTGATTATGATGATGATGACGATATCAAAGCGATGATATCTAATGATCTTTTAGAGAACCTTAATAGTAAAATTATCGATATTACTGCTCATTCACTATGTGGAATCTGTGGAAGACTATTAATAAAAAATGCCTTGAATGATTCGTGCGAACATGACAGTCGTTATTATATTGATGTTTTAGTTATCACTCCCCAAACCAAGGATAAAGACTTACACAAATGTCCAATCTGTTCAAAGACCAGTAAACATTCACCATTAGTTACACGATTTCTCACAGGTAGAGATTCAGTTCCTGGAGTACTTGCAACAGAATTATACCAACAACTCACTGATGTCAGTTTTGAATGTAAAAGAGATAATAACTTATGCTTTAAAAGAAACCTTCTCATTTTTTCGGATAGTAGGCAGGATGCAGCTTTTTTTGCACCATATTTTGAGAGAATGTATCAAAAAGTTTTACGCCGAACAATAATATGTTCAATTGTTCAAAGAAATCAAGAGGATATTGTTAAAAATAGATGGGATATTTTAAATTTAATTGAATATATCTTGAAATCTATTAATGAATCGAATCTTTTTTGTTGCAATAAAATACAGATCAATGATCAGAGAAAAATAAATGAAATAAAAAAATGGCTGATGTTTGAATTTATTTCGAGGGGAGATGCAGGAAGACTTGAACAGTTAGGTCTTTTGGGCTTCTTACCAAATCTGGATAACCTGACTCCACATGGAGCTCTTATGAATGAGCCATGGTCTTTCTCACATGAGGAAGTTATGACACTCTACAAAATACTTTTTGACCAATTCAGAGTGAAAGGTGCAATCGATTTTCCGGATGGGATTAATCCGAAAGAAGATTTTTTTTCACCAATCAATAGGGAATATTATTTTACAAAAATTGGCACCAGTCCATCAAGTTTTAGTTGGGTTCCTCAACCCCATGGGGTTACGTTCTTTCACAACGGACGAAGTGACGTATTAAAACGAATTGCGAAGAGACAGGATCTGAATGTTAGTGATGAGAGTATAAATAAGATTTTGAGTAATATTTGGAATTCAATTCAACCACATCTTCAACAAAAATCAGGAGGTAAATTCCAAGCAAAGCCGGAAAAATGGATAATTACGTCATCACTTCTTAAGTCTCAAATTTACCCTTGGTATTATTGCGATAAATGTTCTGAACTCACCCTCTTTAATCTGAAGAATGTTTGCCCAGAATATCACTGTACAGGTACTCTTCATCCTTTTGATCCACTAACACAATTTCAAAATAATCACTATTCGCTTTTATATAAAGATTTTAATCCGATCAGAATGCGGGCAGAAGAACATACAGCTCAGTTAACTCATACAAAAGCGGCAAAAATACAGGAAGAATTTATAAAAGGTCAAATTAATGTTATCAGTTCATCTACAACTTTTGAATTGGGAGTAAATATTGGAGAGCTGGAGTGCGTATTCATGCGAAATCTTCCCCCTAATCCAGCCAATTACATTCAAAGGTCAGGAAGAGCAGGTAGAAATGCAGGTTCTGCAGCTGTCGCAATAACTTTCTGTCAAAGACGTCCTCACGATCTTTCCTTTTTTAATAGGACTGATGCATTCATCAAAGGCGAGATAAAGCCACCTAGAATTGAGATGATGAATAATAAAATTGTATCTCGTCATTTATTCTCTATGATATGTGCTGCATTCTGGAGAGAATATCCAAATACATTTAATAATTCGGGGGGGTTCTTCTTTCCGGAAAATTGTGAAAATATTGATTCAATTGCAGCAATAACTGAATTCCTGGAAAAACGACCTAATGACCTTATGCTTGCACTCAAAAGAGTGGCTCCAATAGGTCTTTTTCCTGACTCATTCTTTGAAAACTGGGAGATTACACCCATACTCATCAGCGAAGATCCCGATCCTGATAAGGGAAAATTATCCAAAGTTGCATTGGATATAAGAAATGATATTTCACTTCTTGAAGAAAGGAAAAAAGAGCTGATAAATAATGATCAATTATCACAAGCTGCTAAAATAAAAAAAATTATTGAAACTATTAAAAATCGTTCCATTATCAACCATCTATCCTCACACAACATATTGCCTAAATATGGATTTCCGGTCGATGTTGTTACACTTGAAATTCTTTATAGGGCCGTAGATGCTGAAGATATTGCACTTTCAAGAGACCTATCTATTGCATTGTCGGAGTATGCACCAGGAAGTGAAGTAGTTGCAGGAGGAAAAGTCTGGCAAAGTCGATACATAAAAATGAACCCAAAAACAGGCCAAATTATTAAAAGAATCTATTCACTTTGTAAAACCTGCAATCTATATCGAAGTGATATACTTGAGATAAATCCGGATCTTTCACATTGTTCCAATTGTAATCAAAAAATTGATAAGACTAATATCGGTGTAATATATATGCCCCAGTTCGGTTTTATTGCAAGTAATAGTCCACCTCATGATATAGGAGAATATAGACCTGAAAAGACACATTCAACAAGAGTTTATTATTCTGGTGAAAAGGGAGAAGATCTTCATACCCTTGAAACAGTGATATATAATCTTAATGTTAAAGGATGGGCAGCAAAAGATGGAAAACTAGCTATTGTTAATAATGCTCACAAAAATGGATTTGCAATATGTCCCGTATGTGGTTATGCAGAAGTTCATCAGGGTATAACAACAGGACCTCATACCAATGCAGCAGGAAGGGGTTGCAATACACCCTTAAGATTTTCTGAAGGTGAGCAACATTATAAAATACATCTTGGGCATGAATTTAAAACTGATATATGTATCTTGACATTCCCCGGTAATTTCGGTGAGGATTTTAGGTATTCTCTTCTTTACGCAGTATTGGAAGGTGCAAGTGAGATTCTTGATATAGAAAGGCAGGATATCAATGGATGTCTCTACAAAGGAGATCTGGTTTTATACGATGCAGTGCCGGGTGGTGCAGGATTAGTTAAACGAATAGTAGAGAGTGAGAAAAACCTGCAATCTGCTATTACTGCCGCATATTCACGACTCTGTAATTGTTCTTGTGGTGGAACATCGGGAGATGGTTCTTGTTATGCATGTTTACGAAATTATAGTAATCAGTTCTGTCATGAAATTCTCAATCGTGGAGAGGTAATCTCATACTTTAAAGATCATGGGTTTGTGGCAGATTGATGGATGAGGATGCATTTCTTAATGAAATTGAAGAAAAATCCAGTGATTATTGGAAACGTAAGCATAATGGAGAGCAAGGGAACAATATTAAAGAACTCTATTCGTTTATTCAGGATAATTTAACAGAATATTATAGAAAAAAGGTACCTACCTCTGACAGCGAATTATGCGATAAATGGGGAAAATTCTACAATAACATTGGCAAACTGCTTAAAAATTTTTATTGCTGGGATTTGGAACGACAACAAAGGCTGTTCATGCGAATCGCCTATGACTTGCATATTGACCGAGGGAAAATCTGGGAAGCTCTTTCCAGTATCAAAAATCCTTATTCAATATTATTACTTTCTTTCGGGCTCTTCAGAAAATTAAAAAATTCTGCTGATATTGATTCTTATTTATCTGAGATTATATCGTATCTGACTAATCCTCAAAAGTGGCATACATTTCAACAAAATAACCCTCCAGTATTAATTCCAGCTCCATGGGATCACCAGAATGAAGCTGTTGATACATGGTGGAGGCACCATGGAATGGGTCTCATTGAGATGGCTACTGGAACCGGTAAAACGATGGTTGCTTTTCTTGCAATCGAGAAATTATTAAATTTTCTTGACGATACTCCAATTATCCGGGTAATTTGTGATCAACTTGTCTTATTAAAACAATGGGAAAATTCATTTTTAAAAACATTTGGATATGATTCCAAACCTGAATGGTTTAACACACATACAGTGCAGTCCATAATAAATCAGCCAATTGAACTGATTCACTCGGATTTAATTATCTATGATGAAATACACCGATTATTGGGGCCACAATTTCAAAGGTCTCTCATGTTACCTGCAAAACATAAAATGGGAATGAGTGCAACAGTAAAAGCTAGCACTCTTCCTCTAATTGAAAAATTCATAGGCAATAAAATCTTTGATCTCCCTTTTGAAAAAGCTATAGAACAAAAAATTATCCTTCCTTTTTCTGTCAAAGTATATATTACTAATTTGTCAATAGAAGAACAATGTCAATTTGAACAAAAGACACAAGAAATTGCTGCATTAATTTCAAATGCAAATGCAGTAGGGATATCAAATTTACCTGCACTTTGCTTCAATTCTATTATAAGTCCTTCATTTCGAGTATATTGCACAAGATACCAGCAATTATTAAACATGCGTCGAGAAATCATCCATTTATCTGAAAATAAACTCAAACTTACAAAAAACCTTTTAAAAAAAATTGGGAATTCTAAAAAAGTAATAGCGTTTTTTGAAAGAATTGAAACGATGGATGTAATTCAGAAAGAACTAATTGATACTCAAATTCCTACATTTATTCTTCATTCAGGTGTCAATGATAATCATAGAAATGAAATTTTTAAGGAATTTCTAAACTGTGATAAAGGTATTTTACTTGGTGCAAAAATGATTAGTAGTGGAATTGACATTCCAGATGCTGAAATAGGAATTAATGTTCAATTTGAAAAAAATAATATTCAATTACGGCAAAGAATAGGCCGCCTTTCTCGAAAATCCTGGATCAATCCTGGAAAAAAGCCAGAGTTTTATCAAATTATTGCAGTCCCTCGAGGAGATTATTTAGATAATGAGGAAATAAGATCAATCTACATATTTTGTTCGAAATCAAATAAAGTAGAAATCGAATTTTGTGACAATACTGATTATCAAAGAAAATCAGATGAAATTATCAGAGAATTGAGAAATCGAATTAATAAAGTAGAAAAAATTCTTACAGACTCCGATCCAAACATGAAATTAGAAGGAATAAATAGGGTTATGAATGTGAATGATCAGTGGGGAGTCAAAGCTTTGATTATTGCAATGCATTGTGACAAGGATAAATCTGTCCAGAATGCAGCTAAAGATAAATATAACAAACTTATCTCGAATTCCCCATAAGAGACAAATATGATTCTCAAAATCGTACTTGATCAATAATGCCCCCTGACCTAACCCCTGAGCAACTGAAAATAATACATCACCCTATTGGTGTCCATGCACGAGTACTTGCAGTAGCCGGGTCAGGTAAAACAACAACCCTTGTCCATCGCATACAATACCTCATCGAAAAGAAAAATATCGATCCGAACAAAATCTGCATTTTGATGTTTAATACGAGAGCAAGAGAGGACTTTCAACGAAAAGTTGAACGGTTATTGCTTCATAATTCAAGACCTGCAGTTCATAATTTTCACTCGTATTCCTATTCAGTCATCAGGAAAGCTGTAGAAACAGGTATATTTCCTGAATCAACCGATAACTGGGAACTTGATGCAGGCGAGTTATCGAGAATATATATCAAAAAAGCGATAAGCAACCTGGAAAGGGAACATAAAATTCCACTCTATACTATAGACCCAGACGAGGCATTGAACTGCATTGGATTATGGAAAGGTTCCTTAATATCACCTGAATGTGCAGGACATAGATCCAATCCGGATTTTGCAATTGTATATCATGAATTTGAAAGGCTCCGACTTATCGAAAAAGCCATTTCATTTGACGATTTCGTTCCTATTGCTGTTCAATTGATTGAAAATTATGATAATCAACTCAGGATACAGAATGAGTATGATTTTATTATGGTTGATGAATACCAGGATGTCAACTATGGTCAGCAAAAATTGATAGAACTTCTTGCAGGAAAGAAAGCAGATATTCTCCTTGTCGGTGATGATGATCAGACAATTTATGAATGGAGAGGAGCGAGGCCTGAGTATATCCATTCAAAATTCTCTGAAATATTCAATTATAAGAATTTTGAGACGTACACATTAAGTCTTAGTTTCAGGTTTGGCCCTATAATTGCCCAATGTGCTGAAAATCTAATCTTGCACAATAAGAAAAGGGTTGAGAAGAAAATTATTGCATATCACTACGAAATGTGGTCTGACATTCATCTTATCGAAGATAGTTCTGAACAGGTTTTTGACTCAAACCTTCGGATGGCAGAACAATTAAAAACAATTGTCCGTGAAACAAAAGACCCGCAAAGTGTAATTGTTCTTGGGAGGACTTTTTCCCAACTGGTCAATATTGAAATGGCTTTTCTGAAGGAGAAGATTCCTTACAGGGTGATAGGAAGAGGGCCTTTTTTTGAAAGGAGGGAAATCTCAGCATTGATTGATTACCTTGTAATATCTATGCTTATTAAGTCGTCAATAGACGATGAACTTGAAAAAAGAATTAACTCAATTATTAATATCCCGAATAGGAAAGTCAATAAAAGTATCTTTCGACGTACACTTGAATCAATAAAGTCTGAAAGTAAAACAACTGAATATTTTTTTAATTTCCTGCTTGACTCCTCCTCCAGCCCCTTTCAGTCCTGGCAGAGACCCCCAATTGAAGAGTTGTTCTCCAATTTGTCGAGAATTAACGAGATTCTTTTAACAAATCCTTTAGTTTCAACTGCTACTCTTCTTAAAAACATAATTACCTGGACTTCTTATTGCAAGCACTTTGATGATTTCTATGGGAGAGGCGAAAATTCTGAAGACAGGAAAAATTCAGTCAGATCAATAGTCGCCATCGCAAAAGAAGCAAACCTTCCACTCGTAGAATTTCTCAATTATGTCCAGAGTTTTGATAGCACACTCGGAGTACCCCTTGAAGAGCAAATTGTCCTCACTACTGTTTATCGGGTAAAAGGGGAAGAATTTGATTATGTCTTTATCCCTGACTGCCAGGAGGGAACTATGCCCCTCTTGTCAGGAGGAGACAATCAGATTTTTGATAAATGTGGAAATGTAGAGGAGCCGGATAGTTCTCCAATAATTGAAAATGAGAGGAGGCTCTTCTATGTCGGACTTACAAGGGCAAGAAAAGCAGTTTACATCAGTTTCTCTTCATCGCCTCATCTAGGCAACCAGTTAAGTTCACAGACCAAAACACCCTCTCCCTTTATTGAAGAAACGGGCCTTGACCAGGTAAAAGAATTGTTCACCTTATATCAAACCCTGACGCCTGAAGATGATGAGAATTTGCAACAATATTACCAGAAGTTAATTGAATTTGGAGGGAATAAACGCATACTTTCAAATCTTATAACTGATTACCTGCCAAAAAAAGATATTGTTTTGCCAATTGAGGTCCTGGACATTATTTCAAAAATCCCAGATATCGACTCTGATGTGATACAACCGGTGGAAAAACCTCAACAAAAAAAGAAATGGTATGATGACGACTAAAAAATATGCAAAATTTCTAAAATCCATTAAAGTTTTTTATTAGGTTGAAATCATGCAAATTAATTTTATTTGCTAATCAACTTCTTATACTCTGCACATTTCTAACTATAATTTCCAAACATAATTATATTTAACTACAATTTCCCAAAAAATTTTAAAAATTCCTCTTTATCTCCTGATGTCAAAAACCTTTTATAATCAAAATATGTTATTACCAAATCATAAAAATTAAAATATGGGAATTTGAGGGGATATGAAAGATAATTTTGGGATCTTTGCATTTCTTTATTTGAAGACAATGGAAGAGAACAGGAGAAGACGGCTTGAACAGAGTCAACAGACAACTTATCCTGTAAGCACCTATGAAGACAATGATGAAGTTTTTTTAGAAGGAATTTGTGGTATAGTAATATTTTTCGTTGTTCTCGGAGTTATTGGGTTAACCATCATCAATGGATTAACCTATGTTTTTTCTATGAATGATATAATGTATTCTGCTCTCGTTACCCGTTTTTATGCAGCTGTTTTTTTTATCTGCAATGTTTTATTTCATTCTATTCTTATTCGGTAAATTCAGAGATTTCTTTTACTTGATATTCCAAATCTTTTTCATAATAATAGTACTGGGCTTTATCATCGGAATGGGAGTTATGATCTTATATTTGATCTGGTATTTTGTCTCTGGTGTCAAGTGATGTCAAATAATGCTTTTCAAATCCTTTTTATTAACTATATTTTTCAGCCAATTCTATAGTTATCAATAAATTCTTCGACTTTTTTAAAAATTCCTCTTTAATGTTGCACGTTGATGTTTGAATACAACCCAACCCGAAAAACCGGGAAGGTTTGGTAAAATAATAAGGATTGGTGAAAGAAAATGAAGAACGAAACAAAAAATGAGAATCCAACAGGAATCGATATTACAGTAATTGTTGACAGGTCTGGTTCAATGCAGAGCATACAGCGGTACGCAATTGAGTCGTTTAACACATTTTTGGACTCTAAAAAGAGGTCACACCCTGATGCACTAATGTCAATTATCCTGTTCAATCATGAATATCAAAAATATGTCAGTTTAAAGCCTATAGGGGAAGTGGAAAATTTTGATTCCGTAAAATATGTTCCCGGAGGAAATACCGCATTATTAGACGCTATTGGCAGGACCATTTATGATATTGATGAAAGGCAGCACGAAAATAATTCAGTTCTCGTAGTAATCCTCACTGACGGCCAGGAGAATGCTTCAACAGAATTTACTCATACTATGATTCGGGAACAGATTCAAAGACATGAAGAGACCGGGTGGGACTTTTACTATCTCTCGGCTGACCTGAATGTTTATAGAGATGCACGAATGATGGGTTTTGACCCTGCAAAAACTGCATACTATGACAAGATGAAAATGTCTGATGCATATCTCGAATTCGATAAGGCAATCGATGAAAAAGATGGAAAGATTGCAGTGATGCGGAGAAGAGCTATAATTGAGGATAAAATGTTCAGGTGAGGTATTATTATGGGATAGAATTCATTTGGAAAACAATTCTTTTCCCACTAGTATTCCTCTAAATTAATTAATAATTCATACTTTTTTTTCTTGATTAAACAGGTACTTAACACATAAACCTCTTGTAAACCCAGCCTAGATCAACCTGATGATAATGACTGTTACACTTTATAGCCCTAAACAGGTGAGCAATTCCATCAGGGATAAGTACTCCTGCACACGATGTAAACAGATGATTAAAAAGTTGTTCACAATATGATCCCCTATAATGCCCCAATTCATTAATACAATGTTTATATCTTTCTATGAAATGAGGTGGTATACTATTCTTGTTTTTTTCAATGAATGAATCAAAATTTTTTTCACAGATTAATTCAGATAGAAACTGCTCATCGCTATTTTGGCCTGACTCCAACTCATAAATAAGCGATGATTCAGTATGAGAAGACTTTCCTTTTTGGGTGTATCCGGGAGTGAGCTTGGCACAATATCGAATGTTATCAGAATAATACCCGATTTCAAATAAATATTGCAACATTCTGTTATTTAGTATTGTATTGATTACCGGTGTAATATCTGCTTTATAAATTGAATTCCGAAGTTTGTTATCTGTTTTGATAAGACAGCCTTTTTCCTGAAGAGTTTCACGGGCATCAATTACCCACTGCATCGGTCCAACAAGCCTAGGCCTTCTTTCTTCACCATTTGGAACAAGATTTATCAGCCTGAATGCTTCCTGTTGTGTCTTTGGCTCAAGATATGCAGTCCATACTGTTGCAAGTTTAGAATCTGAGTCGAGCCATGAAAGCGAAACTTCATTTTCCTGTTCCAAAAAAATTCCCTATATAATGTGTTATGCTCGTTATGAATAATAGGGTGTCGGTTATTAAAGAGAAAATAATAGTGTACTGGTGATTATCATCCGACTATCCTCCACTTCCCGGCCGGCACGAGGACCTCAAACCGAACCCCTACCCCCGGGCGGCTTCATAAAATAAGGTGAACCTTTCATCCCATCAACCGCTCATACATCACCCTAAACAGTTACTTTAATTTTGTCATCTATCGCATACAAAATATATCGTCTTATGTTAAAATTCTAGAGATAAGGAAGAATAAAAGGCTTAACTCTCGGAATCGTTGTCACTGCTGTGTTCACAATTTTACCTGCCTGATTCCTCTTTTGTTGCAAGCCCGGTCAAATATTCCTCGATTGAGGACAGGAAGTTACTCGATAATTAAACCAGAAAATTAAACGTTTTGTCTACGAAGGAAACAGGTTTTACGCACAAATCGACTTATACTCCCGGATATCAACCTGAACGCCGGCATATGCATCTCTTTCAGCTATCTCTAATACTTCTCCTGTAGTCTGTTCATCCAGGTACTCTTCTCCACAATTTGAACACACCTGGGCAGGGACATGTCTGATGACAACAGTCGTATTTCCCCGCTCAAGGGTCACAGTAACCGTTCCGGGTTTTGTAATTCCATGTTTGCAAATAAAACAATTCATATCCTTCTCCTTGTTTTACAATCTTCTTCCCAATATTCACAATCTGGCTCATAGACAGTGATGACTGCAAGTATCTTCTCACTTTTATCAAAAGCAATGACACAATGAACAGGATGGTTGTTACATAAACCAAGTATGAGAAATGCAGGAAATGGTTCAGCATCGGGATATTCTTCTTCATACAAATGAATTTTATGTGTTTTAATAAATATGTGAACATACCTAATAATGTATATTAAACTTAGTTTGAGCAACTCAAAAAATTGGAGAAGACCCGAAACAGTCGTTCATAAAAATCGCGAAAGGTTACTCAAAATTTTTGAGTTGGAAATTTATGGAGGAGCGTTTCGAAGTTGCGATAAAACAAAAAGCTGTCACTCAACGAGTAAATAGAATGGGGGATTTTATTCTTTTCTATTCAGGAGAAATGGACTGGCTAGCATGTCTTACGCATTATAGATTGCGGGATGCAGTTGAAAAGTGCTTCCTAGCGATGAAAAATGATAGAGGTACCCTCCCATTAAATGCGAGACGAGAAGATACGGTCAGAGGATACTTGTTTATCACGAATATTGGCTTAATCTTGAGAATGAGACTTCAGATGATAATGAAAGAGACGGGTCTTGCAAAACAATATTCAGTCAAAAAACTCCTTCTTGAACTTGAAAAAATTAAGGTCTTTGAGCGATCTCAGGGAGAGACCATGCTATCTGAAGTCAATAAGAAAAACCGACAAATATTAGAGACTTTCTGTTTATGCGCCTAACCGTCGGGAGGTCAGGTTATGCTGTTTTGAGTTTATCAGGAAAAGCGAACCTTCGTTTTCCAGTTACAAAAAATTCCCCATATTATGTGTTCTGCTCGTTATGAATAATAGGGTGTCGGTTATTACAGAAAAAATACCAGTGTACAGGGAATTATCATCCATCTATCCTCCACTTCCCAGCTGGTACCAGGACCTCAAACCTGACACCGACTCCGGCTTCTCCGGTTTCAATAATTGTAATACCCGTTATTGAAAGGATTTCCCTGATAAGAAACATTCCAAGACCTGTATTTTTGCCAAATCCCTTCGTAAATATCTTTTCTTTCTCTGCCTCGATGATTCCTCCACCATTGTCCTCATACCATATTATCATATCTCCTGATTTCTGGTGGCAGCTGAGTCTGATTTTAGTCAGGTTTACTCCGTGTCTGACCGAATTATCCACCAGGTTGTACATCACTTTCTCGTAATAAAGTCTCGATATTCCGGCGAATGGCGATCTCATGATTAAGAGACTTGTTAGCCTGTTCAAGATCTGCGGTTCGGTCCCGCACCCATTCTTCAATGAGGGTAAATGAGTTCCTGAGCTGATTTTCTGCATGCATCCGCCTGATAACCTCACGAATAAAATAATATGATCCAACAGCAACCAGGAGATATCCTAATGACCGGATAACAATGAGATATGCAGAGAGAATATCCGGCATATATATCAGGGCTGCAATATGAGATACTCCAAAGAACGCAAATCCTGCACCAAAAAAAGAATAGTCGGGTTTCGGATACGATGGTATCCATATAGGCTGATTCAGACAATTATAATACAGAAAAAGAGGTTAGCAATGGTGAGGGGATCATATATTAGCATAATTAACCTTTATAAACACTTGACAATATCCGGTCCTGGAGAATCTCTTTTTGGAACTTTACGATCCCAGGTAATAAAGCCGCCCAGACTTTCTCTTACAAATCTGAATCGAAAGATTATCTCATATATTAACATCTTTATAATTCTTCTTTTGTAATTACGTTCAGAATTGTAATAATGTTTTCATACTTGGTGCAACAATTACTTGCAAAAGCAATATTAGTTATGAATTGGGTATAGCCGCTAAACGGAATTTGTATTCTGCAAGATACATATGGCTCACTCTCTTTTTATCTCTTAACCGGTTTTTTATGATATTGAATACATATTCCTGGTCTTCAGTCCCTAATTCGTTTATCTCATCAAGAATTACATTGATAGCTCGCATATATCTCTTATTAGATTTGGATTGCCAATTGATTTTTCTCAACAGTATTGAATATCGCCAATTTAGGGGCAACCTTTTCAATTCACGGATTATATGAGCGTCGCAGATTGCATGACATGAAAGACACTGAAAATATGGCGACCAGAAATCGTGTACCATAACACCCCTGAACCTTGGAAGGATTTGCATGGCATCCATCACCTGGAAACCTTGTTTTCGGTGATAGGCATATATAGTGAGCAGTTCAGTACTCGCTGCAGGGAGCCATTGACGGGTATTAGGAACTCGCACCCCGGTCTCATCCACATTGTGGGACAGTTTTTTGCTTATCAACATGGTACTCAGTAAAGATAGTCTTCAATTTTGGGATATCGTGGACCTGTCGGTTTCTACTTTCACTGGAGTTTCTAATTTCAGCGACCTGCGTATGGCCCGCTATTTCTTAATTGGATACAGTTAATCATCTGATCTAAAAAAGTTGTTTTAGGTCGAACAATTACTTTTATCCTTTGATGTCACTATGTTTTATTTATGCAACAGCCTCTCAAATCCTTTTTTTTTACTATATTTTTCAGCCAATTCTATAGTTATCAATAAATTCTTCGACTTTTTTAAAAATTCCTCTTTAATGTTGCACGTTGATTTTTGAATACAACCCTACCCGAAAAACCGGGAAGGTTTGGTAAAATTAACAAGGATTGGTGAAAGAAAATGAAGAACGAAACAAAAAATGAGAATCCAACAGGAATTGATATTACAGTAATTGTTGACAGGTCTGGTTCAATGCAGAGCATACAGCGGTTTTCTTCATCATTGGGAACCAGATTTATCTGCCTGAATGCTTCTCATTGTATCTTTGGCAACAGTCAGTGCATACCAGAAAAAGCCAGCAAAATGGAAATGAAGTACCTTGCATCGCTAACCTGAAAACCAAAAGTTCCTGTTTCGTGAGCTATTCGACTCATTTAAAAAACAATTCCAGATCACTAGGTAAATTTTGTGGACGGCTTATAATCTTTCTTTCAGAAAACAGAGTTTTAATGAAATCCACCAATTCTATATTCTCAGTAGCCCAGATATAATCGTCTCTAAGGGTCTTGTTTTTAAGGACACTATACGCAAGATTAACTTTTGGAGTTCTGTCAGTCTCCCGGTACTTATCACGGAGGGTTTTTTCAAGTTCTTTTTTATCGACTCCGATTGAATCTTTATCCAATCCGAGTATAGTAAAAAAAGTCTCATTCGAAGGGGGGATATACTGCTTCCAGTCCTGGTTGATGTTTAATATCTTACCAGCTCTTTTACCATATTCATCAATTAAATCTGGTCCGTTCAGGGCTAGCAAAATAATTCTGTTAAACATGTCCTTGTTTAACTGGCCCCAGACCTCCTTCTTCTTTTGCCGGTTAAGAACAAATTCCTTTTCCATATTCTCATGAAGAAAATCTATCAAAATATCATATTTTTCACGGGTTAATGGATCGGTAAGAGTTGAATAAATTTTCCTGAATAATTCGGAATCATTAGGACACTCACTCTTTATTGCCTCAATGTCCCAGTCTCTATTCAATCCTGCAATTTCATAAATGTCAGGCATCCCTTCTAGGTAAAGATGAAAATAATCCTCATAAATCTCTTTAATCTTCTCAAAATTAGCAAATTTTTTCCCATTTGCGACATTTGCGTTATGTGTCTCAATCAGTTCATTTTTTTCAGTAGGAGGCAACATCTTTGAAATCTGTTCAAAAACAAAAAGAAAATCGTCATACTCTTTCTGAAGACCATAATTCTGAAGGGTCCAGAATGCCCTTATAATAACTTCATTAGGATAGCACGAAAACCCAATTCTTCTATCAAAGGCCTGAATAATTGCGTCGACTGGTGCTCCCCGATTAACACTAAGAATACAATAATAGGTTGGTAAACCTCCCATAATGTCATTTACCCATAGACTTTGCTGCCTTTCATACTCCATAAACCGTTTGATAAATCTACCCAGATGCTCCTCACTTACAGTAAGTAAAGAGATCTTCCAGTACGGATCGTCCTCAATGGATATTTCCTGCTTAAGCGGCTGAAAATCCCGGGTTTTGCCTTTTTTTTGCTTATTCCCCTTCTTAAACTTAATGCCCATCTTTATCCCTGATAATTATTTCGCTTTCGTCACCCATTTTAAGATCCGAGATCCTTATAGAGTCCACGAGTTCTATATCATTATAATAAATTGTCTCGTTTTCACAAATGATTCCTTTCTCCTTCAATTCGCGTTTAAGATCGTGTATTGTTCCGGATGGGTTAAGGAACATATCAAGGGTCACTTTTCCAGAAGTATCTTTTATATCGATATGAACACTTCCAACGCCAAGGAGTTTTTTCATCCATTTATTCTTCTCCTTCTTTGATAAACGGCTTCGAGATTCAAGTTTTACAGTACGGCTGTTGCCTGAATCAGCATCGAATGCTGTAACATTCAATATACCAAATTCGTCACCAACATCAAATGTTACTTTGATTTTATTTTGTCCGAATGGTAAAGGTTCGATTGAAATCCAGAATTCTCCTAGAAATTCGTTATTCTCCGCGATTTCTTCTTCACCCTGGTATACAGGAATAATTACTTCTTCTAAAAAATCACCGGAATTCGTATAATCGCGGGTTCGTGAAATCGGAATTTTTGTGTTCCTTTCAATGACTTTTGAGAGTGTACCATCAGAAATCTCAACACCCAGAGAACATGAAACTACGTCACTGATTTCAATGTTTTTCGCACTCCTTGTTTTCTCTTTTCCATATTCAATCCCTGCAATGGCTGCTCCAAGTGCTACGGCTGTATAAGGGTCTCCACTGAGTGGTTCCTTTCCGAAATATTCCTTGACAAATTCCCGGACTGCAGGGATAAGTGTCGTCCCTCCAACAAGCAGAATATCATCAATCTCACTTCTTTCAAGTGATGCATCCTGCAATGCCTTTTCCATTGGAATTTTAGTGCGTTCTATCAGGTCTTTAATAAGGGATTCAAGAGTCTTCCTTGTCAATTCCATACTAAAAGGAGGTTTTCCTGATGCAACAAAGGGAATGATTATTGTGGTACTGGTATTCGTGGATAATGCTATTTTTGCTTCTTCAGCAGTCTCCCTCAATGTCGCGAGAAGTGCAAGGTCTTTTTTTGCATCAATGCCCAATTGCTTGTGTAACTTTTTATTCACGTGTTCGATAATGCGGGCATCAATATCATCACCGCCAAGCTTGTGCTCTCCAGTACTTGCATCAACATCAAAAAATCCGGATGCAACAGTTAATACTGATACATCAAAAGTCCCCCCTCCAAAGTCATAAACGAGGACTTTCCGGTCCCTGTCTTCCTTTATACCATAAGCGAGAGCTGCTGCAGTTGGTTCATTGATAAGCCTTATGACATTTATTCCTGCTATCTCTGCAGAGTCCCTGATGGACTGTCTTTGGCTATCAGAATAATTTGCAGGTACAGATACAACTGCATCAAAAAATTTTTTGCCAAGCCTGATTTCCGAATCATCAATAAGTTTTTTAAAAATTAGTGCTCCGATGTATTCTGGTGGAAATTTATACCGACCGACTTTCTTTTGATAATCAGTTCCCATTTCACGTTTAATTGAACTGACAACCTTGTCCGGATAAACAATCTGATTCCGTTTGGCCTGTTCTCCAATAGTATACTCTTTTTCACTTTTAAAATAGACTATAGAAGGCGTAATAGTGCTTCCTTCACTATTTTGAACAACTTCAGGTTCATCAAGAAGCATATATGCCATCTTTGAGTTTGTAGTCCCAAAGTCAATTCCCAGGATATTCCTCTCTATCATGTTTTTTTTCTCTTCAAAAATCGCTGCTAATTATCTCTCTTTCCATCATTCTTCAGGTCTGTTGGCTGAATTGTACCGGTATTACTAATAAATTTGTATTCTCAAGGGTTATAATCCTCTTTTTCTAATGGGATTAGCGAATTATCTGAAACTGTTTTTTTAGCATCCATATCATCATTGAAATTTTCCGAAACCGTTTCTTTTAAGTCTACCATCTCTGTTTCTATTCTTTCAATCGTTTTAGCCTGGACTTGCAAGCTGTACTTAATATCCTGTTTAATCTCAAGAGACTGAGAAACGACTTCCTTTAGTTCTCCAATTTCCTCTTCGAGCCTTTCAATTGTTTCGACCTGCTCGCGCATGTGGCGTTCAATTTCCTCTTTTTCTGCAAGAGTTTGAGTGACAATTTCTTTTAAATTATTGATCTCCTCTTCAAATCTGAGGGTTGTTTCACTTCGAACGTGTTCAAGGTCATCAATCTGCCGGGTAAAGAGGTCAAATCTGTACCGTGAAGGGAAGACCCGGCCTCTAATCCGGCTCCATATCCTCTCTTTTTTGTTTTTGATTTCTTCACGTGGGAATTTTGATATAATTACTTCAGCGGGCCTTACGAGGATATTTTCACTCATGTATCCTTTTCTCACTACTGAAAAGACGCTGCCATCAGGATAACGACTGCCATACTCGAGTCCAACCGCCATATGTAATTCATCATTGAATTTTTCACCAGGCACGGGTTCAACAGGAGTTAGATCTGATGCAGAAAGAAGTTGACAGTACATGGAGTCAATATTTTTTTGGAAATTTTCACAGGTTTGCCTGACAATATCACACGAACCAGTATTTACTCCGGGTGAGATCCGGCATAAAGAATCCGCAAAGACGAGCATTTTTTTCGCAAAGTCAGATTGAAGTTCCTTTTTTTTAAGGGCTTCATTTTTCCGACTGTTCTCAATATAGTCCCTGAATTCTTTTTTTAATCTATTGTATTGTGACTCAAAAAGTAGAGCTTTTTTTTGTATTTCTTCAGTGTCGGAGTCATCCATTGCAACAAAATAATTGAATCTGGATGACATATATTTTTCTTACTTACGAAATATTCTGCTCTTTATGAATAAGATGGTGTCGGTTAAACGGGAAATATACAATTACTCGGCTGTTTGTCAGCCACATAATAGAATGATTATTTACCCAAATCTTTTTGATAAAGCGAGAATCTTTCCATTACAAACAGCTAATAATTTATCCCTTGGCAACTTTTCCCAGTGTTCTTCCGACAACTTCCGTGTTGAAATTAAAAAGGCATCTCCATGTTCTTTTGACCGTTTCAGAATATACATCGGCTTTTTTTTATAGTGATTAAAGGCATAGAGAATAACACCGTCTGACAACAAGAAATTCAGTTTAATTGTGCCAGGATCAGATATTTCAAATACTTTTTTAATCCCATATTGCAGCCCGAAATAAACTCCTCTGAAACTCCCAGTTTGTCTATAATGTTCCATTTGATCTAATAGATAATGGAATACTTGTTCTGAGTCAGTACCACCGGCAGAACGATCATGTCTTGGAAATCCCCCTAAAGTTCCATTGTGTGCAAAAATCCAGTTGTTGTTCAAGGATTCATGTAAAAACGGATGACAATTATTCATACATCTTTTGCCTCTTGATTTCTTCCTGATATGTGCAATTATAATATTGCTCTTTGCAGACTCTGCAGTTTGCAAATATAATGGGTCTTCAAGTGCTATCGTAGGTGATCTAATTAAGTGCGGTTTTTGATCTTTGTCAAAATAACCAATTCCCCATCCATGAGGGTTGTCAAGGGAATATTTCATGAATCGTCTTAAACTGAAAGTAGCTCTGTCCACATGGTTGCAACACATCCCAAACAATTCACACATATTTAGACCGCCCACTAGTTTCTTTGATTCAACAATCTGGATATATATCAGTTGTCAATTTATTTGAGTACAATATATCAAATAAAGATCCTGACAAGTAGTTACGCTTTTCGTCTCATCCAGCGGGTGATGATGCTGGTGCAATCCGATCAGCACCTAATTTGAGGGTCTATTTTCTCAAATGAACTGAAATTAGATCGCTTGTCCGAAATACCCTGATGAGATCCTGACTGAAAAAGTGCAGATCTTCTGTCCATATACCATCCAAATTAATTGATAGCCCGACAGCTAGAAAGGGGGCATCGTTCTCATCAATGGATTCTTTGAGAAGACCGGCCATAAATCTGTTTGTATCGATGACCAGTTTCACGAATAACATACGGAGATATTAAGAAATCACAAAAAAGTCCGAAAATTGAGATTAAATAAGTCCTATCACGTCTACTCAAATTGGTCTACAAGATAACTATTGAAAAAATCTAACCAATTAATTAAAAAGCATTTAATCCAATCACTCCTGTGACTACTTATGTGTGAATTATTTGGAATGAGTTGCAATTCCCTAGACCGGGCAAACGTCAGTTTATCAAATTTTGCCAGGTATTCCCGATATAACCCGGATGGATGGGGAATCGCGTATTATCAAAATGGAAATGTACAAATTTATCGACAGCCACAAAAGGCTGCAAATAGCCCGGATTATTTAAGGACCATTGATGATGCAAAAAGTAATATCATTATTGCCCATATCCGGTTCGCAACACAAGGCGATACATGTGAAAAGAACTGTCACCCTTTTTACCAGAATTTTTTAAATCGTAACTGGATTTTTGCACATAATGGAAATATCTCTAATATTGGGTCTCATCCCCGTGCAATTGGAGAGACCGACTCTGAAAGGCTTTTTAACCATATGTTAGATAAAATTCAACTATATTTGAATACTCCACTTATCCGGGGAGTTTATCCTGGAATTAAAAAAGCAATCAGAGATCTCTTCAGGGAATATACCCGTAATATCACATTGAATTTTCTTTTGGCAGATGGGACACTGTTATATATATTCAACCATTACTCTGGAAAACCAATGTATTATTTAAAACGGTCTAAATCTTATGGAGGTGCATTTTTAGTATCTACTCAGAGGTTAACGGATGAAAGATGGGAAAAAATTCCACCCGACAGATTACTCGTTGTTAATAATGGTGAGGTCCTGATTCTATCAAAGCTAATATAATAATTCTCAATCAAGGGTTACATCGACTATCAGACCATCACAGCCCTGATGAGGGTAATTCCGGTATAAGCCATGCCAAAAAAAAGCCAGACAAAAACACAAAATCCTGTCTTATAGCCACATTTGTAATCCAGCACTCAGCAATAGCCTGTAGTTACCACTTCTAATCAATTCACTAAAAAATTAGAATCCCCCCCAAAATTACATTCAAAAAAACGAATTTCGCCTGGTTGTGACGAGAATATCGATTAATTCCACCTGGCCGATTATTTGCCGTTAATAATGATTAAGTTCTGATTTTTTCATAAAACATATAACGATCTGAATTAAGATGATGAAGATTCATATTGAGTCTATTTGTTTTGATTTTCTTAAATTTTCAACAAAATCAGCGCTATCTACATCATATCCCCAGGCACCACGAAGAGATTCTAGTGGAATATCTTTGACAATTTTTATTAAAACTTCTCCATTTTTTATAGGTAATTCTTCTTCCAATTCAAGATGGAAATTATCAATAACTTTTGCTCTTATTACGGTCAAATTTATTCACCTGTGTACTTCAATAGATATTCATGGGAAAATAATCTTTTCTCAGCAATTATTTATTCTATTATTAAGATTAAAATAAGTATCTCTTAATACAATTTGAAAGTAACTTTATCAACTAAGCCTCATTTCTAAGTTCATTCGATCACTCGTAAAATAGTTTCAAAATGTTTCAAATGTTTACTCTTTTTCATTCTGTTCCGGAAAATTTGATTCTTTCACCTTTGATGACCCTACCCTAGTGTAACAATATTGGAAAATCTTACTGATAATACTATCTTCATGAAACCCATTGAGGACAAATTAAAAAGAAGGATATATAAAGTGAAAGAATTTCCCTTAACAAAAATAGATAGGCAATCGTGGCGAATTGAAACCAGGAACGATCAGATATGTGTTTAAACTGGCAAAAATTGATGTCGAGTATTTTTACTTGCTTTTCAAACGTGTTTGGAATTCAAACAATATAAGAGAGAATTAAAAAGTTCTCCTTTCATCCGGAACAAACCAGCATACCCCAACCATATATCTTCCGCTATTGTCAGTTTAAATCGCCTCAATTTGACCCTGATTGATCTTGATAATAAATAGGGCCATAAAAAACAGTTTTGATAAGAATTAGTCTGTAATCTGGCTTTATTTGAAGATGCCCATTTCCCGAAAAGTGAGAACTCAATATGATCAGACAGAAGACTGGTGTCAATTCAATCTTTCAGAAATTTCTTAAATTTTTGATTTTACTGATAATTATAAATACATGGATAATATACACTATTAGTACATCTTATGAAAAAAAACAACTCTGATGAATTATGCCATTCTGATGAATTTCAGTGCAATTGCAACGAGAAAAAGGGCTGTAAAGTAGAAGCAGTACTGAGCATTGATGAGCGGGGACAGATGGTTCTCCCAAAAGATGTCCGGGAAAGAGCAGATATTAAACCAGGAGATAAACTCGCCCTTATAAGTTGGGAAAGAGAAGGAAGCATCTGTTGCCTTGCACTCATGAAAGTTGAAAATCTTAGCGGCCTGGTACAGGATGTGCTTGGCCCCCTGATGCACGACACAGGGCAATAAGGAGGAAAAATCATGGTAGCCTCCAAATCACCATGTTGTTCTTGTTCATGTGAAGAGACAATTTACCCCTGCAATTGCGAGTTACATACTGTAGACAGCACAATTACGATTGCAAACCGTTTTGATCATTTTCTCGCCCGTTGGGGTATAAAACGGATGGCACACCGGGTGGAGCCTGGTCTTTATCAAATCGGATCCCCTTGTATAGACTCTCCGGTATTTGCATCGGCGAATTATACATTAAGCTTTGATGCTCTACGTTCTGCACTCGCAGGATTTGATGCGTACATTTTAGTTCTCGATACTAAAGGGATCAATGTCTGGTGTGCTGCAGGAAAAGGAACATTTGGTACGGATGAACTTGTTCACAGGATTGAAACCACCGGACTAGGAAATATTGTCAAACATCGGAAGATAATTGTTCCACAATTAGGAGCTCCAGGCATTTCAGCCCTTGAGGTAAATCATCGTTCCGGATTCAGAATTGAATATGGGCCGGTCCGGGCCCGGGACCTGCATGAATATCTCAGAACAGGAAAGGCTACGTCTGAAATGCGAACGGTAAATTTCTCAATCTATGACCGTATTGTTCTAACACCAATTGAATTAATGCATATTTCACTTTCAGCAATAGTAGTTGCAATAATCCTCTGGTTCCTTGCGGGCATTGTCGCTTCTCTAGCAGCCATCGTTGCAGTACTTGCAGGGACGGTACTCTTCCCGGTCATCCTGCCATTCATCCCCACAAAGGACTTTTCCATGAAGGGTCTCATTCTTGGAATAATAGTTGCGATCCCATTTTCTATTACATTTGCTTCATCCAGGGGTCTGCCAGGGTGGGTTGCGGTTTTAGGGGCGGTCACACCGCTTCTCATTATACCTGCAGTTATTTCGTATCTCGCTTTGAATTTTACCGGTTCAACCACATTCACTTCCAGGACCGGGGTGAAAAAAGAGATCTTCAAATATGTCCCAGTCATGGCCGCCATGGCGATTTTTGGATCAGTAATCTGTATATTTCTTGGATTATGTCGAGTTTTGGGGAGGATCTAATGTTTAATTCATACCTGGAGAATACTCTCCGGTATTACAAGGATAAGTGTATCAACTGTAAACGCTGCACTGAGGTATGCCCACACGGTGTGTTTGTCGAAGGAGTTGCCAATGCCGAACTTGTGCACCCGACACGATGTATGGAGTGTGGTGCCTGTGCCCTGAACTGTCCGGTTCAGGCGATTGAAGTTCAGAGCGGGGTTGGATGTGCCTGGGCTATGATAAATGCCGCACTAAGAGGAAAGGACATGGACAGCGGGGAATGTAGTTGCGGAGGAGATACAGGATCCTGTTGTGGAGAATTAAAATAAAATATTCATAATTCGGATTCTTTTACCCCTTACCACGAAAATACAAAACTTTACCTACACGCTGGATATGATCGATAAGATCTATATTAGTATTTTCCTGGATATGAACCAGGTCAACCACAAATGGCAGGTTTAGATCATCTATTAAGGAATGGAGCCGGAGAATATCTTCTATCTTTAGTTCATCTCCATCAAGTGCGATATCAATGTCTGAACCATATCGATGAGAACCCATGGCACGTGAACCAAATAAAACCGCTTCACGAACCCTCGGGCATGATTCTATTACTGACTTAATCAGTGATATCTGAACATCTGAAAGGCCGGTTTTAGAAGAGTCAACCAGCATCAGCAATCTCCTTCATAGTAATTTCTAACGCCAATAATACCGGAAAATATTTTGTTACAATCTTTTCCAGAATATCATCTGCGGTTTTCTCATCATAGGTATGTGCTGTAATGTTTCTCGCTTCAAGCATCTCCATCCATGTCTCTCCATCTGATATCAGATTTATTGAAATCGCCTGTCGGATAGCGTCACGAGAACCTCTAATCTCATTATATCCCTGATACAGGGAGTAGTCTCTCAAAAGATTCCATGAAAGTTCATAGGTAAATTCAAAAGACTTTATTAATCCCTGTTTTTCTATGTTTGAAAGTAATCGTGAATTATACAGATTAACCCCTTCGTGAAGTATTGTCAGGGCCTTTTGATAATTCTTAAGACGTTGTATATAGCGGATATCTTCAATCATCATATAATCCTCATTTTATGAATATATCAGTCTTTCATCCTGACATTAGATATATCTGAATTGTTCAAAAGTTTCTTTGTCTTCCAGACCAACTACTATCCATGAGATGTCGTTTTTTACCCTTTTTTCTCTTGCTGCTCTTATCACTGGTGGGCTGCGTAAATGCAGAATTAACAGTGCATTATATTGATGTAGGTCAGGGAGATGCAGAACTCCTCCAGTCAGGTGGTCACAACATGCTTATAGATGCCGGACCTGCAAGTGCGAGCAGCAAATTGGTCTTTTATCTGAAAAATGCAGGTGTAAAATCCCTTGATGTGGTTGTTGCAACTCATCCACACGAGGATCATATTGGTGGGATGATGGCTGTTCTCAATGCCTTTCCCGTGAAATTGTATATAGACAATGGAGAGAAAACCACCACACCAACCTACAAAAACCTGATGAAGAAACTTGTCAGTGCAAATATACCTTATACCGTAGTTAAAACCGGGGCAACAATACCCTTTGTAAATAGAATATCAATTCAAGTTGACAATCCGGGTTCGCTGACTGGTGATCTGAATGCAGATTCAATCGTTCTGAAAGTAACAGATAATGCAGAAAAATTTCTTTTCATGGGTGATGCTGCAGATGGAACCGGAGACCTGTCAGCTCAGGTCCTCAAGGTAACACACCATGGATCCAACTCAGGAACGTCTAAGTCATTTCTAAATAAAGTTAATCCGGAAATTGCAATTATCGAGGTTGGATCTGGAAATGACTGGGGACATCCTACAAAGACGACGCTTAAGACACTTCAATCAAAAGGGGTTAAAATTTATAGGACAGACTTGAATGGTAATATAGTTGTGAGAAGTAATGGCAATTCGTACACGGACTTAACTACAGTGGGTGGTGTAAATACCCAAACAAACAAATAAATTCGATGATAAAAAGAGAAATTATTTTGGTTAATCGAAATACTATAGAATAACCAACCATGTATACAAACATCTCAGAAAATTTTTAATGTTTTATAGGAATTGAGTCAAATGATACGAGCGGCAGTGGATAGAATTGAAGGTGAATGGCTGATATTAGTTCCAGACAATGGACCCGTCTTTCAGGTTCCGGTTTCTGTTTTTTCAGGATTCAAAGATGGTGATATTGTTTCTATTTCAGTCACTCGTGATGAAAATGGAGAGAAAGAAGTAAAAAAGGAAATCGATGAGATCAGAAGAGGTTTGAACCGGGTTACTCTATGATGTATAAACACACCATTTCACAACCGGACATTCCCGGGCCATTGGACAATTGCCAGATTCCTTTTCCAGGTTTGTACATCCGTATTTAGAAAGAAGGCATAGTGGTTCATGAATATCAAGAGCGAGCATCTCTTTTCCGTTTATAACATGTCCTTTTACTCCTAATTCCCATACCCTTCGTATTTCTGGAAAAATCCCATCAAGTTCCAGATGTTCACTTTTAATAACTCCAAGGCTGACTGAAGCCCTTGCAAAATGGATGTCAACAGGTATTGGGACTTTATCCAGGTCCTGAATTGAAGACAAATTTGCATTGTCCCTTAACATGCGGAGCCATAGAGGTCCTATTTTAGAGTTGCGAAGAGAGGGGAAATCATCTTTTCTCTTATGCTTATCACCTCGAAGACGTAAGAGAATTACAGGAGCTGAATAATCACAGGACTCTAAAAAATTCCTTGGATCTCCTTTCCACTTCCTGATTAATGATTCGGAAATTCTCACCCAGATCTTAGGGTCTTCATTAACCTTTTTTGATAATCCGGTTCTTTGCATGTCTTCCTGTATTTTTTCAAATGGGGTGCTATTGAGAAGTGAGGGGTCAAAGAGATAGCAGGTCTCATCGGTTTCATAAACTTTTCGTGCAGTATCCCAAAGTGTATTTGCGTCCCTTTGATAATCGATTGAAACCGTAAACGTTAAAAAAAGTATATGCTGAATTGATCCACGCCGTACACCGCGGGGAAGCCTATCTTGCGGTATCGATTTCCTTCCAAATATTCCATTAGTAATGAACTCTGAATACAGGATTGGAGCAATAATATGGGCTCGATCAACATCTATGGTTATTCTCATTTTATGAAGTTCTCCAATAATATTGAGATTATGTTTATTTCAATTGGACTTCTATTAGCATATGAGGTTGTGGCAGTTAATATCGGGATTCTGCTGTTAATTTGTTTTCCCAACCATTACTGATTTACTCATGTGTCATTATCATGGCGATGGATCTTGAGGATGTTTGTTTGATCCCATCATTTTTATTGTGAGTGAACCGTAAAATCGATTAGAGTATAATTACTATAATATTAGTAACGCAGGTAATCAGAGGGTTGCGTATGAGCCTGTCCAACGAGCGTATTAGCTTAAAAAGATATCTTATTTTTCTGGATTCAAGTATAATTTGAGTTTAATATCGCAAAATCTCTATTTTTCAGTAACATTTCGGTACTTTAATATACTTTGAAAACGCCCAAATATGGTCTCATTTGAAAAAGAGCCATATTCAGAGGTTTTTAATGAAAGTAACTCTGATGGACTATCTATCTGCAGATTACTTCACGAAACTGACTTTTACTCTGTTGTGAAGCACATTGAGACGAAATGTTATACTTCCGATTCAAGTCACTTTCGTTATTCACCTGAATTCATGGTAAAACTGGTAGTATTAAGAGCATTTCGAGGTCAATCGTTTCGGAAAACGATAGCCTCCCTGACTACTAAAGATTGTAAGCTTCTTTCGGCACCGAAGAGAAATGGACATTATCTCATCCCATCTCCCTCAACTCTTCACCATTTTATGAGGTACCGGTTAGATGAGAAGTTTTTTGAAGAAATCATTCGCATTGCTGGTGCTCAGCTAGCGCGATTATCGGGTGAAAAAGATGGAATTATTGATTCGACCCCTCTGGAAGCATCAAGATATGATCGCTATGCCGATTTTAATACTCATTACAATTGCAAAATGTACAAAGGGCATATTTTTCATCTTGGTAATTACCCCATTGCTCTGGTCTTTTCTGATGGAAATGACCACGATTCTACAAAAGTGTCTGATCTCCTAAATAGGATTTCTGGAATACCTTTGAAGTTTTCAAATCTTTTTGCTGATGGAGGGTATGATTCGTTTCAGATTCATGCAGATATCTTTTATCATCTTAGAGTAATTCCTACAATCTGTGTCCGTGAAAATGCGGTAATACAAGATGAGGGAACTGAAAAAAGAATCAACCATTGGGTAAACAAACTCTGGCGAAATGGAGGATCCATTAAAGCTAAAATTAATGAAAAGTTGCGGTTTCTTTACGAAAATGGAAGAACTGAAACTGTTGGGATGTATCTCAGAAATCAGTCAATGATGGATCCTCATTTCGAAATGAGGTATGGAAGGAGAGGAGATTGTGAGACGACACATTCTCATATGAAGTCAATTCTCAAATTTGATGTCAAAAATATCAGAAATACATCAAAGAAATTTTATATTCTCGTTAATTTCTTCGCCTATCAAATCCTTCTCCTTGGGCATCTCCAAAATGGAATTTTGCCAGTTCAGCAGTTTGCCCTTTATTATTGAATAACCTCACAATAAAAAAGTGAGGATGATATATAGCGGATGCTAAAGTTTTTTTAGTCAAAATAGAGCAATTTTGATAATTGATAACAAATTAAAATAATCGATTTGATTAGTTGCGCGACACTTTCCTAATATTCATTCTAAATTTTGGATATTGAATGTTTACAATATTGGCCTGTCCAATCAATGAGGTACCTGATTGGACAGGCTCGTATAACAGAGGGTTTATCCTGAAAGTCCGGGAAATAATTAAGACGATAGAATAAGATTGTTGGTACATGGTTGTAATGAAAGGAAGTCATAGACAGTACGAGCATCCGGAAAAATCAGGGCGGATTACCATAGCGGGTCATCACGGGGATGATCTCTCACCTGGAACGCTTCACAGCATTTGTAAGCAGGCTCATATGGAAAGGTGAAACAATTGCACAGGTTCCTTATTGTGATCGAGAAAGCTGGGCGCAATTACTCAGCATATTCCCCCGATCTTCCGGGATGTGTCGCAACAGGAGCAACCCGGGAGGATGCAGAGACGATGATGCATGAGGCAATTGAGCTCCATGTTCATGGACTCGTCGAAGATGGGTTGCCGATCCCAAGATCTCATTCATCAGCCTTGTATGTAGCTGTACAAGAATGATATAGCAATTATCGATGATGACCAAAGATTTTAAGAATAAAGGTAACTATTCAGCCCTTTAAGTACATACTTTCAAAGGGGTCTGTTCAGTTAATTTATTAGATAGCAACTTACATTTTGTAATCCATGGATTTTTTTCAAAAGCACCAATAATAGCCTCAATAACATTTACGTCATTTTTTCTTACAGTTGATATGTAACTACGGATCAGAGCTACCGCTTCCGCAGTAAAATAGTCTCTAAATCCGCCAGATATCTTCATTTTGACCTTCACCATCCTGATATCTCTTTCGGCAAGATTGTTATCAAATGGAACCAAAGGATCATCAATAAACCGCAAAACTTCGCACTTCCAAGTTTCCAATCTTTCCAGCAAATTTCTCGTAAACGTCTTTTTTATTCTTCCTCTCTTTGCTGAACGTATTATCGGTGGTGGGTTCTCATTTAAACCAGTTTGAATCAATTCACCATATCGTTTTTTTACATTATCAAC